>JALSTM010000160.1 GCA_026983715.1 Desulfobacterales bacterium
AGGGTTTAAAAGAAATTAGTTCTGTTTCGGGCATTTTCTTCTGAGCCCTTCCCCTAGGTGGTGATGAAACAGCGATCAAAGGTAAGGTACAGATTTCAGCCTTTACATTTTACATAGTATGTGCTATGTAAACCGTATGCGACCACAAAATCACTTTTCCCGAAAACAGCAGGCAAAGAATACCAGGAATAGAATTCTTTTTGAAGCAACCAAGCTTTTTGCCAGGCAGGGTTATCACAAAACCACCATTTCCGATATCTGTACTGCGGTAGGTCTTACTTCTGGAGCACTTTTTCACTACTTTCCAAGCAAGGAAGCCTTATTGAATGCGGTGATCGAACGCCTTCAACGGGGGATCGTGCTATACTCTGAACACTTGGAGAAGATGGCCGGGAGAGGGTTTACGGTTATCGAGGAAATAGTGAACCTGATGTGTGATCACTTTGAAAGGCAACCCGAGGCAACAATCTGCCTAGCTTCTCTTGCCACGGAATTCGCAGGAGCCAACCCAAAGATAGAAAGGCGGATAAAACAGGTATACGAGGATTTCGTAAATTCCCTTGCTAGGGTTTTTGACGGACATCCCCGGGTTAAAAATCCTAGAGCAGCAGCCATAGCTTTCATTGGTGCGTCTCAAGGGGTTGCGGTACAGGGGTTGTTAAGGGAAAACGAGACAAGTATCCGGAAGCTCGCCCACGGGTTTTTGTCGATTTTGCAAAAATGGTAACAGGGAACTTTAATCACCAAAAAAGTAAAGGGAGGACAAGATGAAAATCAAAAAAGTTTGTGTACTGGGAGCAGGGATCATGGGTTCCGGAATCACGCAAGTGCTGGCAACGGCAGGTTACGAAGTTAACATGAGGGACATCGAAGACCGGTTCGTTGAAAAAGGCTTTTCAGCAATTAAAAAGAATCTTGACCGCGCCGTTTCAAAAGGGAAGATGACATCTGGTGATGCAGAGGCGATTCTTGGGAGAATCAAGGGTACCACCGATATGAAGGAGGCTACTGATGATGTGGACCTAGTTATTGAGGCAGTCATCGAAGTTATGGATGTAAAGAAGCAGGTTTTCAAGGAACTCGATGAACTATGCAAGAGTGATGCGATACTCGCTACAAATACTTCCGGCCTTTCCATAACGGAGATCGCTTCGGTAACGAAACGCCCTGAAAAAGTAATTGGAATGCACTTCTTTAACCCGGTCCCCGTTATGAAGCTTGTGGAGATCATAAGGGGTTTTCTAACTTCCGATGAAACCTTTAATATTGCAAGAGAACTGGTAGAGAAAATAGGGAAAACACCCATTGAAGTAGCGGAAGCGCCGGGATTTGCAGTAAACAGGATCCTTTGTCCCATGATAAACGAGGCAATATTCGTCTATGCGGAAGGAATTGCTTCTGCAAAAGATATTGATAAGGCCATGGTTCTGGGGGCGAATCATCCAATCGGACCCCTCGCTCTTGCCGATCTGGTTGGGCTTGATACCCTGTTGCTTGTTCTTGAAGGTTTGCACAAAGAGTTAGGCGAAGATAAGTATCGACCGGCGCCTCTTCTCAGAAAAATGGTACGTGCCGGTTATCTGGGCAGAAAGAGTGGCAAGGGTTTCTATGACTATGCGAAGTAGTGGTTGTCAGAGTTTTAAGTCATGGAGGCGCTCCTTTTCAAAGGGTGCCTTCAACCCTGCTAGCGAAGATTGAAATAACCTGTCTTTTTCCAATAGGAGGAAAGTCATGCAGTACGATTTAACAGAAGAACAGAGGATGCTTCGAGACATGGTAAGCCGTCTTGCTAAGGAAAAAGTTGCTCCCGGAGCAATTGAACGGGATGAGAAGGGGGAGTTTTCGTGGGAGATGGTTGAGCTTATGAGGGAGAACGGTCTCTACGGCATTGATTTTCCCGAGGCATATGGTGGTTCCGGGGCAGGTATGCTGGCCCTTGCGATTGCTGTAGAAGAACTATCAAAGGTTGATGCTGCTTGTGGGCTTCTACTTGCTGACCAGGAGCTTGGTTCGTTGCCCATAATGCTTGCCGGGAACGAAGATCAGAAGAAAAAATACTTGCCGAAACTCGCTTCCGGCGAATTTCTTGCCGCTTTTGCCCTCACAGAACCGGTGGCAGGTTCTGATGTTGCCAGGCTACGGTGTAGAGCGGTAAAAGATGGAGATTCGTACATAATTAATGGTACCAAGACCTTTATCACCAACGGTGGCGTGGCGGATGTTATAACTGTATATGCCGTTACTGACCCGGAAAAGCCAATGCACAGAAATGCGGGTGTGTTTGTTGTTGAAAAAGATACTCCAGGATTTTCCGTTGGTAAGGAAGAAAACAAGATGGGTATAAGGTGGTCTAACACCGTGGAGCTTGTATTCGAAGATTGCAGGGTTCCGGCAGAAAACCTTCTTGGAGAAGACGGCCAGGGTTTTCACTTAATGATGAAAACCCTTGATTTTTCACGTCCTGCTGTGGCAGCCCAGGCGCTTGGGATAGCGGCAGGAGCCATGGAATATGCTGTGAATTATGCCAAAGATAGAGAAGCATTCGGTACTCAAATTATAAACCACCAGGGTGTCGGTTTTAAACTGGCCGACATGGCCATGAAAATTGAAGCGGCACGACAGCTGTTGTACAAGACCTGTGCGGTGTTCCAGGAGTTACCCAAGGATATGAGCAGGCTGACCCCCAGCCAGATCAGAATGAGTTCCATGTCAAAATGTTTGTGCAGCGATGTGGCAATGTGGGTCACCACTGAAGCCGTGCAGGTTCTTGGTGGGTATGGTTATATTAAGGAATTCCCCGTAGAAAGAATGATGAGAGATGCAAAGATAACGCAAATTTACGAAGGCACCAATGAAATCCAGAGGCTTGTAATCTCGAGGACCCTTTAATAGGAGTTTAGGTATGGTAAACGGACAAGATATAGTAATAGTGTCTGCTGCAAGAACTGCCATCGGGAAATTTGGCGGATCGTTGAAGGATCTGAGAGCATCTCATCTTGCAGCGCACGTTATGAAAGAAGCTTTGAACCGTGCAAACGGGCTGGATCCGGCTCTATTGAGTGACATTATTGTAGGTGACTGCGTCCAGGCTTTTGATGAAGCTAACACCGCGCGCACCGCTGCGCTTTTTGCAGGATTTCCTGTTGAAATTCCCGCCGTCACAATTCAGAGACAGTGTGCATCTTCAATGCAGGCGCTGAATTTTGGTGTGCAACAGATAAAATGCGGAGACTCCGATATCGTCCTTGTGGCTGGAACAGAATCAATGAGTTCGGCTCCATATTACTTAAGTACTGCCCGCTGGGGTATGCGTCTCATGAACCATGAAGCAACCGATGCCCTGTGGGAAATGCTTCACTCTGGAAGCAGGCTTCTTGGCGATCCTATTATAATGGGACAAACTGCGGAAAACCTAGCTGAAAAGTACGGCATCAGCCGCGAGGATCAAGATCAGCTGGCGCTTGAGAGTCAGCATAAGGCCGAGGCAGCAATAAAAGCCGGCAAATTCAAGGACGAGATAGTTCCCATTGAGGTGCCCGAGAAAAAGGGTAAAAAGCATATCTTTGAACAGGATGAGCACCCGAGGTTTGGGCTAAAGCTTGAAGATCTGGCAAAGCTTAAACCCGTGTTTAAGAAAGATGGTACGGTTACGGCCGGAAATTCGTCTGGTTTAAATGACGGTGCAGCGGCAGCTGTGATCATGACCCGTGAAAGGGCAAAGGAACTTGGCTTGACACCCATGGCAAAGGTCCTGGCTCATGCCGTTGCCGGTGTGGATCCTCACTACATGGGTTACGGACCCGTGCCTGCAACTGAAAAGGTTCTAAAAAAAGCAGGCATGACCCTTAAGGATATACAGCTTATTGAGCTTAACGAGGCCTTTGCAGCTCAATACATTGCCTGCGAGCGGGGTCTTGGTCTGGATAGATCAATTACTAATGTTAACGGAAGTGGCATTAGCCTCGGTCATCCTGTGGGTTGTACGGGGCTGCGAATTATAATTACATTGATGTACGAAATGGCCAGAAGGGATCTCGAAGTAGGTCTTGCAACTCTGTGTGTCGGCGGTGGCATGGGTATGTCCACGATTATTGTAAGGGAGTAAAAAAGAAACAGAAGGGAACAACCTAAGGCAGCGAAGCCGCAACTAAAACTCAGGACAAAGATTGATGGTTTCGTAAAAATTCCTAAAACCGGTCATTGCGAGGATCCCACACCCACTTTATGACAATGTTTTCGTCTTAATATCAAGATGTATGGCTTAAAGTGGGTGTGGGAGACGCGGCAATCTCATCAGCAAGAGATTGAGGATTGAGCATTATGGATTAATCAGCTTCTGCTTTACTCCTTAATCCATCAGTTCCTACTCAGGTCTTACCCCATAATCAGTGAGATTGCTTCGCTTCGCTCGCAATGACAAAACAGGAGATTTTTTGCGATACTGTCAGAATTAAGACACGCTAAAGCGTTACATGTTTATAGGGGAGTATTCTAAAACGCATGAACAGCGACGCATGGGAGTCGGTTAAAGATATCCTTTTCCACGAGAGATCTGAAACCAGTACGCCTTCTTTTGCCGGAAGGGTACTGGTTTTTGTTGTTTTGCTCGTGTGGGGATTAAAGTTTGTATTTACATCAGTAGGGTCCGTTTATCCCATGGAATCTCTCTGGCACCTGGTTAACCTGCCTTTCCACGAAGCCGGCCATCTCGTTTTTCGACCCTTCGGACGTCTGCTACATTCCCTGGGCGGGAGCCTCGGACAGTTGTTAATGCCGCTTATATGCCTCGGGGTGTTTCTTCTCCGGACAAGAGATACCTTCGCTGCCGCATTTTGTCTCTGGTGGCTCGGGGAAAATTTCATCGACCTTGCCCCATACATAAATGATGCCCGTTCTCTTAGCCTTCCGCTTTTAGGTGGAAACACGGGTGCCACGGCTCCTTACGGGTTTCATGACTGGGAATTCATATTAAAGGAAACGGGGCTCGTCAGGTACGATCATCTGTTTGCAGGTATTTCTCATGGGATTGGTGCAACATTGATTATTCTGTCTCTCATATGGGGAGGGTACCTCCTGTGGGGAGAGTTTGTAGTGTTGCGAGATATGAGAAACCGATGAATCGGTTCTGTAGTGGTTATTGGCTTATGTTCCCACGGTTAAAACCGTGGGTTAAATTCGTGATTGTCTAGAGCTGGTATTTATTAGGGTACTGGTGCGGCTTCAATAATGCTTTTGGTGGTGTGGTGCCTAGCTCTTTTGGTGGGAGTTTGTAGTATTGCGAGATACGAGAAACCGATGAGTCGGTTCTGTAGTGGTTATTGGCCTATGTTCCCACGGTTTTAACCGTGGGGGATGAATTGTTGCGGATCGAATCGTCATTTCCCCGGAGGCTTACAAATCGTCATTCCGGCCGGAGCGAAGCGTAGAGCCGGGATCCAGGATTCTCTGGCCGGATGCCGGATCGAGCCTGCCCCTGACTATGGATCCCAAAAAGCATTTGCAACATTCAGTCATTGCGATCCCGCACCTACTTCAAATACGACTATTTGCCATTGCTCCTACAATTTGCAGGAAGTGGGTGCGGGATCGCAATGACTGAGCTTTACTTTTTCTTGAAGGCGAGGCTTTCTTGGTTTGGGTAATCTTTCGGTGGAGATTGATTTCTTAAGCGATAAGCCTACTTAAATGCAAATGCACATAGCTTGCAAGGGTATTTTTCACCCTGTAGCCGCTGCTTTTTTCTTTGGGCTTGCTGGTATAGATGTTCTTTACGTTATCTCTCATCTTGCAAATTTCCGAGTAGTGAAATTCATGTCCGCGAATGGGAGTTCCTTTGTTTAAAAACAAGAAGTTCTCGATTGGTTCTATTTCGACGTAGCCAAGGCTCTTCAAGCGAGGTAAAACTCGCGTCCTGAAAGGAAATATGCCGCACATGCGGAACCGTTCCCCTTCAGTGGTTTCGAGTTCTTCTCCGAGATACATTAGCCCGCCGCATTCCGCGTAAATCCAGCCGTTTTTTTCATGAAATTTCCTGATGCTTTGTATCATTTTCCTGTTATCGCTAAGTTGTGAGGCGTAAAGCTCGGGATATCCTCCGCCGAGATATACTACACAGGCGTCTTCAGGCAGGTGTTTATCAACGAGGGGACTAAAGAAGGTTAGGTTAAACCCCAGTTTTTGGAGTATTTCAAGGTTATCTGAATAGTAAAAACAGAAAGCCTTGTCCATCGCCACTGCCATTTTTCGTGGTACGTCGTAAAGCAGTTCTACCTCTATTTCATCCGCCTGTTTTATTTTTACCTCAGAAATCTTTTCCAGGAGTTCTAGTTCAAGATAATCGCTGGCAAGTTGAGAAAGTGTTCTTATAACCCGGGAAGACAGTACCTCATCTTCTCCCATGAAAAGACCCAGGTGCCTTGAGGGGATCTCTATCCTTTGTTCCCTGGGTAAGCCACCAAGTACTGGAATATTGCAGTAATGTTGTACTGAATTTCGAAGAAGCTCAAGGTGCCTGGGAGAGCCAACATTATTAAAAATTATCCCAGAAATGTTTAGCAGGGGATCAAATTCAGAGAATCCCTTAACCAGGGCTGCAGCAGACCGGGCCATGGAAGCAGCATTGACGACCAGGATAACCGGAAGCCCCAGGAGTTTCGCCACTTCGGCCGTAGAGCCGTCATCTGAGGTGGCAGTACGAGAATCGTAAAGTCCCATTACTCCCTCAACAATGTTGATTCCTGCCGTGGTGGCATGTTTTGCAAATGTCCACTTTAGGAATTTCTCTGGCATCATCCAGCTATCCAGATTTACCGACGGTGAACCTGTTATAATTTTGTGGAGGCTTGGATCAATGTAGTCGGGCCCTACTTTAAACCCCTGAACCTTCAAGTTTCTGTCCCGAAAGGCGGCCATGAGAGAAAGGGTAACTGTCGTTTTCCCAGAACCGCTGTGGGTTCCGGCCACTACAAAAGCACGTGCTTTCATGCTACTCGATATCCTCTCCTGGTTACCATCCTGCTTCCTAGAACCTCTGTTTGACTGTTTCCAATAATCACCAGCGAAGTCATTCCGATTTCGTGGTCTGTAAAGTCTGAGAGGTTGCAGATTTTCTTCTCCTGGTTCTCACGGTAGGTATTGGTGACGATTGCAACCGGGGTATCGGGGGCACGATATTTAAGGAATTCTTCTTTGACAAGTTCTATAAGTTTAGTTCTCTTCTTGCTTTTCGGGTTATAGAGAACGGTAACGATATCAGATGAAGCAGCTACTTTTATTCTTCTTTTGACCTCCTCGGTGGGAAGAAGAAGATCAGAGAGGCTAAGGGAAATGTAATCGCACATAAGTGGCGCACCCACAACAGCGGCTGCGGCAGTTGATGCTGTCACCCCGGGGATAACTTCCACCGAAATTTGGGTGTCGCCTTCTCCGAGCAACTCATAGACCAGCCCTGCCATCCCGTAAATCCCTGCATCTCCTGAACTCACTATGGCCACTATGTTTCCCTTCCTCGCTTCTTCAATTCCTCTTTTACATCGATCTATTTCTTTTGTCATACCGGTGGAGATTACCTTTTTCCCGGAAATGATAGGGCGAATTAAATCGATGTATGTCTTGTATCCCACAATCACGTTGGCTTCAAAGATGGCCTGCCGTGCTCTAACTGTCATCTGTGAGAGTTCCCCCGGTCCTAAACCAACTACATAGATCTTTTTTTCAACGTGTCCGGGGATTTCCAATCTTCGCCTTGCCACCGCCACGGTCACGTTTTTTAATTTCTGTTTTTTCACCACTGTCTCAGCTCCGTTACCCGCGGCAAGATAGGCCGATGGCTCGGCAACACCCCCGGTTCCCACGTGTTTCAAAACATAATCGGAGGATTCGGTTAAGAACTTTCCTTTAGCTGTAAGTTCATCAGCAGAAAAGAACTCCACCGGTATTTTCAACTCATCTGCTGCTTCTAATAATCCCACTTCGTTTTTCTTGGCATCCACAGAAGCCAGGGTAAAAACCGAATCGAGAAGCAGGTTGCTTTCTTCCAGGACTGTTTTAATATCATGGATGATTTCACTTTTTCTTGTACCAATGTGGCAACCTATCCCTACCGAGAGAGTAGGCATGGCAATTACAAGAGTTTTTTCTTTCGCATCCGGTGGTAAATCGATTATTTTGTCGGTAAAAAGGCAAAAGGAATCGTAGCCTTGAATGCCTGAAGGGAAATCGTTCAAAAGTTCCACGTTTAAGCAGCGTGAATAGTAGCGCTCAAAAATGATCCGTGGCCCAATCAAACCGACTCTTTTGCCGTCAAGGAGTGACATCGAAGTCATTTTTATTTTATCCGGGTTAAGAATCTTTCCTCCAATGATCCTGGCTACTTCGTCAAAGGCAATCAGCCCGTCGAGGTCTGTAGCAGTTGTAATCACCGGAATTCCCCCTATTGCAGTGGCTAACTCTCTAGCCAGCTCGTTTGCTCCTCCCAGGTGCCCGGACAGCAAGCTGATCACGTGAACCCCGGAAGGGTCTACAACCACAACGGCGGGATCACTCGTTTTCTTCCCTACTAAACTTGATACCAACCGAACCACTATGCCTGCCGACATGAAAAATACGTGAGCATCGTACGAGTTAAAATTTTTTCCCAGGGTTTCCCTGATCGATTCATAAAAAAATACCGGGTAGTCTCTCGCATAACTATTTTCAAACGATTTTCTGCAGAAAATATCGACATTTTCGAGACGTGTTTGGATATTCTCAGCTAGTGGCAATGAATTATCTCTAAGAATCCATACCGCTATCTTCATTTTGATCCCTTGGATTTCCTCTCCCCATGCTCAAAATGTTTACTGTAAAGCCTGGAATGGGGAGCTGGGCTTATTTGATTATCGGTTAGCCCGGGGCTTATGATAATCAGGGCTTGTTTCTTGATACCCCTGGACTTCATGATGTCTGCCAGGTCTCTTAGCTGGCATCGTATCAGTTGTTCATCAGGCCATGAAACTCTGTAGGCGATGGCAACCCAGGTTTCCGGCGGATAATGTTTGAGGAGCTTTTCCTGGACTTTCTCCACCATGGCGGCACTCAAGAAAATCACCATGGATGCTCCGTGAGCTGCCAGGGCTTCAAGGTCTTCTCGTTCAGGGACCGGTGTTTTTCCTGCAAGCCTTGTCAGTATCACGGTCTGGGACTGCTCCGGGATAGTGTATTCCATTTTGAGAGCTGCCGCAGCAGCAAAAGCTGAGGAGACCCCGGGAATTATCTCTACGTCGATTCCCCTTTTTTCCAGTTCTGCTATTTGTTCCTGAATTGCCCCGTAGATAGAAGGATCGCCTGTGTGTACTCTGACCACTCTTTTGTTTTCGGAAACGGATCGTTCAATCAATGAAATGATTTCCTCCAGGTTCATTTTTGCAGAATTGTACCAGGTCTCCGGAGGAGCCTTTGCGTGGTCTTCAAGAATTTTCCTTGGCACGAGAGATCCCGCGTAGATCACAACATCGGCGTTCTGTATAGCTTTTATTCCTTTCAGGGTAATGAGCTCCGGGTCGCCTGGACCCGCACCCACAAAAATTACTTTTTTGTTACTCATGGTTTCCGTGGCCTTTTTTCACGTCGAATATGGTGATTGAGTTTTCGCTTTTCATGTAGAACTGATTTTTGATTGGTTGAGCTCTCGAAATACCGACCCTGCACATCCCAAAGGAGAAGCCGCTGTCTTTTAAATGGGAGTAAAGCGCATTTATGGAGTCAATGGTTATTACGTTACAAACTATTATGCCGCCGGGTTTAAGTCTCTGGAAGCAGAGCCTGAAAATATCAACAAGTTTTTTACCACCACCGCCGATGAAAACCCTGTCCGGGTCGGGAAGGTGGTCCTCCACCTCAAGGATGTCTCCTTTAATGGGTACGAGGTTTTTTGACTCCAGGACTGAACAGTTGGTCAGAAGGTCGGAGAACCTATCTTCGTTTTTTTCAATCAGGTAGGTGGTAACTCCGTACAATTTGTGAGCCTCGATGCCAAGCGATCCCGAGCCGGCACCTACATCCCAAATAACCCTGGAATTGGAGAGTTTAAGCTTGGAAAGGGATACGGCACGTACTTCCGGGTGAGTTATCATTCCCTTTCGATGCCTGTAACTACTATCCGGGTTTCCAAAGTTTCCCGGACGTTTGAGAACAAGAGGTTCGGGATTAAAGATAACCAGTATATTTGGAGAGTTAAACTTTTCTCCGGCTACATTTTCAAGTACCGTATCCATTATGCGTTCTTCTTTTTGTCCCAATTTTTCGCATACCACGACTCTCCAGCTCGCGGTTCTTTGATCGAGTTTGAGGACAATTTCTGAAATGTAACCGGGGTTATGTTTGTAATCAGTGTAAATTATCGATTTTGTAAAAAAGAAAACCTTTTCGAGTAGATAGAATGGGTCGATCTCACCGCCTCGATTTCTTCCGTGAAAGCTGATGATGACGGAATCTTCTATATCTTCCCCAATCCTTGCAAGGGCAACCTGCAGTGGTGAGACGGTATTATGAATTTCCAGTTCTTCGAGAGAGAACCGAGTAAGGAGGTTTTTGACTGGCCCAAATATCATGGGATCGCCGGTAGTAAGAACCACGATGCTCTTTTCGGAGTTGTGTGCAAGTTCGATATCGTTCAAGAAGGAATCTAGAGATTTTGCGAGAACAACCCGTTTTCCACGAGCTTCAGGAAAAAGATCCAGGTTCGCTTTTCCCCCGGCGATAACGTCTGAAGAATTGATTACATCTAGCAGTTCAGATGGCAAGGATCTCGTGTTGCAGGGAAGGCCTATGACTTTTATCCTAGTTTTCATTTGCCCAGGTTCCACCAAGTTTACCGTCAAATCCAAAGAGATGAATCTTTATGCTTGACTTACCTTCAGAAAACTTAACCAAGGTCTCAATGGCCTTTTGCCCGATGAGATCTATAAACTCATCCTTCTCCGGTTTATCTGACTCAAATATTTCCCTTGCGGTATTTGCTTTTCTTACGAATTTAACAAAATCATCTCCAAGGTCATTTTCTTCTGCCAGCCTGGCAAGCAGTGTCATGTTTTGAGACCTTGTGTGGGCATGGGTATACTTGTATCCCATTGCCCATTTGCAGAGCTTACCGAAAAAGCACCCGAACAAAAGGTTGTGGAAACCCATTTTCACAGCCTGTGCGATGGCGTAGTGCAAGAAGTCTGCGAATTGGACGAAACAGATATCGTCAATTCCTGGATAGAGATTTTTCATCAACTTTTCGCTCTTTCCGCCCGTAGTAAGAACGACTGTATCGTGGCCCTCGATTTTAGAGCCTCGGAGACATATGTCAATTGTTTCCTTGTAAGCCTCCGCAGAGAAAGGTTTCACAATGCCTGTTGTGCCGAGTATAGAAAGACCTCCCACGATTCCGAGTCTCGGGTTGAGGGTCTTTTTCGCAAGCTTTTCGCCATTTTTTATGTAAGGGGTTACTCCAACGCCGTTGCTAAAATTCTCAGGTAGCCTTTTCCTTATTTCGTTTAAAATCATTTTTCTTGGGACCGGATTTATGGCAGGTTCTCCGACAGAAACGGCAAGACCAGGCCTGGTAACGATTCCCACGCCTTCTCCCCGTCTTATTTCGATCTTTCCCGGATTGTCTGTAAGCTCAATCCTGCAACCGATAATAGCCCTGTGTGTCACATCAGGGTCATCACCGGCATCTTTTTGAATTTCAACGAAGGTGACCCCGCCGGAGTTTCCGTGGTTAAAAACTGGCAAGTATACTTCTTTCCCGCCGGGGAGTTCCACAGAAGCCCTTGGAGGTACCGATCCGGTCAGTATCAATTCCAGCGCTGCCCCCGCAGCAGCCGCTGCGCACGTGCCTGTGGTGAATCCATGCCTTAGTTTTCTTGTTGACTTTGGTTGTCCGTGGTTCATGGATTCAATCATATTGAAGAAGCCAGGTCTGCTAATGCGTTCAGGGTAGCGACTGCCATTGGAGTTCCGCCGCGTCTGCCAAGAACCGTTATGTAGTCAAGATCAGTATTGATCAGCATCTCTTTTACTTCAACCACGTTTACGAAACCAACAGGCATTGCGATCACGCAGGCAGGTTTTAGATTTTCTTCTCTGAAAAGTCTAATTACTTCCCAAAGGGCCGTAGGGGCGTTACCAATAACTACAATGGAGTCTTCGAGTACGTTCTTGAAGTGCCTGATGTTGAAAACTGAGCGCGGGATGCCTTCTTTTTGGGATAATTCGATCACTTCGGGCATGGAAACAGCGCATAGTATGCGACTTCGTTCGTATGAAGGGTTTACTTTTTTCAACTTTGGAATAGATATCCCATGGATGGCCATGTTTGTGTCAGAGATTATGGGAGAGCATTTCTTCAAGGCTTTGGCAGCGTTTTTGATGGGATTGCCTCCGAATTTTATCCTCTTGGCAATCGATAAATCACCGGATGCATGGATTATTCTTCTGACAACAGGCCACTGGTATTTGTCAAAACTGTGAGTACCTACCTCTTGCTCGATTATTTCAAAGCTTTTCCTTTCTATTTCAGGTCCCGGTACAATGTCTGGTATTTTCATATCGTTTATCGCC
>JALSTM010000161.1 GCA_026983715.1 Desulfobacterales bacterium
AATAGTCCCAACGGGATTCGAACCCGTGTCTCCGGCGTGAGAGGCCGGTATCCTAAACCGCTAGACGATGGGACCACAATAAAAAAATGGCTGGGGGACGAGGATTCGAACCTCGGTAGACAGATCCAGAGTCTGCCGTCCTGCCGCTAGACGATCCCCCAACGACATTTCTAATTTAGCTTTCGGACGTTCAAATGTCAAGACTTAATGGCGCTGTTGATTCTATTCCTTGTTTGTACTATATGTTTCTCCATGGAAAACTTAAAAAACGTTAAGGCAATTATATTTGATTTCGGGGGAACCCTAGACCTTGACGGCGTTCACTGGTTAAATGCTTTTTACCTATTATACGAGAAGTTTTCACTACCCGTAGACCAAGCGTCGATCAAAAAAGTATTTTATGAAGCCGATAAACACCTCGAAAGGCTTCCAAATCGTACTCAACTTACTCTTGAATCCATGATTCGGGCTCATGTCCGTTTTCAGTTTGAGATGCACGGTATTGACTTCCCAGAGGTTGAGGATTCTATGTGTGGAGAATTATGTTCAACGATAAGGGAAAATTTTGGGAAAAATAGGGAACTCCTTAAGTGGCTAAAGTCGAGATATAAACTCGGGCTGGTTTCTAATTTTTACGGAAATGTAGAGGCGCTTTGCAAAGAGGCAGGCTTTGAACCATTTCTCGACGTTATTATCGACTCCGGCATAGTTGATTTAAGAAAACCCGATCCGGCAATTTTTCAGCTTGCGCTGAAACTACTGGAGGAAAAACCAGAAAGAGCCGTTTTCGTAGGAGATTCATTCTGCCAGGATATAAAACCTGCAAAAGAAATAGGAATGAAAACGATCTGGCTGAAAACCAATCATACAGCGCCTTATCCTGATAACTGGAAGGAGTTTGTGGACGTTGAAATTGACACCTTGAAAAAGCTAAAGGAGATATTTCTTTGAAAGCTGGAATAATTGCCGCTGGCCTGGGAGAGAGGCTTAAAAAAGGAGGAATTGAAACTCCGAAACAATTGCTCAAGATATGTGGAGAGCCTTTGATTGGCAGGACAATAAGGGAGGCTTCGGCTGCCGGGGCAACGGAAATTGCTTGCATAGTAAACGATGTGTACCCCGAAGTAGCTGAGTACCTCAAATCCGAGACGTGGCCGGTTCCTTTGAATCTCGTTATCAAAACGACACCCAGTTCCATGGAGAGCTTTTTTGAGCTCGAACCGTTCTTAAAAGACTCACCTTTCTTGCTCTTGACTGTGGATGCGATATTTCCTCCCGGGTTGTTAAAGACCTTCCTCGACAGGGCAAAAAAATATAAAGATGCTGATGGCGTGCTTGCGGTTACGAGATATATCGATGATGAAAAGCCTCTCCGGTTAACTACGGGCAACCGGAATAGGGTAATTAAGATCGGGGCAAGTGTGGTTGAGAGTGCATTTATAACATCCGGGTTTTATTACTTTTCTCAAGCAGTATTTAGAGAAAAAGATGAAGCAAGATCAAGCAAATTTACGGCGTTCAGGCAGTTTCTGACCTTACTTGTTGAAAAAAAATACAAGATATACGCCGAAGAAGTTGGTAAAACAGTTGACGTAGATGTCCCTAACGATATAGATAAGGCAGAAAAATTTTTGAAGGGCTTGGAATTTGAGTAAGTTTCGTTTGCTTGGGATATACAGGGAGAAGCGATTTTCTCCCGGAACATTTGCACAGAAAGATGCGGCAGTCCTTAGGGAAGTTCTGCTCAGGTTTGAAAAAAGTAACCTACCGGTGGAAACGAAAGCTATTCGTGGGGAAGATCTTCCGGCAATAGGGTTTGAAGCAGACCTGGTTCTCACTATGGCCCAGTCCGAAGAAAGCCTTCAAAAGCTGGAGTCGTGGAATCTTGCTGATAATATAGTAAATTCGGTACCGGCGGTTCGAAACTGTTATCGGGAATTAATGGTAGCTATTCTTGCGGAAGCTGGTGTTTTGTTTCCGAAGGCGGTTGTTTTATCCCTGAATGACCTGGAACAAAGCAAAGAACTCCCTTTTCCTTGTCCCATGTGGATAAAAAGAGGTGATGTTCATGCCATGGAAAAGGGAGACGTGGTAAAAATAAGTGGTAAAGAGAAGATGCCCGGGGTTCTTGAGCATTTTAGATGCCGAAATATAAAGAGGATTACTCTTCAGGAGCACGTGGAAGGTAAAGTTTACAAGTTTTACGGAGTCGGAAGAGGAGATTTCTTCCGGGTCTATCGGGAAGGGAAGGGTGGTAAGGTGTCTTCAGGCTGGGTCAATGACCTGCAGAAACTTGCCATCAAGGCTGCTGAGTCGTTGGGTTTAGAGGTTTATGGTGGAGATGCCATAATTGATAGCTTGGGAAAGATACACATAATAGATATGAATGATTGGCCTAGCTTTTCTCCATGCTGTGAGGAGGCGGCGGAGGCTATTTTTCGGTATGTTACCAGTAAGTGGCAGTTAACTTGATCTTAGGAGGCATGTTCATGTTCGATGCATTGGCTGAAAAGAAAAATGTGAGTGAAGAATCAACACTGGCTGACAGGATATTTGACGAGGAACAGCTTTACATTTCTCCCGGAATTCAACAGGTGTCTCTTCTTTCCAGGATAGTGATGAAGGAAGCCAGGGGCCGTTACATAACGGATGTAAACGGTAAAAAGTACCTGGACTTTATGGCAGGAGTTGCGGTTTGTAGCCTGGGGCACTGCCACCCGGAATACGTCAAG
>JALSTM010000162.1 GCA_026983715.1 Desulfobacterales bacterium
TCCTTGAACTTACCACTTTTAATGGTTACAGGTTTGTAACCTATTTTTTTAAACAGTTCTGTAAAGTTTCCGAAATTTATTATTACTCCTATGCTCCCCGTCAATGTTCCCGGGTTGGCAATGATTTTCTGGGCTGCCGATGCGATATAGTATCCGCCCGATGCCGCTATGCCTCCAAGGGATGCCAATACGGGCTTAGTTTTCGACACCTTGACAACTTCCCGGTAAATTTCCTGGGAAGGACCAACGCCACCCCCCGGTGACTCAATCCTGAGAAGAATCCCCTTTATCGAAGAATTCTTTTTGTACTCGTCCAGGATTTTTAAGATGGGCTTTGAATTGGCAATTACGCCTCTAATTTCTATGACTCCAATCTTGTTACCTATGCTTATAATCGTTTTCTTCGATTTGATAGAACTGATCCATGCGATTGAACCAATTAACACGGAGAAAAAGACAAGAAAACCGACTAACCCGAGAAAAAAACTCTTACGCTTCACTTCATGGCCCTTTCAACCATCTAAATTAATAAATTAAAACTAACCAATTATATCACAGAGTGGTCGTATGTAAAATCTTTTGCCATTCGCCTGCCTTGTGTGAATAAAAGGATATGCTCCAGGATTGGGCAATGCCGATGTCGTAGCCATACCTTAAAACTACAGAAACGACATTTTTTTCCTTTATTTTTGGGTAGCGAGCTAGCACTATGGCAACGAGTTCTTTGGCAGTTTCCTCGCTGTCTTGAGGCCGGTCTTTCAAGGTGGCATCTACCTTGACGTAGGATATTTCCCATTTTTTTCCCCGGGTATACAACCAGCTCCTTCCCACGCATGCTGATGCGTAATGAACCTTCCCCGTACCTTTTATCCCACGTTCCACAGCAATCAAGCTCTTTAATGTCTCATTTTTACTGACTACCAGGTTCAGGTAGGGTGCGGCTGCCAACGCAACAACGCAGAACATGGTGGCAATGACGTAATGAAGCTTCCAGACGTCACCTACTATTACTGGCCCTTGCCTGTAAGTATGCACTACGTATGTGCCTGTTGCGAGATCGTGGAGACTCTGGCGAGTCTGGCGGTTAAAGACGTAAAAGTAAAGTATTGCGGAACCAAGTCCAAAGACCAAAAAACTTGCAACAAGAATAGCCGGTTCATTGTTGGTGAGTTCCGGCAATTGGGCGTTGTTTAAGAAGTACGGTACTCCGAGGACGCAAAACCGGCTAAGAGATCGAACAGGAGAGATGTTTTTGCCCATTTTGTTAACAACTTCAATACCAAGTAGTCGCTTTCCCAGTGTTTGTCCGTGCGCGAGCGAGCTATTTAGGACGGCAAAGTAACCTGCGGCAATAAAAAACCCAAGGAGCCGTCCCCAGGGACCGAGCCTCGCAAGAGTGTCAAATGCAAACGAACCAAGCAAAATTCCCGCCAGGGCGAGTATAAAAATGTCGATAATAAATGCCCCGGTTCGTCTCCAAAATCCGGCTATTCGCCTTGCAGTTACAGAAGGGGGACCTGGAGTCCTAAATTGACCGGGTGCCTCTGATAAACCCATCGATTCCATCGTTGGAAACCTCCTTTTTCCGATCCGTACCATTCCGGCGTGGCAATCTTTGACACCCGAATCCTAAAGTTGAATCCCCACCTATGAATTCTACATGTTAGCCTTCTTCCCGTGCAACAAAAAGTGGTAGGTTAAATGCCTTAGTAATGCCAGCTGTCTTGGAACTTCCCCGGGCGTTAAACATAAATCCGTGACGAAACTTTATGGCTATTTTGTATAACATGTTTAAATTGCTTATTATTGGCCAAATAGCCAGGGTGGGTTATTTTTCAACTTGTCAAGCAATCTTTTTACGCCCTGCGGGTCGTCCACCTGGACCGCATCTCTGGCGTCATCGCCCTGCGGACATAGCTACTATTGTCCGCCGGGCTCTTCCTTGTGTTTGCGGCCCAGGTGAACGATCACGAATTCAGGTTAAAGAAAAAATTTTGTGGCTTTCGATTGCCATTTGTGAAAATGTGTGCTATTGTCAGACAAATGATGTAATACGATATTGGGGAAAGTTATTGATGATTAAGCAGAAAAAGTCACGGACCGTAAGTATAAGGATAACCAAGGAACATGAGAGTATGTTAAAAAAGTTACAAGGGGTTTCGGAAATGAGTCAAACGGATGTTCTGCTGAAGGGATTGGAAGTGCTTGGAGGTTATGTTGGGGCGGAAAGTGAAAAAGCTTCGCTGGGGGAGAAGTTAAAAGAACTTGAGCGAGCTGCCTTAGAACACGCGGAAGAAATAAGAGAAATACGAAAAAAGGAAGACGTGATAAGGGAATTAGTCAAAGAGTTGAAAGATGTTGACAGGATTATTGATAAGCACCAGTGTGAACCAAGCGCACTTATTCAAATACTTCTGGAAATACAGTCGGAGAAAAGATGGTTGTCAAAGCCTACCCTTATCTGGGTAGCTGAGAGGCTTGGTGTTCCCCTGTCTCGCGTAATGCACATTGCAACTTTTTACAAGGCGTTTTCCTTGGAACCCCACGGGCGTCATCTGGCTCAAGTTTGCCTGGGTACAGCTTGTCATGTGCGGGGTGCTCAACAGTTACTGAACAAGGTATCAATGGCGCTTGGCATAAGACCCGGGGAAACAGATTCAGAAATGAAATTTACTTTAAAAACCGTAAACTGTTTGGGTTGTTGTGCGCTGGGTCCGGTTGTGATGATTGACGAGGACTATTACAGCGATCCGTCCGTAGATGAATTAAAGCAGATTGCTGACGATCTGGAGTAAAGGTGGACCATGATGATGAAAAAACTAGCCACACGGGAAGATTTGGAAAAGTTAAGAAAAGAGCTTCAGGATAGGTCGAAGAAAATCAAGCGGTGGGTAGCTGTTTGTTCCGGACCGGGATGTCATGTCCATGGTTCAGGGGAAGTTGCGAAAGCATTTATGGAGGAAGTAGCGGCGCAGGGGTTGGAGGATTCCGTTAGGGTCAGGGCTACGGGCTGTCACGGTTTCTGCGAGGTAGGACCTGTTGCCGTAATATTCCCGGAGAGATACTGCTATGTAAAGCTCAGAGTTGAAGATGTTCCTGAAATAGTGGGGAAAACCCTTAAAAAAGGCCAGGTGGTTGAAGATTTTCTTTTTATGGATGAAACAACAGGTAAAAGGATCCTTTACGACGAGGAGATCCCGTATTACAAGTTTCAACAGAGACTTCTTTTAGGGCAGCACCTTCAAATTGACCCGAGAGATGTTGGAGATTACATCGCCGCTGGGGGATATAGTGCTCTTGCAAAGGCACTTTTTGACCTGGGACCCGAGGGCGTATTGGAAGAGGTTAAGGCTGCCAATTTAAGGGGTAGAGGTGGTGGAGGATTCCCGGCAGGAATAAAATGGGAAACTACTAGAAATGCACCTGGAGAACCGAAGTACGTAATAGTAAACGCAGACGAAGGGGATCCCGGGGCTTACATGGACCGAGGAATTCTTGAAGGTAATCCCCACAGCGTTCTTGAAGGCTTGATCATAGGAGCCATTGCCATAGGTTCAACCCAAGGATTTGTTTACGTTCGCCAGGAATACCCGATTGCAGTTAAAAATATGCAGCGTGCCATTGATCAGGCGAGGGAACTGGGACTTCTGGGTGAAAATATCCTTGGATCTGATTTCTCTTTTGATGTCAAGATACACATGGGAGCCGGCGCCTTTGTGTCGGGGGAATCCAGTGCCTTGATGACCGCCATAGAGGGCAGGGTGGGTGAGCCAAGGCCAAAGTATATCCGTACTGCTGTCAAGGGAGTATGGGATAAACCTAGTAACCTCAATAACGTTGAAACATGGGCCAACGTGCCCCTGATCATAAATAACGGTGCCGACTGGTACTCGGGTATTGGTACGGACAACAGCAAGGGAACAAAGATTTTCTCCCTTGTTGGCAAAGTGAAGAATACCGGTCTTGTAGAAGTGCCCATGGGGGTGAGCCTGAGGAAGATAATATTCGACATTGGTGGCGGAATAAGAGGGGGTAAGAAATTCAAGGCAGTTCAGACCGGTGGGCCCTCGGGAGGGGTGATCCCTGATAGTCTGTTAGATATTCCCGTGGATTATGACGAATTAAACCGGGTGGGGTCCATGATGGGTTCAGGTGGGATGATCGTCATGGATGAGGATACGTGTATGGTTGACGTTGCCCGGTACTATATAAATTTTCTTTCTGACGAATCGTGTGGGAAGTGCGTGCCTTGTAGAGAAGGCCTACGCCAGGCGCTCCGGATTCTCGAAAATATTTGTGCCGGAAAAGGGAAAGAAGGGGATATTGAACTTCTTGAGGAACTCGGTAGTTTCATGAAAGATGCCTCTCTTTGTGCGCTCGGGCAAACTGCTGCAAACCCCGTTTTGAGTACTATCAAGTATTTTCGAGGAGAGTATGAGGCTCATATACTTGAAAAGAAATGCCCGGCAAAGGTATGCAAGGAGCTCATATCGTTTTTCATTGATCCCGACAAATGCAAGGCGTGTGGGCTATGCTTCAAGGCATGCCCAGTGGATGCCATTACCGGAGGCAAGGGGCTGGTTCATATCATTGACCAGGCAAAATGTATAAGATGCGGGAGTTGTTTTAGCGTATGTCCCGAGAAATTTAGTGCGGTGGTTAAGCTGTCCGGGGAACCGGTTCCGGAGGTTACCCCCGGGACAAAAATGAAAAAGAAAGCGAAGGGTGAGAAAAAATGCAAGAAATAACATTGGAGATAGACGGATTTAAGGTGACAGTTGAAGAAGGAAAGACGGTGCTGGAAGCAGCCAAGGAGGCCGGAATAGCAATCCCGACCCTGTGTTACCATGAAGAACTCGAACCCTTCGGGGCATGCAGGTTTTGCATGGTTGAAATCACCAAGGGTAACCGCAAAAGGCTGGTCGCTTCCTGTGTTTACCCGGCGGAGGAAGGTCTTGTGGTTAAAACTAACACAGATCGGGTGAAAGAAATTCGCCGCATGATCCTTGAACTTCTATTGCCTTTGGCTCCGGCGGGTCCCATAAGAGAGCTTGCAAGAAGATACGGGTTGGAAAAATCCCGTTTCAAAACTGAAGACATCAAACCTACTCACTGTACCCTTTGCGGAATGTGCGTGCGTTATTGTAACGAAGTGATGAAATACGATGCCGTGAGCTTCGTTGGTAGGGGTGTTTCAAAGGCGGTTGCGTTGACTCCGGAGGCTCGAGACCTATGTGTCTTCTGCCGCAAATGTTACACGATTTGTGAAGCTGGCCGCTTTCCGATGCTTGCTGAGGAATACAGCGTCTAGAAAACAAAAAAGCGGGGTTGACAAAGGATTTTCAGCCCCGAGTATCATATTTCTTATTGTGCCGAACAAAAAGCTAAGGCACGGTAGTTCCGAAAGCACCGAAGCGATCTCCCTGGCGATCGCTTCGGTGTCTTCCTTGACAGCATGTTACAGATGTTTTTTTAACAGTCAAGCCCCTAGTACTCACATCTTTTTAGAAGGTCTTCCCACTCCTTGTCTACCCGTTGTTGTATCTTATTTATCTCTTTTTCAGTAAGGTGTCGAAAACGTCTCTGGGTTTTTAGATATTCTATGACCGGTTTTGGATGTTTTACCTTGTTTGTTAGCCTCCATTTACCGTCTACCACTTCGTAAAGCGGGAAAATCCGGGTTTGGACTACCAGACGCGCCACTTCAACAGAAACACTCGGATCACATCTCCAGCCGGTTGGGCAAGGAGAGAAGATGTGAATGTATGCGGGTCCCTTGACGGTCGCACCTTTGCGCACCTTGTTCATGAGATCTATATGAAATGCAGGGGAAGCAGTAGCGACATAGGGTATCTCGTGAGCAGCGGCTATGGCAGCAACGTTCTTTTTCCAGGTCATTTGGCCAATGCTCTTTTTTCCGGGAGGTGAAGTTGTCGTCATGGCCCCATAAGGCGTTGAAGATGACCTCTGTATACCGGTGTTCATATATGCTTCGTTGTCCAGGCAAACGTACAGGAAATTATGACCCCTTTCCAGTGCGCCGCTAAGGGACTGCAAACCGATATCTGCAGTACCACCATCTCCGCCATAAGCGAGAAAGGTAACATCCGGTTGGTTAATTTTTCCCTTTCGGTTCATCACCTTGTATGCTGCTTCCACACCGGAAGCTACGGCAGCAGCGTTTTCAAAAGCCACGTGCAACCATGGCACTTCCCATGCCGTCTGGGGATACGGGGATGAAATAATTTCCATGCATCCCGTGGCACTAACGACAATCACGTTGTGGCCAAGAGCTTTCATGACCAAGCGGAGCGCAAGTACTTCACCGCAACCCTGGCAAGCACGGTGTCCGTTGGTTAATGGTTCAACTCGAGGTATCTTTGACGCCTTTATTTTCTCGTAGTTCCTTATTGCTTCTGCTGCGCTTTCCATCATATTATTCCCTTACATTTACAATCGTGTATTCTGGTTTAACACCCTTCTGGGCACAACTTTCAATGTCGGATACGATATCGCTAAAGTCATCCACCGTTACGTCACGTCCACCCAAGCCTGCTATGTAATTTTTCAGGTAAGGATGGAGGTTGGCATCATATAATACCGATCTTATTTCAAAGGATAGGGGCCCGCCCATGCCGTTTAGGGCAACAGCCCTATCTATTACTGCAAGATTTTTCACGTTTTTCACTGCTTCAACTATTTCATCTGCAGGAAAAGGCCTGAATAACCGTGGCCTTATAATTCCAACCTTTTTCCCCTTATCTCTCATCTTATCTACGGCTGTCATCGCAGTTTCTGCAAGACTTCCCAGAATCAAGATTGCAGTTTCCGCATCTTCCATCCGGTATGTTTCAACGGGGCTGTAGTAGCGCCCGAAGAGGTCTCCGAATTCTTTCCATGCTTCGATGATGACTTTCTTTGAGTTCTTCAGGGCTTCATCCTGGGCCTTCTTCGCCTCGGTATAGACTTCAGGCATGCCAACCGGTCCCATGGTGATTGGGTTTTCAGGATCCATCCTAATAGGCGCACGATACGGGCGCAGGTACTTGTTGACTTCTTCCTGGCTCAAAAATTCTATAGGTTCTATCATGTGACTCAAGGTGAACCCATCGAGATTCACGATCATCGGAAGCATAACCCTCGGGTCTTCTGCTACCCGGTAAGCGTGCAACACGAGGTCAAAGACTTCCTGGCCATTTTCGGCAACGGTCTGGATCCAACCGGTGTCCCTGGAGAGCATCATGTCACCATGATCATTCCATATGCTAATTGGACCTGAAAGTGCCCTGTTAGCCACGGCCATCACTATGGGAAGACGTAAGCTAGAAGCTATGTACATTATTTCAACCATAAGAGCTAGACCCTGGGAACTCGTGGCAGTAAAGGTTCTAGCTCCCGCAGCACTTGCCCCCACGGAAGTACTCATGGCACTGTGCTCGGATTCTACGGGTATAAATTCCGCATCAAGTAATCCGTCGGCAACAAGCTCAGAGAGGTGCTCCACTATGTGAGTCTGGGGTGTTATCGGATACGCAGCGATAACGTCGACGTCAGCGAGCATTACTGCGTGTGAAACTGCAAGAGAAACTTCTATTCCAACCCGTTTTCCCATGATTAATGGCCCTCCTCTACCATCTTAATTGCATTCTTGGGGCATTCCCTTACGCATATTCCACAACCCTTGCAGTGATACAGATCCACTTCGTAAAAACCTTCTTCGTTTTGCACATAGGCCATGTCGGGGCAGTAAATATAACAATTCCCGCATTGTATACATTTGTCAAAATCTGTCACTGGGTGCTGGGATCTCCAGTCTCCAGTGCGGAGTTCGGAAGCATTTCCTGGTTCCAAAATGGCGCAGCCCAATGGTAGTTCCTTCCAGCTAATGATCCCTGTTTCTTTAGCCACTTTCTACTCCTCTATGATGACTGTTTCCTCTAAAGCTGCTTTAAATGCCTGAATGTTCTTTTCCGCAATTGGTCCGAAACGTTCTCTAAGAGGTGCTTCAAGAGATTCTGGCGAGACAATGCCGGTGGCTTTTATTAATGCTCCCAGCATCGTTGTGTTAGTGATTGGTAACCTGAGTATGTCTAACGCGATTTTGGTAGCGTCCACGAGCGCTAACCTAACCTTCGTGTTAAGCTGTTTCCTGATCTCATCAGGCGGAAGGTTTGTATTTAGAATTAAGGTGCCTGTATCTTTCAGTCCTGAAGTTACAGGAACTATCTTCAAAATCGTGGGGTCAAGCACAAGGACAACGTCGGGCTCATAGACCTTTTCCCTGGTCCTGATCCTCTCTTCACTTACCCTTACGAAAGCCATCACGGGAGCTCCCCGCCGCTCCGGTCCAAAACTCGGAAACGCCTGTGCGTACTTGCCTTCCTCGATTGCAGCAAGGGCTGTAAGTTCGGCTGACGTTACTCCACCCTGACCTCCGCGTCCATGCAGCCTGATCTCAATCATCATTTTCTCCCGAATTATATGTAATTTTTAGCACAAAAGGAAAATCTATGAGTATTTTGCTCGGCTTATAACTTTAGAAACCAATTATGTCAAGGAATTTCAGGGATTCTTCCCAATAAATGTTTCCATTCAGCGAGTCTCATGTTACTGTAATTTTATCTTACACTTTCTGCTTTCATTTTAACAAAATTTTGTAAAGAAAGGGGAAAAAAATGATTCTCGGTATCTCTGGAAGTGCAAGGAAGCCGGATGTATCAAACACTTACAAGCTTGTTAAAATTGTACTTGAAAATACCGGTTGTGAATATGAGTTGATATCTTTGAGGGGTAAAGATATATCTGGATGCATCGCGTGCCTGGGATGCGTGGAAGACAACGTATGCAAGGTGGAAGACGATTTTCGAGAGATGCGGGATAAAATTGTTGCTGCCGATGCTTACGTTATAGGTTCACCCAATTATTATTCCGGGTTGAATTCCATGACGCATGCTTTTCTTGAACGGTGGTTCCAGTTCAGGCACAGAGAGGGAAACTTGCTATGGGGCAAAATAGCTGTTGCGGTTGGTGTTGGTGGAACATCGGGAAAATACCCCGCCAACGAGATCGAGAAGTTCTTTTCTTATAATTTTATTCAAACCATTGCAAAAATTTTTGGGCAGGGACCGGCATCCTGCTATTCTTGCGGCTATGGTGATAGTTGCAAAGTAGGGATACCGTATTTCTTGTATGGTGAAGGGGTGGAGATTTCCGAAGAAAGCAAGCCCGACGTCACGAAACAGGAAGATGTGATGAAGAGTGCAATTGAAGCAGGAAAACTACTGGGTAAGATGGTCAAGAGCGGTTACGATAGATCTGAGATAACTGCAAGAATGCAGAAAAGGATGATGGAAATGTTTGCAGGAAGTGTTTGATTAATATTTTAGCCGTTCGGCTGAATATTGAGGAATGGCCCAAAGCGTGTTAAATCAGCAACTGGAAAGGGGGTAACAAATGGGTGACAAAAAACAGGTTGACATTTTTGATTTTGCCATCAACTCAGAAAGGCAGGGAATTCGGTTTTACACCAGGGTTTCTGAAAAATTTGACGACAAGGACTTGAAGGAGCTATTCCAAAAACTGGCGAAAGAAGAAGCGGTGCACGTAAAAACGTTCCAAAAGTTCAGGGAGAAGGCTGAGAAAAAGGGAGAGCTTGATCCCTTTGTTTTCGAGGATGCAGAAATTGATGATTATGTCGAATCCATTATGCTTGAGGGGCTTTTCCCCAGCGAGGAGGAAGTTGACAAGCAAGTCGAGTCTATAGACTCACCTGCTGGAGCATGTGCCCTGGCAATGCAGGCTGAAAAAAATGCCATTCTCCTCTACTCTGAACTGGCGAAGCTTGCCAAGGATAAAGAACACAAGAAGGCGTTGGAAAAACTGGTTAAAGAAGAGAAGTCTCACATGGTTATGTTAAAACAACTGAGGGCGAATTTTGATCCAGAGTATGCTGCCTTATCTTTTGGGAGATTTTTCTAGGTAGGTTTTTTTAAGCGGTGACTATTAAGGGCCACATCACCCCGTGATGCGGCCCTGTTTGTTTACTCTGGGTTTTTGTGCAATATTACCAATTGATCATCTTCTACGTCCACCGTAATAGTTGCACCGTCCATGATTGCACCACTTATTATGTCTCTTGCGATTCTTGTTTCAAGCTCTCGCTGCAAGTACCTCCTCAAGGGACGAGCGCCATATACCGGGTCGTATCCTTTCTCTGCTATAAACCTTCTGGCTTTGTCCGTTATCACGAGTTTGATATCTCTGTCTTTGAGCCTTTCGGCTATCTCCTTTGCCAGTAGGTCGACAATTTTTTCAACTTCATCCAGGGTTAGAGCTTTGAACAGGATAATATCGTCCACCCTGTTAAGAAATTCCGGCCTGAAATGAGCACGTAACTCAGACATTACTTTTTCACGCACGTGCTCCGGTATTTCTCCCCTTTCGGTCACTCCCTCGAGAAGATAGTGAGAACCAATGTTGCTGGTCATTATTATGACGGTATTCTTAAAATCCACCGTATGACCCTGGGCATCAGTCAATCTTCCGTCATCCAGGATCTGGAGCAATACGTTAAAGACGTCATGATGAGCTTTTTCTATCTCGTCAAACAGAATAACGCTGTACGGTTTCCGCCGGACAGCTTCGGTGAGTTGCCCACCTTCCTCGTAACCAACGTATCCAGGAGGAGCACCGATAAGTCTGGCAACCGTGTGTTTTTCCATGTATTCGCTCATGTCAATCCTGATAAGGTTTTCCTCGGTATCGAAGAGGGCTTCCGCCAGCGTTTTCGCGAGTTCTGTCTTGCCAACCCCAGTAGGACCCAGGAATATAAAAGAACCGATGGGTCTTCTAGGATCCTTGATCCCAGCTCTTGCCCGAATTACTGCATCTGCCACTTTTTGAACGGCTTCGTCTTGGCCGATTACCCTTTGATGAAGGATTTCATCAAGTTTCAGCAACTTTTCTCTTTCACCCTCCATCAGCTTGGTTACCGGTATCCCGGTCCAACGGGAAACTATTTCGGCTACTTCTTCCTCGGTGACTTCTTCCCTGAGAAGCCTCGTTTCGCCCTGGCGCTTTGCCAGTTGTTCTTCTTCGGCCGCAAGACGTCTTTCGAGTTCCGGTAACTTACCGTGCTTGAGCTCAGCAGCCCTGTTCAAATCGTAGCTTCTTTCAGCTTCTTCGATCTCTCGCCTGAGTCTTTCAATTTCTTCGCGAAGAGCCTGAATTCTTTTGATAGCCTGTTTTTCAGCTTCCCACTGCGCCTTCATAGATTCTGCCTTGGCGCGGAGTTCTTCAAGCTCTTTTCTTATGTTCTTCAACCTTTCCTGGCTTGCCTTATCCTTTTCTTTCTTAAGAGCCGCTTCTTCGATCTCGAGCTGCATTACCCTTCTTGTTACTTCGTCCAGCTCAGCAGGCATAGAATCTATCTCAGTTCTAATCATGGCGCAGGCTTCATCGATCAGGTCAATTGCCTTGTCGGGCAAAAACCTGTCGGTGATGTACCTGTGGGACAGAACTGCCGCTGCAACCAGTGCAGAGTCCTGGATTTTGACTCCGTGGTGTACTTCGAAACGTTCTTTCAATCCGCGCAAGATAGATATGGTGTCTTCTACTGATGGTTCTTCGACTAACACTGGCTGAAATCGTCTTTCGAGAGCAGCATCCTTCTCGATGTACTTTCGATACTCATCAAGAGTTGTGGCTCCAATACAGTGGAGTTCTCCCCTTGCAAGCATCGGTTTCAGTATATTGCCGGCGTCAATCGCTCCCTCTGCCTTTCCGGCCCCTACGATAGTATGGAGCTCATCTATAAACAGGATTATCCTGCCTTCACTTTCCTTGATTTCTTTGAGCACCGCTTTCAAACGTTCCTCGAATTCACCACGGTACTTGGCACCGGCAATGAGTGCGCCCATGTCCAGTGCAAATATGGTCTTGTCTTTAAGACCTTCAGGTACGTCGCCACGTACGATTCTATGTGCAAGACCTTCAACGATTGCGGTTTTCCCAACCCCGGGATCGCCTATAAGGACGGGGTTATTCTTGGTTTTCCTTGAAAGAATACGAATAACACGCCTTATTTCGGAATCACGCCCGATAACAGGGTCAAGTTTTCCGCTGCGAGCTTCTTCCACCAGGTCTCTGCCGTACTTTTGGAGAGCCTCATAGGTGGTTTCAGGCGTAGCGCTTGTTACCCTTTGTTTACCTCTCACATCGGTAAGCGCTTGCAGAAAGCTGTCTTCGGTGACGTTGAAGTCTTTAAGGATACGACCCACGGGCGTCGATATGCCTTCTTTTATGAATGCCAGGACGATATGTTCCACCGACACGTACTCGTCCTTGAGCCTCTGGGCTTCTTCTTCAGCAGCTATGAGAAGCTTATTCAGACGTGCCGTAAGGTAGATTTTCCCCGCTTCGGCACCGGGCCCAGAAACTTTG
>JALSTM010000163.1 GCA_026983715.1 Desulfobacterales bacterium
AGTCGTACGCAATGCAGGCGGGCCGAGAACTGAGAATTATAGTTGAAAGTGATAAAGTTTCTGATACAGACGCTGTGTTGCTGAGCCATGATATTGCGAAAAAGATAGAAAATGAGCTTTCGTATCCCGGGCAGATAAAGGTGACGGTGATAAGAGAAACCAGAGCTGTGGAATATGCCAAGTAAATATTTTCTAATGAATGGTTAACTTATGGCGGCCTTCACGGCCGCTTTAATTTTGTAAATGAAAAACGGGTGCCAAGTGGCTGAAAGCTTGAGAATACTTTTTATCGGTGACATTGTCGGAAGACCGGGGCGACGGGCGATCAGGGAAATTCTCCCCCGTATTTGCAAGGAACATCAACCCGATTTTGTTATTGCAAACGGAGAAAATGCCGCTGGAGGGCTCGGGATAACACCGGACGTGGCGGGAAAGCTGTTGAATAGCGAAATCGATGTCTTAACCAGCGGCAATCACGTATGGAATAAGAAAGAGATATATGGGTACTTAAATACAAACCCGAGGTTGATACGTCCGGCCAACTACCCGGGAGACCCTCCAGGGTGCGGTTATGGAGTCTTTCACACCAAATCAGGCATTCCAGTTGGTATAATTAACCTTGAGGGCCGGATTTTCATGAAAAACCTGGAGTGCCCTTTCAGAACGGCCAAAAAGATAATTCGAGAGCTGAAAAAAGAAGCCAAGTCTATCATTATCGATTTCCACGCAGAGGCGACATCGGAAAAGCAGGCATTGGGGTGGTTTCTCGATGGAGAAATTAGCGCTCTTATAGGTACTCATACTCACGTTCCCACTGCCGACGAAAGGATCTTACCTAATGGTACGGCATATATAACCGATGTGGGAATGACTGGTTCGATTGACTCCGTGATAGGTTTTCAGCATGAAATTGTCCTGGAGAGGTTACTTTCGCAGTTGCCTGCAACCTTTAAAGTTGCTAAAAGAAATGTTCACATGCAGGCGGTGCTTGTTGATATTAATGTTAGCACGGGCCAGGCAGTGTCTATTGCCCGTGTTGAAGGGAAGTTATCCGGTTGATCAAGAAGCCGGCATCCAGAATGGATTCTCCGGTTTCGGAAGCCTGCAAGAAGAAGGGAGTCTTTAGTAATCGGTAGAGTGGAAGAAGCAGGGAGGAGATTGCGTTGAACGTTTTTGAATGCTTGGAAGAGAGAGGTTTCATAGAACAGGTCACTGATAGGGATGCTGTCATAGGGGTTCTGGAAAAGCCTACAACATGTTACATTGGTTTTGATCCTACGGCTCCGAGTCTCCACGTTGGAAGCCTCATACCCATTATGTCCCTTGTCCACATGCAGCGACACGGGCATAGGCCCATTGCCCTGGTTGGTGGTGGTACAGGGCTTGTGGGAGATCCGAGTGGAAAGACTGAAATGAGAAAGATCCTTTCCAGGGAAGAAATAGATGAAAATGCTAGGCAACTTAAGCGACAGTTAAGTAAGTACCTTGATTTTAGTGAAGATAAAGCCCTTCTGCTTAACAATGCAGACTGGTTAACAAAACTAAACTACATAGAGTTTCTTAGGGACATAGGCCGGCATTTCAGCGTAAACAGGATGCTTGCTGCCGAAAGTTACAAGCTTCGTCTGGAAACGGGTTTAAGCTTTATAGAATTTAACTACATGCTTCTTCAGGCTTATGATTTTCTCTATCTATACGAGCATTACGACTGTTTAATTCAGATGGGAGGGAGTGACCAGTGGGGCAACATTGTGGCTGGGGTTGATCTCGTGAGGCGGATGAAGGGAGGAACTGTCTACGGGATAACGTTTCCGCTTATAACTACTGCTAGCGGAGCCAAAATGGGAAAAACAGTTGCAGGTGCCATCTGGCTTGATGAAAGGTTAACTTCCCCCTACGACTACTACCAGTACTGGGTAAATACGGACGACAGGGACGTTGCCCGTTTCCTTGCTTTTTTTACGTTACTGCCCATGGAGGAAATACGCCAGGTGGAAAACCTGGAAGGAGAAGAGCTAAACCAGGCCAAAACAATCCTTGCATACGAAGCCACGAAAATTACCCATGGCGAGGAAGCGGCCAAGGCAGCACTTGAGTCTGCTGCTGCCGTGTTTGGACGAAAACTAATAGATCCACAGTTACTTCCATCCAGTAATTTACCAAGGAAGCTGGGAAAGGCGGTAAAAGATGCGGTCCCGAGCACCGAGATTGTAGAATCGAGGCTTGAAAAGGGCATCCCCGCCTTTGAGCTGTTCAGTGACGTTGGGCTGTGTAAGTCTCGCAGTGAAGCCCGCCGCATTATCACCCAGGGAGGCGGATACCTTAACGGTGAAAGAATCAAAGTTTTTGACCAGAGGATAACCATGGATGATGTTGTTGATGGGGAAATAATGCTTAGAGCCGGGAAAAAACGCTTTCATAGGATAGTGGTCAAGCACACGTGATTGAAAGCATCTGCAACGACTCTTGGTTAGATCCTTGAGACTAGTTACTTTAGAGTTTCAGTTTATACTGATTTTAACCCCGGTTTTTAATATTTCCTCAATAAGGGGACTCTTCTTTTTGAATTCTTCTCTGGAGCAGGGTAGGACTTCTATTTGAGGACTTACTTTGAGAGTGATTTCCCTTATTTTGTTTTTATCCTCAAATCTTTTGCCTTCAAATATCGGAGATACTAGCAAAAGATCAATATCACTAAAATCATCAAAATTACCCCTTGCATAGCTTCCAAAAAGTATTATTTCGTCAACGGGAATTTTATTTTTCTTTAATTCTTCCAAATACTTTTTTATTGTTTTTATGATTCTATTAGGGAGATCAACCACCTATAATACTCCTTAATCTTTTGAAAATACTCTTTGGTGAACTCGTAGGTGCAAACATCATAAAAATTGAATTTGTAGTCTGGGTACCTAGTCTCCAAATTGAAATCATTTACCTTGTCCAGAAAAATTGCTTGTTCTTCTGTTAGCTCTAATTTACATAATCGAGCAAGCCTTACTAGATTGTGAATTCTGGGTGGGAGCTTGTTGCCATGTACCTTTACAAATAGTGCCTTGAAAGTCTTTTCCAAGACGAGATGAGCTACAAAAAGACACCAATCATATTTCCCAGTTTCAAACAGCGTATCTGCAACTTCTAAATCATGTTTTGCAGTTTTCAGCCAGTATTCGATATGTTTTTTTACATCTATCATTTAATCTAAAGCAAGGCAACAAGAGATCAATGAGTAATATCAACGCCTATCCCACTGTTTTTTTATCTGGTCAGAAATTGCGAGCGCCACTTCCAGGGCTTTTCTACCATCGGTTGCAGAGACGACGGGAGGCCTCTCATTTACTATGGCGTTAAGAAAACTCCTGATTTCCTTTTCCAGCGCGTCGTATTCGTGTATGGTAGGTTTATCATAGTCAATTTCGGGAAATCCGGTTTCATCTGCGGCACCTACTTTTCTTAAAACCATAACTTCAGGCCCGGCATAATCCACAGAAAGGTAAGAATCCGGCTGAAAGATTCTTATTTTACGCATACTTTTGGTAGAAATGCGACTGGCGGTAATATTGGCGGTGCATCCGTTTTCAAACCGCAACCTAACATTTGCGATATCCGGAAGATCGGTAAGCACCGGAACTCCCGAAGCATGGATTTCTCTGAGGGGCGAATCAACGATATGAAGGATAATATCAATATCATGGATCATTAAATCTAGGATAACGTCAACTTCAGTTCCTCGCTCCTTGTAAAGTGCAAGCCTGTGAGCTTCTATAAACATCGGTGACCGGATAAGCGGCAACATGGCCTGGACCGCCGGATTGAAGCGTTCAAGATGACCCACCTGGAGAATAACACCCTTTTCTTTCGCCATGGATTCAAGGACTTTTGCCTCTTTAAGGCTTTTTGTCATCGGTTTTTCCAAAAGCACGTGAATTCCGGCTTCAATGAAATCTCGTGCAACCTGAAAGTGATCAGGTGTTGGAACCACTATGCTCACCGCGTCAACCCTGTCAAATATATCCTTATAATTTGTGAAATAAGATGTCTTAAATTGTTCGGCAACAGATCTGGCACGTTCAGGGACAATATCTATAACACCTATTAGTTCCGAATTTTCTATCCTGGAATACTTCTCGGCGTGGTACCTACCAAGGTAGCCAACTCCCACAACAGCAACCCTTACTTTCTGGCAAGCGGTTTCCAGGGATTCAACCTGTGATCTGACCTTTGTTATGGGTTCATAATCGGTTTGCAGTTGTAACTCGGAAGTTTCCTCGTGGGTAAAATCGGGTTCCTCGGGAAAGGTCTTCGTTTTTTCTTTCCCTTTCTCGTCTGAAATCGCCAGAATTGATATCTTGTTCTTGTTAGCCAGCTGGATCATCTCGTTCCGGTCAAACATAATTGTTTTACCGGCTTCCAGCACTAGTACCGAGGCCCCGGCTTCGATCATAGTTCGTATCGTATTCAGGCCGACTGCGGGAACATCGAATCTCAGGTCTTGAATAGGCTTGCTTGTTTTTATTACTACTGCGCCACCGCGACCGAGCTTACCTCCTCGAAGTATGGTGGCATCGGTACCATCGATCCCTTCTATGGCAAGAACCGCTTTTTCTTTGACAACAATGCATTGCCCTATGTCGAGCTTTCCTATTTCTTTGGCTAGTTTCCAGCCATACTCGATGTCAGCGCGCTCTCTCTTGTTGGGCTTTCGCCTTGTCATCAGCCCGGCGGTAGCGATAATCGATTCCAGGAAAAGAGTGGACGGTTGAACTTTTATTCCTTCAGATTCCAGTTCCGCTGCAACTGCCCGAAGGATAGCATCGTCTCTATTTGCATCCAGCCTGGAAAGAAGCCTGATAGCACGCCAGTCGGGCCGAATCTTGGAGAAGAGTTTTGTTTTTGTAACGCCGCCTGCCATTACAACGTCGGTCACCCTGGCTTTTTTGAATATCTTGATCAGCTTGTTGAGCTGCCCGAGCTTAATCCAGTGCATTTCGTCCACGAACTCCGAAAGCCGGGACATGGTTTCATCGGGGAAGCCAACAGCTATCACCTTAAGACCCATTTCCCTGGCGGACTTTGCCACAAGTAGCGGAAACTGGCCATTTCCTGCAATGATACCTATTTTGTCGGAAGAAATCATCTTTAGCGGGTGATACCTCTTGAAGAATTTTGTATAAACTCGACCAGTGTCTTTACTTCGGGGGTGGGAGGAACTTCTTTTTCTATCTTTTCGAAGGCCTCAGATAACGTGAGGTTAGAACGGAAAATTATCTTGAAGGCTCGCCTCAAGGCATCTATTGTTTCTTCAGAGAAATTCTTGCGTCTAAGCCCGATAACGTTAGGTCCGAAGAGCTTGGCCTTGGGGCCGGAGGCAAGCATGTACGGAGGTATGTCCTTGTTAATTCCTGTTTTTCCGCCGATGTAGGCGTGGGTCCCGATTCTGACGAATTGATGCACTGCCACCAAGCCGCCAACAACTGCAAAATCGTCGATGAGAACATGCCCGGCTAAGGTGGCAACGTTTGCCATTATGATATTATTACCGAGGATACAATCATGGGCTATGTGGACATAGGCCATGATAAGGTTATTATTCCCCAGTTGAGTGAGTCCTCCCCCCTTTTTCGTTCCCCTGTGAATTGTGACACCTTCTCGTATTATGTTGTTGTCTCCAATAATTACCTTGGTTGGCTCTCCTGAATATGTAATATCCTGGGGAGCGTGGCCCACTGAAGCGAAGGGATAAATGATGCAGTTTTTTCCTATCTGGCAATCCCCGTCAATTACGGCATGTGGCCCCACCACGGTACCACTTCCAATCTTAACTTGTGGCCCTATGATGGAATAGGGTCTTACATCCACGTCTTCAGCAAGTTCAGCAGCCGGATCTACAATAGCTGTATGGTGTATGGGCATTGGTAATTTCCTTCTACTTACTCAGTTTCTTTTTCTTTTTTATCTTCCAGGGTGGCAAGGATTTGAGCTTCTGCAACCAGTTCTCCATCCACGAAAGCTTCCCCCTGGAGCTTGAAGACGAATCCTTTTTGTTTCAATATCCGAAGTTTCAAATGAAGTTGGTCACCGGGCATTACAGGCTTTCTGAATCGCACCTTGTCCAAACCCATAAGATAAACGACGCCTTCAGAGGCGCTCTGCTCGATAACCTGTAGAGCTAGGATGCCGCCCACCTGTGCCATGGCTTCAACAATCATTACACCCGGCATAACCGGCGCCTGCGGAAAGTGCCCCTGGAAAAAAGGCTCGTTTATGGACACGTTCTTGATTCCTTCTATCTCCTTGCCGGGTACAAGTGACACTATCTTGTCAACCATTAAAAAAGGATACCTGTGCGGCAGTTTAGACATCACTTCCAATACGTTCATACTCATAAATCATTTCCCCTTGCTTAGCTGTTTTTCCAAGAGTTCCAACCGTTTCTCCAATTGTTTTAAGGTCTTACGTATCTGAGGCAGGCGAGGATAGATAGCGCTGCACTTCAACCATGTCCTGTGGTCGATGGCGGGAGAACCACTAACATCCCTGCCTGGCGGTACTGAATGGGCAATCCCTGATTGTGCTCCCACCCTCACCCTGTCACCTATGGTCAAATGTCCTGCCACGCCAACTTGGCCGGCAAGAATAACCTGGTTGCCTATTTTTGTGCTCCCGGAAATACCGACCTGGGATACAAGTGCCGAATGCTCGCCAACCACCACGTTATGGGCAATCTGAACCAGGTTGTCTATCTTAGTGCCGCGCTTTATCCAGGTTTTTCCAAAGGTGGCACGGTCAATGGTGCAGTTAGCACCAATTTCAACGTCATCGTCGATTTGAACAATCCCGTTTTGGGGTATCTTGAAGTACCCTTCCGGGGACGGCGCATAGCCGAATCCGTCACTGCCAATTACGGTTCCGCTGTGTATGATTACACGATTACCTATTACCGTTCCCCTTAATATAGTTACGTTGGGGTAAATGAGGCAGTCACATCCTAATGTGACATCTTCTCCTATGTATGTGCCCGGATGGATTTCTGTCCTGTCTCCTATCTTAGAGCCTGAAGAGATAAAGACCAGAGGGTAAATGGAAATGTCCTTTCCGAGAATTACATCGTCTTCAACAATAGCTTGTGGACTCACTCCCAGCGGTGACTTTTTCCGGGCGGAGAAAAAGGTCGCAATTTTGGCAAATGCAAGGTAAGGGTCCCTGCAAACAATTAAGTTCTTGTCCAGATCCTTCCAGTCGGGACTTACAATTATAGCTCCTGCCCTGCTAGATTTAACTGCCCCTGCATACTTGGGATTTGCCAGGAAGGTTATATCGTCAGGTCCGGCATCTTCAAGGCCTGCCAGACCCCTAATAACCAGTTCGGGATCTCCGATTACCTCCCCGTCAACGAGTTGTGCCAGTTTAGATAAAGTTGATTGCATTAAGTAGCTCTTTGCTGGACTATAAGTCTATACTTGTAGTATTTCTCTGCTCACTACGAATCCAGAATTTTCTCATATTCCGTGTGACTACCAATCCAGAACCAGATTATGCCATCCTTTGTTTCAACCCCTATAGCCCTGTATTTTTTTCCTACTCTTACCGACCAGTATTTCCCAACTTTCTTAAGGTGTAAGGAAGGATGTAGAGGATTACTTTTTAATAATTCGAAGTTCTTATCAGCTTTTTTTCTTATATCCCCTGGTAATGTTCTGTAATGTTGCCAGAAAGAAGGACTGGCAAAATGTTTCAGAGTTCTCGACATTTGCCAGTCTTGAAATCTTTTATTGCCTCCTCGGCCAACTTATCTAGTTTGCCCGACTTAACATCTTCTTCGAATTCGTTATCCCAGATTTTCTGTTTGTACTCTTCTACCCACTTGAAAAAGGACTTTAGTTCATTTTTTGGTAATCTTTTAATGGTATTTATGATTTCTTGAAGTTGCATAAATTACATGTCCATCTTTTTTTCAACAAAAGTATATTTTATTTCCCATGTTCTAAATTTTTATCGATCTGCCAGCGAGATTTAGAGCATATAACGTAAAGCTACGCCGCCCGGTTAAACCGCGTTGGCTGAAGCGTCTTGTTCGCTGACCGTTTGGCCTATTTCATAGAGAAAATCCGGTGAAAAGTCAGCGTTGTTTGGCCACACGATTGTATCTATATCCTTGTCAACACGGAATGATTTGAAAAAATCTATCTGTTTCAAGGGTTCAAAAATAGAGCCGTCAAGATGTGGTTTCAAATCGACTATTTTGGTCTCGCCGTTGTCAAACCGGATCTTTAGTTTATATCCTCCTATATATGTTGCCTCGACTACCCATCGCATAATTATTCTCCTAATCGAGAGGTTCGATTTCCACCAAGGGTTAGTTCCGCCGGGCTCTCTCCCAATTGGCCATTAATTCATCTCTGTGCTGGAATGCCCATTCAAGCACCAAGGAAGTTGCTCGCCTAGGTAACTCTCCTTCTATCATCTTTAGTTCTTCAATAGAGAAAGCACATCTGTTCCCACCATATTTAGCGTGAAAGTGCGGTGGAAAGTGGTCCTTGTAATACATAGCAATCACAATACCGAAAAATCTGCTTATTTCGGGCATCTTATATTATATCCTTATTTCCGCGCTATAAGCATAAACAATCCATCACCCAGCAAGTCAAACGCAGCAAACTACTTCTTCCCTGCCTTTTTGTCGAGTTCTTTCACTATCTGGTCTGTTATGTCTAGCTTTGCGGGAGCATAAGCTATCCCAGCCCGCTGAACCTCAAAAATGACCGTGTAACCTTCCTTTTCACCGATTTTCTTCGCAATTGCAAGGATATCTTCAATTATGGGTGCACTAATCTTGTTGGACAAGCGTGAAAGTTTCATCTTGGATTGTAGAGTGAACTGTTCCCATGCTTTTTTCTTTTCAAAAAATTCCTTGGCTTTCTTTTCTTTCGCTTCCTTGCTCAAAAGCTTGCTTTTTTTCTCTATCTCTTTTTTAAGGTTTTCGAGTTCTGTTGTTTTCTTTTTTAACTCTGCCCTTATCTTTTTTTCTTCTGCCTTGAATTTTCTCTGGGCTTCCTGTCCTACCTTTGATTTTGCCATTACTTCTTCAAGGCTGAAATATGCAATTTTTATCGACTTTGCGTTGGCGTTTAACTGCCAACCCAGAAAAGTAAGTGTAAAAGCCAGTATAACGGTTAATAATCTTGTTCTGCTTAACATCTATCTCTCCTTTACCGGTTTCAATTTTAGAAAAAGAGTCCCATGGAGAACTCCCATTTACTCTGGTCTTCATCGTCTCTCTTGTCCAGATTGTAACCCCATTCGAGCCTTAACGGGCCCATAGGGGAATGCCACCTGATACCACCTCCCGCGGATGTCCTAAACTTAGATATATCAAAATCTTCGTCATTATCAAACGCATTTCCTGCATCAAAGAAAATTACTCCCCGCACTCCCATTTTCTCAAGCAACGGAAACAGAAATTCGAGGTTTACCTGTCCGAATTTATTACCACCAATGGCGTCTCCCGTTTCCGGATCTTTGGGTCCAACGTCGCCGTATTCAAAACCTCTAACGGAATTTATACCACCAAGATAAAATCTTTCATACAACGGAACGTTATCCCGGCTACCGGAAATGTAGCCACCTTTTACATGAACAAATCCAACAGCTTTCCAGAACAGCGGTATGTACCAGCCTGAATTTACAATGTACTTAACGAAATTGCTGTCGCCTCCGAGCCAATCACCGGCATACTCGATGGAAATACTATTATCCGAGCCCTGGGTTGCCAGAAACGGATGATCACGCGTATCTCTTTCTAGCGCTACGGTAAAACTGCTCTTAGTGTGTCTTCCTTCCTGGTCCTTGATTACTACTGCAGCATTAGAAGCAACATCGGTGATATCTGCATCTTCATATGAATAGGTGAAGTAAAAACGGCTCCAGTCTCCAAAAGGATAACTCAGCCGAAGATTCCCACCGAAAGAATCCTTGGTATAATCGTCGTAATCATATTGTAGGTTAAATGCGTCCAGACCCAGTGAAAGGTGAGTGTCCATTAGCCATGGCTCGGTAAAGCTGACAGAATACCGCTGGGTTTCCTTCCCTAGTTGTGCTTGTACGGCGAGTTTCTGACCTCGCCCCAGGAAGTTTCTCTGGTATACTTGTGCTACTGCAAATATCGATTCTTCGGAAGAGTAACCGGCTCCGAAACTTATTGCGCCGGTGGGTTTTTCCTTAACCTTGACATTAAGCTGCATTAGGTTATTGGAAGCCCCCTTGGAGGTTTCCAGGTCTACCTTCTCGAAATAATCGAGTCTTTTCAAATTATAACTGCTCCTTTTTAAGAGAGAAGTCCTGTACATGTCACCTTCGCTGATGGCAAGTTCACGCCGAATAACCTTGTCCCTCGTCTTGGTGTTCCCGCTTATGTTAATTCTTTGAATGTAAACTCGTTCGCCCTTGTTGATTTCGTATACAACGTCGGCCACGGGTTCGTTCTTGGCTTCCAGGATATGCGGGTTGACTTCGACGTTGGCATATCCGCGATCCTGGTAAAACTCGGTTAGCCTCTGAATATCTTTCTGCAACTCTTCCCTGTTTAAGTATTTTTTCCGTGGAAGCCTCGTTAACATAAGCAGGTTCTCGGGGTTGTCTATGAGATCCCCTTGCACCGTAACCTTGCCTATCCTGTAGCGGGGTCCTTCGATAATGGGAATCTTTATAACTATTCCCTTGTCGTCGTAAGTTATTTCCGGGGTGCCAATCTTAGCGTGGATGAACCCATGATCATGGTAAAAGACGGCTAGGCGGTCAAGGTCTACTTCGAGAAGGTCTTTTTTGAGCACACCCGAGTTTGTAAACCAGGCAAGAAAAATGTTTCTCTCGGATGTCTGCATAAGTTTTCGAAGCTTGCCATCGGAAAAATGCTTATTCCCTTCGAAGGTGATCTTGTGCACGTAAAGCTTTTTGTTCTCCTTAATGTTGAACGTTACAGCCACCTTGTTTTTACCGACCTCGGTTATGCTGGTGTTAACCTCGGCCTTGAAAAAACCTTTCTCGCGGTACATCTCCTTTATTTTTTGTTCGTCCTCTTTTAGGAGTTTCTCTCTCAAAATAGTATACTTCTTGGTGGATATCGCCGACCTGATATCGTCTTCGTCAATGTTTTTCGCACCTTCTATGTTTACTTTAACAATGGTTGGTTTTTCATGAACGACAAAGGTCACCACCTTGCCTTCGGGACTATCGTAGGCTTCAATTTGAACGTCATCAAAGTAACCCATCTTGTAAATTGCCTTCATGTCTTCCCGTAACTTGTTGGGATTGTAAATGTCACCAGGAGCGCTTTGAATCACTAGCTTGATTGCGGCTTCTTCTATACGGTTGTTTCCCCTAATGAGCACTTTGGCAATTCGCTGCCTGTGGAATATCTTACTGCTGATACCCGAGGCAACTCTTTCTGCGATGTTGACGAGGTTACCCAAACCCTTTCCTTCTGCCCTGATCTCGGCAGGCTCCATCTCTCCTTCGCTGTCCACCAGTCTCAACTCAAGGGTAATATTCTGGCCGGCTTGAGTTACCGTACCGTAAGCTACAAACTTTATCCCGATATCTTTCCCGATTTGCTGGGCAATGTAGTCGTTAACCCTTGATGGCGAAATTCCTCGTTCAGCCATGTATTTTTCAACTTTTGTTCCCGTAACCAGAATAAGACCTTCCTTCGCAAGCCTCCTTGCAAGAGCCTGATCTATGGTTCTGCGTATCTGTGCAATATCTCCCGAAGCGTAGATCGTTAAAGGTACTAGTGCAACCTGGGGCAATGTTTCACCCCGTAGTGCCGTAGCAAAGGGTAATGTTAGGAGGACTACGGAGAATAGTAATAGTGAAGCAAACTTTAGCATCCTCATAGAATAACCCTTTCTGCCCCGCCGGTACGGTTAATTTCCCTCCCCCCAATCAAGTCTCAAACAATAGCACAATTTCATGAATTCAACAATGGACAATTAAGGAAACTCCGATAAATTCTGATTCTTAAAACTAGCAATCAATTGAAGAAGTAGGACAGGAACAATCCAAAACCCGTCATTCCGGCCGAAGCGAAGAGCCGAAATATTTCACCGTTTGTCTTGATGCCGGATCGAGTCCGGCATGACGTACGAGATACTTTTAGAATACTTCCCTATAAACATGTAGCGTTTTATCGTGTCATAATTCTTATGCTACCAGTGTCCGTCACAAATGAACCGCCCGCTTTGCTTAAGGCGCGAAGAACGCGAAGAAGGGAAATATTGCGGCCGGCGGGTTGACGCCGCCCACAATGCCTTGCACCCTTTCAGGGTACCAAGGGCAATGGAC
>JALSTM010000164.1 GCA_026983715.1 Desulfobacterales bacterium
CAATAGCAAGAACCTTTTGCCCCACTTGTAAGGACTTCGATTCACCAAACGGAATCACGACAAGCTTCCTGGCGGGGGCGTCGATTTTCAAAACAGCAAGGTCACTGTCGGGGTCGGTTCCTACCAGTTTTGCAGCCCACTTGCTTCCGTCCGAAAGGGTTACCTCGAGCTTACTTGCGTCTTCAATGACATGATTGTTTGTCAGTATATGGCCTTTCTTGTCAATGATTGATCCTGAGCCCACTCCCTGCCTGGGTATGATGTTAAAGAAGAAATCTCTCTCAAGTACTGTGCTCGTGATGTTTACCACGCCTGGTGAGAGTCTCCTGTAAAGCTCTATGTTATTCTTTTCATCTTCGGTCATGGAAAGGGAAAAAGAACTAATAGTCAACAGGCACAGTAATGCCACCGCCGATGATAAAAGTACTTTTTTCAATTTCATCATACTAGTTCACACCTCGTAATGGTTGTTTTATGTTTCTAATAGGTTCTTCTACGGTTGCGCATAATCAACTTGAAAAGAAACCACAAAAGCAATACCGCAAACAGGTAACTCAACCACTTGCTCCAGCTGCCGAGTAACCCGGGAAGGAGTGCTTTTACCTTATGAGCAGGGATGGCAAAACCAATACCGATATTGCTGCCCGTAGGACTTATAATTGCCGAGTTTATACCGATTACCTCCCCGTCGGTATTTAAGAGAGGTCCCCCGGAATTACCCGGATTAATGGCAGCATCTGTCTGGATAAGGTCACGAAAAATCCTGCCTTTGCTGTCTCGGATGTTCCTTCCTATGAAACTTATTGTCCCGGTGGTGAGGGTTTGCTCGAGACCAAAAGGATTGCCAACCGCAAGTACTTCCTGGCCTACGCGAAGTCTTTTAGAATTACCAAACTTCAACGGCGTGAGTTTTTCCTCCGGTGCCGAAATTCGGATAACTGCCAGGTCACTCTCCCGGGCCACACCCATAATCTTTGCCGGCCATCTGCTACCGTCAGAGAGAGTAACTTCAAGCTTTTTCGCGTTATCTACCACGTGAAAATTAGTCACGATGTAACCTTTTTTGCTTATGATAACCCCTGAGCCGACTCCTGAAACTGGTACCGGACGGTAAAAAAAGTCATACGTAATGGAAATGGACGTTATATTCACAACGCCTTTCCTAACCTTCTTGTAAACACGGATATTGTTAAGCTCTTTTTCCAGGTAGCAATTGCCGGGTGAGGGAAGCAAAACAAAAATAATCGCTACAGATAGCATTACAATTAAAGTGTAGTAACAAAACCTACTTTTTCCGTAATCCCTTGTCAATCTCTCCATTCTCCATCCTACGTCACGGGGTAGACACACAACAAGAAGCATTCGTTAGATTCGTTGTCCAAAGGCTGCTTCGCATCCCCTCCAAGGATCTCTAACATTCTTTTGACTGAAAGACCTTGTATCTTGAGTAACGATACACGAAGCGACCTTTGGGAGTTCTCAGGGGCCACGCTTTCGATTTTACTGGCAATTAATTCGACCCACTCCCTGAACACCGCTATGGTTTCGGTCCCATCATTTGTTACCAATTTTTCCAAAATTTTATCTCTGGCTACTCTTATCTCGCCTACGATTTCTTTCACCTTATCGGTAGCAAGAGTTGCCGGGTCAAAAATGTTCTCGGCTTCCTCCTCAACTTGAATCGTTAGCTGCTTATCCCTTCCTACAATTTCCAGCAGAACCTCAATCTCATCTTTTACGCTCCTAGAAACGATAATTGGAATGGGGTTTAGCAGATTCAACTTTGAACAGAAAAAGCTCCACGCCTCGATCCTCTTTCTCAGAGACGAATCACGATATTCCCACACCCGAACTACTCCATTGTAATTTCCTTCCAGCAGCTCCAGGGTTTCATCCCTTTCCACGCCAAGCACTTCCTTGAATTCGGATTCCAGCTTTTTGACGTGGGAAAACTTCTCTGCCACTTCGATTCCCTGCCTTTCAAGCTCGATTCCAAGTTGGAAAAGATATGCTTTCTGCCAAAGTATGCTTTCGCTTTCATCTGTTTTCTTGAACCGCCCCCTTATTTGAGTAACCAGCTGGAAGGGAGCAGATTCCGTGGTTTCTTCTTCAAAGATTTTTTCCCATATGGCCATGCTTTCGCCATCGCTGTATTCGTAAACAAGATTTTGATCTTCAGAAATTGCTTTTCGAAGCTTTACAAGGAAATCAGCGTCATCGACAGGTAAAAGGTAGTTTACAAAAGATTCAAAATCTGGAATTTCCAGATGTTCCGGTTTGTACAGCCTCAACAGGTGAATCCTAGGAAACATCAAGTACAGTCTCATCGCCTCCTTGGTGGTTAGATACGAATACGGAAATAAGATGGGGGTAACATCTTCTTTTTCTTTTTTTTCAGTCATAAGACAACTCCCAAACAAATATGTCATACTTGCGTAAACTCAGACAAATCTTCGTTTCTACTTTAAGAAGCTCTGATTAATTACTTAGTTTACCAATGTTCTCTTGCACGTCGTGCCGGACTCAGTCCGGCATCCAGTTAAAGAATCCTAGATTCCGGCTCTACGCTTCGCTCCAGCCGGAATGACAGTTTCTGAGTTATGCTCGCCCTACTTGCTTAATTGGTTGTTACTCCTAGAAATCGGAAATAATCAGGGTTTCCCTACAAGGATGTATT
>JALSTM010000165.1 GCA_026983715.1 Desulfobacterales bacterium
GCCAACCCTGGTCTTGTATACTATTTTCCCCTTATGTTCTTCCACGATTTTCTTCGTGACCACGAGCCCCAGTCCGGTGCCTCTGTTACCCTTTGTTGAAACAAAAAGGTCGAACATTTTTGAGGCCACATCCGGTGGGATGCCATCACCATTGTCTTCAATGCTTACAAGAATTACCCCCCGGTTGGGCTTGGAACGGGTTATAAAGCGTATCCTTTTCCTCTTATTAGTCTTATCTGAAAATGCCTCAAAAGCATTGGAAACGAGATTTATGAGAGCCCTTCTAATGCCTGCAGGGTCAACTTTCACCATAGGTAAGCTCGTATCAAGATCCAATCGTAATTCTATCCCGCTTTCCTCGGCCTGTTGCTTCATCAAGTTCGCAAGTTCTTTCATTATCTGATTGATATCCGTAAGAACCAACTGGGGTTTTTTTTCTGTAGAGAAATCAAGCATGTTGAACGTTAAGTCGGCAAGGAGATTTAGGCTCTCTTTGAAAGGCCTCCAGCCAGTTTTTATATCTTCCATGTTGTTTGTCTTGATACCAACGTCTATGAGTTCACCGCCGAGGTTCATGCTATTTAAAATGTTCTTGATCGTATGAGCCGTGCTTGCAACTGCCTGACCAATGGCGGCAAGCCTCTCTTTCTGAAGATTTTCAGCAAAAAGCTGCGCGTTCTCTATAACCTTGCCCGCCATGTCCCCGATGCAAGCAAGCAGTCTCAAGGACTCAATGGTAAACACGTTTCGGGTCCCTGCATCTATGTGCATCACCCCCAAGACTTCGTGGCGCCCTTTAAGAGGTACACACATAGCAGACCTTATCTGAAGAGCCATCACAGACTCTTCAAGCATAAACCGATTGTCCTCTGTGGCATCAGAGGTGAGCACCGATTGGCCTGTTCTGAGAACATAGTTGGTGATAGTCCTGCTGAATGGTTTTGTCTTTGATGCCCCTTCATCTTGCACTTTTGGAGGATGATCGGGGTGGTAACATGAAACAATCACTTCATTGTTTTTGTTCTCCCCGGGCAGCAAGTATATTGATCCCCTGTCTCCGTCCACAGAAGCCAGAGTAATTTCAAGCATCTTCGACAAAAGAGTTTCTATGTCAAAGGTAGATCCGAGAACTTGGTTGATTTGATATATTGCCAGAAGCGAACTATGGGCTCTCCGAAGGCTTTCAAGGTCTTCTTCAGACGTCAATCCGAAGAGGTTGCTTATTTCTGAATCCGAGAGAGTAAATTGAATCTGGGGTGGTGAGCTTTCTTCCTTGGAAATCTCCAATTCAAGGCTATCTTCCACGCCGTAGCCCATCTCGTATCGTAAAGCCACCGCACCCAGCCTAATCCGATCCCCAGGATTTAATCGCTCGGAACGGGTCAAAGACAACCCGTTGACATAGGTTTTAGCATTTTCAGACAGACTCGATATGTAAGGCGAATTTCCCCTGGCAATTTCGACTTTCGCATGAAACGGCTCTATACCTTCCACAGGCAAACATATATCGCACTCTTCCGAGCTACCAATAATAATGTTGTCTTTATCCAGTACATACACCCTGCCTTCGTTTGCCCCAGAAAGAACTCTCAAAATTTTCATTCTATCCTCACAAAAATACCTCTTGAACCTCTTTATCCCCAAGCCCCGCGAGGTTCACTAAAGCCACCTAATTTACTGATACTCGCACCTTCCATCCTAACCTCAATAACACTATTTTGTCAAATAGATGCTCAATGCCGGATACATAAAATAATATTTGCCCGGTTGTCAAAAAGGTGATATTAAGTTGGAAGCACATTCAAAAATAGCTCTGGGAACCAGGAAAGACAAACCGAGAAATGTTAAAGTGAACCGATATGTCAGAGATTAAGGCCCCGCTTGGGGCATTTTTTTATGAACAGAAAGGAGTGTGTTAAATGAAGTTTAGATTTTCCAGCTTGTTAATTTTACCCCTTGCACTATCACTGCTACTCGTGACCCTGGTTTTACCGGGTGCAGCAAAAAAGGCCAAGACCCACCAGGTAAAAATTGCAGAAGTCAATGGAAAGACCATATCCAAAGCAGAGTTTGACAGGGAATTGGACAGGATACTTCAGCGATTTCAGAGGACTGGCCACAAACTGACCGACGCCCAGATGACAGAGGTAAAGAAAAATGTGCTTGACAACTTGATTGCCAGGGAACTTCTTTACCAGGAAAGTAAGCGCAAAGGAATCACAATTAAGAAAGAAGACGTGGACAAGCAGATCGCTGACCTAAAAAAGAAATTCCCAAGTGAGAAGGATTTTGACGATACTTTAAAGAAAATGCACCTGACAAAAGAAAGCCTTAGAACCCAGGTTGAAGAAGGGATGGCAATCCAGGAACTAATCGACAAGGAATTCATGCAAAAGACAGTTGTTACTGATGCAGAGGCCAAAAAGTATTATGATGAACATCCGGATCTTTTTAAGCAACCGGAGAAGGTGAGGGCAAGCCACATACTTATTAAGGTGAGCCAGAACGCTTCAAAAGAGGAAAAGGCAAAGGCAAGGAAAAAATTGCAAGACATACAGAAAAAGCTAAGAAAAGGTGAAGACTTTGCCAAGCTTGCAAAGGAATACTCCGAGGGGCCAAGCGGGGTTAACGGTGGCGACCTTGGGTACTTCACTAAGGGCCAGATGGTACAACCCTTTGAGAAGGCAGCTTTTGCGTTAAAACCGGGTCAGGTCAGTGATATTGTGGAAACCCGGTACGGTTATCACCTGATTAAAGTGGTGGACAAAAAACCTGAAACTACCCTTGCTTTTAAAGACGTAAAAAACCAGCTCCAAGAATTGCTGAAACAAGAAAAGGTTCAAAAGGAAGTTCAGCAGCACGTAGAAACTTTAAAAAAACAAGCTGCAATTAAAACGTATTTGAACAGCAAGAAAAAATAGTCGAAATTCTGATAAACCGGGATTTTTAGAATACTTCCTTATGAACATGTAACACTTTAGCGTGTTTTAAGCCTGACAGTCTCGCAAAAAATCTCCTGTTTTGTCATTGCGAGCGAAGCGAAGCAATCTCACTGATTATGGCAGGTTAGACCGGGGTAAGGATTGATGGATTACGGGCTAAAGCAGAAGCTGATTAATCCTTAATCCTCAATCCCTTACTGATGAGATTGCCGCGTCTCCCACACCCACTTTAAGCCATACATCTTGACATTAACTCGAAAACATTATCATAAAGTGGGTGTGGGATCCTCGCAATGACCGGTTTTTAGGACTTTTTACGAAACCATTAATGTTTATCCTGACTTTTGGTTGCGGCTTCGTTGCCATAGAACTAGCAACCAATTAAAGAAGTAGGACGAAAATAACCCGAAATCCGTCAGTCCGGCCAAAGCAAAGCGGACAACCGGAATTTAACGCTGTTTACTTGGACGCAGAATCACTTCTTGCACCACGTGCAAGTGGTCCTTGGGGATTTTGAGTGATTAATCAAAGTTCCCAGTAACTTTTTCGTTTCATTGCCCTTCCAAGAGCGGGATGTTATATTTGTAGAAGACTTAGGAAGTTGGTAGAGTTACTCTTGATCGTAACCGGTCACCTCAACAATAGATTGAGGATCAGATGATGATAACGTCCCGCAATAAAATGCCAATAGTTTGCCTCCAGGGTAATTGATAATCTGCCCTGGAGGCTTCTCGACTTATGCAACAGTTCTTCATACTTCGAGCCTCATTAAAGCGGCGGCGATGAAGCTGGTTCCGCAGTACAGTAGTTTTCGGCTACAACGATTCCAATCAGAACTCACTTCAATATCCCATACTGGCTCCATAATTCTGCCTGAGGGGTAATGTCGCAAACAGGTCGCCAGTTATAACCAAGCATGAAAGCTTTCTCGAAGGTCATCCAATGCCGAAGTGGGAGGAACCTTTATGTAGAAACAACAACATTTCCAGCCACCGCAGGTAGAAGTACCTGCTGAAAAGAAAAAGGAGGAAAAGCCATGTATATACAACAGTCTGACCTTTTTGAAGGAATGAAAAGAGACTTTATCAAAGAAGTAATGGACAAAATGGTGAAAGAATCATACGAAGAAGGAAAGACCCTTTTCAAAGAAGGGGATCCGGCAGATTACTTCTACGTGCTGTTGAAGGGTCGTATAAAGCTGGCTCTAGGCGGCGGAGAACACCTCGTACACATTGTAAGTAAACCGGGAGAAGCCTTCGGTTGGTCAAGCCTGGTAGGTCGGGAAACGTACTCAGCCAGTGCCGAATGCCTCTCGCCTACGAAAGTCATAAAAATTGAGAGGACAGAGCTGGAGAAAGTCATAGAAAAGGATCCTCAGAGCGGAGTTATATTTTACAAGCGTGTTGCTGCGTTAATCGGCCAGAGGTTGATCAGTAGCTACGAGGCTCTCCACATGTCACACAGGGGTGAGACGGCCGTGTCTTTCGGAACCGGACAGATCCTGGAATCAGCAGTGTCAGGCTAATCTTCTAGAACCGGCCGCTACCTAACGATTATATGAAAGTCTATTTTATCTTTGGCTCTAGGAGGACCTTTATAGAGACTTTCATCCGTTCGTTGTGGTAGGCCCAATGTGGTCTAGCCATGCCGGTTAGTCACCCCAAAAGCGCTTGTAAAAACCTCGGGCGGATTTTTAATGTCCGCCCTTTCACCTTTTTCTGCCAAGGTAAACCCGTGACAATAATAATGAAACACCTGGTAAGCTTATTTATGCTTGGCTGCAGGTTTCCGGCACGATGAGATTTCACTATCCGCATAAATAACAAATCAACTTCTCTATGAAATACGTAACGATTTGCAATCCCTAGTCTTTATAATTAGCTTCCTGGCATGGCGTCAGTTTTTTTAAATATAACGTATCTCAAAAATATCGTAATCTTTACAAGAAAAAGTCCAACGGCTGCGGCGATAAAATTTATGTAGGTAGGAAATTTAAAGGCAAGCACAAGTGGTATAGCCATTATAAGAAGCCTGAGAAGCCTATTGGCCGTGAGCTTAGCCCTGGAAGTAGAATGAATGGAACGAGGAAGAGACCTCGCCAGAAGTTTAAAGTCAAGCACACTAAACAAACCACCGAGAATTATACCCTTCGTGACTGATTTATGGCCAAGAACCAGGGCTACCAGAGAAACCACAATGGTAAGCCAGAGCGTCTGCTTGATAATACTATTCTGGAACTTGATGTAATCCTCGTTTACCATGTCAGCGCTATGAACCTTCACAACTCGTCTCTATCTCCGTCCAGCCTGTCCTTTTCTTCTAGTTCTTTAATCTGCCTGTAACAGGTTACCCCGCCACCGATTATTCCCAGGATGATAAAAATCGAAATAAATATTCCCCTTGTTCCCAGCCACTTATCAAGAAAATATCCAACCGCCATACAAAGGCCTATACATCCAACCATGGTGAGACCAAGCTGGGTGACGATGCTCATTTGTTCCACAATCCTGGGATATTTCTTGAACACTTTTCCCTAGATCCTTTTCTATTTTACGACGAATCATGCTCAATAAACGGCAATACCCAGGGCAGCAGTGCAAAAGCGGGACATGCGGCAAGAAAAGTATAGAAGAAAAACAATGCATAGCCAAAATGTTCCGCCCCGAATCCTCCCAGCACCCCGGAGATAGACCTGCTGAAGCTAAATATGGTACTAAATAGCGCATACTGAGTTGCACTAAAATGCTTATCGCAAAGTTTCATCAAAAAGGCAAGAAACGCAGCCGTACCGAGTCCTCCACTGAAACTTTCAAAAACAGAAGCTCCATAGACTGCATATTTGGTAACGCCTGGAAGTGCGGCCCCGGCGTATCCAAGGTTGGATATCGCCTGGAATCCCCCCAACACCCAGAGGGCACGCCCGATCCCCCACATGGTGGTGAGTGCTCCGCCAACGATTGATCCGATAATACTGAAAACTGTACCCAGTGTACCGGAAACAAGCCCTATTTCCGTTCTTGTAAATCCCTTGTCGACCCAGAAAGGGGCAACCATGGAACCCATCATTGAATCACCGACTTTGAACAACAGGATAAACAGGATAACTGCCCATACATTCTTTTTCTTCAGTATTCCCTTAATCGGTACTACCCACTGCTTTACGATACCTAACGAACCGCTATTTTGACTCGTTTTGACCCGCGGCGCATGGCACGGCTTCCAGAACAAAACCACCAGTGCAATAAGCCCCATGGCAACAGAAATACCAACAAATACAGCCTTCCACTCTAAATAATCGCTCAATGCAACAAGTCCACCCCCGGCAACAATAAGTGCAACCCTGTATGCGCTAACCCTAAAGCCGTTAGCCATACCAAGTTCTTTCTCATCGAGGATATCAATAGTGTACGCATCAACCGCTATATCCTGGGTTGCAGAAGCAAAGCACATTGCAGCAAGAATAATTACAATACTGAGCCCCGGGTTGCTCGGATTAACGGCTAGAATCGAAAGCATGCAGAGGGCTATCACGAGCTGGCTGGGAACAATCCAGTAGAATCTTTTTCCGAACCTGTCAACCAGGGGGGCCCATAGAAGCTTGAGACTCCACGCCAGTCCCGTCAGGCTAAGCATACCGATGGCTCTCAAGCTCATATTGTGAGATCTGAAGTAAACTGATAGGGTATTGTAGATGAATCCGAAAGGTACACCTTCCGCAAAATAAAGAAGGCAAACCACGAACATTTTTGTTCGGTATGACAGCGAAAAACGTTCAGACAAAACGGAAGAATTATTCACCCTTTTTAGTTACCCTCCTTAACTCCATTCCAGGGCATCGATAACTCCATGACACCTACAACTGGTTGCAACAAGATACTTACCGGCACCGGAAAGCACCTTGCGGTATACTTCCTTGAGCGCTTCCGGCGTGTATCCCCCGACCCCCGGAGCCAACTGGTGGCTGCGAAGAACCACCGGAGTATATCCCGGAAGGTCAATTTTTGCCAGGACTTCGAAAAGATTTCCTTTTCTGGGCTGCTTGGTCTTGGTGCAGATTTCCTCGGGTTCGCTACAGTTATCCGGACATACGAAATCCGCAAAACTTGCATAAAGAGTCTTCCCAGACATCCTGAAAGGATTTGGAACCTGGTTATCCACCTCTTCGGGTACATCGAGCCGTCTGAAGTTAACTTTTTCTTTTTTCAGTTCCTCTACTAACCATTCAAAGGCCACATGAACTGGCACTGCCGGCACAATCCATTCGGGAGGAGTTGTAAGGTTCTTTGACAAAAAAGCCAGGGCATCCTCCTCGTGTATTTTCACCGGTAACGACTTAAGTCCCTCAAGTTTTTCATAGTCTTCGTCAACAACGACAACGGATTTCCCCGGGTTTCTTCTTGATATCCTTTTTGCAGCAAGGGCGCCAAAATGCCCCGCGCCCAAAATCCAAGCGTAATCCATTTCTCACCCCACAATCAGTTGAAGTTCCTTCATCATCTGTAAATCAGCCACCGCGTCTGGTTCTATCGCTTTATTCGGACATTCGGAAACACAAATACCACACCCCTGGCATTTCAACTTGTCTATGTAGATTTCTCCATCCCTATAAACGGGAACCTCATAGGGACACACTCTCACGCAGGTTAGGCATCTTACACAACGCCCCTCTATCACGGAAACCGTCGGTGCAAATCGAGTACGGACATCCTGCGAAAGTAGCGATAACACCTTTGCCGAAACAGCCTTCGCGTGGGTGATTGATTCTCTGATCGTTTTCGGGTAGTGTGCCTGGCCACACACATAAATACCCTCAACTTGAGTCTCGGCCGGTGCAAGCTTAGGGTGTTTTTCCATAAAGAACCCACTGGCGGAAAGGGGCAGCTTGAGTATCTTCGAAAGCGTAACATGGTCGGAAGTGGGTATAGTCGCTTCACTTAGCACCAGGCGATCTACCGTGAGGCACAAATCCTGTCCTTCCACGGGTACCGGGAAGTTTGAGCCTTTCCTTTTAACCCGAATTCCCACGGCCTTTTTCATTCCCAGCCTCACCTTCGAAACCACAGGTTCAAAGGCAGTATCATAGCGAACAAACACGACACCGTTTTCCCGGGCTTCCTGGTAAATCAATTCGTTGAATCCATATGTCCTGATGTCCCGATAAAGAACGGTAATATTCATATGAGGATACAATTCTTTCAAGACCAAGGCATGGGTTACTGCCCTAGTACAGCAGACCCTACTACAGTACGGACGTTCCTCGTTTCTCGATCCGACACATTGAATCATGCACAGATGCCTTATGCGAGAAAGAGATGAATCGAAATATGTCCCGGCAGGCTTTATGTAATTCCATGCAAAATCGCTTTCCCACTTTCTTTTCTCCAGTTCCGCCGCTATTTCAGATTCAAGTTCCCTTTGCGTGCAGATTCCCTCCACTTCCCCGTACCCGAAGAGACCACGTGGTTTTAGAAGCTGGGCACCTATTGCAACCACGAGCGCACCGTGGGATACTTCATGATCCCCTATATCCTTTCCACCGGCCACCCTTATAGTGGATAGGAATTTGCCCCCGGCACCTGAAAAATTTACAAGCTCTGCGTTGAGAAAGACGTCTATCTTCGAATTGGCATTGACTTTTAAGATAAGCTTTTCAATGTGCGCCTTTAAATTAGCGCCTTCGGGACCTTCAAGTGAATCCAAGCCCCTACCGCCCAGTTTGCCCGTTTTTTCAACAATGGTTACCTTTATTCCGTGCTCTGCAATCGTGGTGGCAGCAGTCAGACCCGCAACGCCTCCCCCAAGAATAAGTACCCGCTTGATAACGGAGGACGAAAGGAAGGACAGGGGTTTTGAGCCCAATACTTTTCCAGCCGCTGCCTCAACTAGCTTTTTTCCCTTTTCGGTTGCAATCAGGGGGTCTTTCTTATGCACCCAGGCACATTGTTCCCGGATGTTTGCCATTGTGACAAGACCGGGATTCAAACCGGCCGCTTTCATCACATCCTGGAAAATTGGAAGGTGAGTTCTGGGAGTGCACGAAGCCACAAGAAGCCTTGTTATTCCTTTTTCCTTAACTATCCTTGTCATTTCTTTCGTTGCATCGGAAGAACAGCTAAAAAGGTTTTCTTGTGCCCAAACGACGTTCGGAAGCTTTTTCGCAAATTCCACAACCTGCTTGGTATCAATCACACCGGCTATATTCGTTCCACACTTGCATATAAAGATCCCGAGGCGGAGTTCTGATGGTGATTTAAGCTCCTCGGATATGGTTTCGATCTCCCTTGAGGGCAAACCCAGAAACTTGCAGGTCTCGGAAGCTGCAGCTTCAGAATCCAAAACCGCCCCAGGGATACTTTTTGGTCCCGTTACACATCCGCAATTAAAGATGCCATCCCGAACATCAGTGTAAGCGACGCTTCTAGTAAAACCCCAGCTTTTTTCTTTCGAACCGAAATCTAGGACTCTGTCTCGTGTCGCTTCAATACCAACCGCAAGCACCACCATGTCAGCATAATACTGGTGGAAACCATCTTCCAAGTCACTATAATTAAGCAGGAAGGAGCCATTTTCACCCGGCTCTATTCTGGCAACCTTACCCTTTACAAACTTGACCCTACCTGAATTTTCAAGTCGATTGAGGTACTCTTCCCCGTCCTTTTCCTGTGCCCTTCGATCTATGTAAAAAACAACGATTTCTTCGACGTTTCCCCTTTCCAGCGCAAGCATCGCTTGCTTGAAAGTAACCAGGCAACATACCTCCGAGCAGTAAGGGCGATTCCTGGCTGTATCCCGGGATCCTACGCACTGTATGAAAGCAAGTCTTCTTGGCACGGAACCATCAGACAAGCGAACCAGTTCACCCCCCGTAGGACCCGTTGGGCTCAAGATACGCTCAAATTCCAAGGAAGTGAGAATATCAGGACTCGAACTATAGTTGTACTCGGGTATTTTCCCGGGATCGAAGGTCGTAAACCCGGAAGAATTTATGATTGCCCCAACCTTGAGCACCACAATTTCATCTTTCTGTCCAAAATCAATTGCCCCTGTGGGACAAAGTTTCTCGCATATCCGACATTTCCCCTTCAAGAAATATCTACACCACTTTTTTTCTATAACGGGAACCGAAGGGACAGCCTGGGGATATAACTGGTGAATGGCCTTAGTTTCACTTAATCCAAGGTTAAAAGGGTTCGGTATTCTTACTGGGCATTTTTCGGTACAGGTACCACACCCGATACATTTCTCCTCATCAACGTAGCGCGGCAACTTCCTAATAGCTACACTAAAGTCGCCTGAACTACCTTCAATGGCTTCAACCTTACTATATGTCAATAGGGTGATATTCTTGTCGCTTTTTACATCATGCAACCGGGGAGAAAGAATGCACATGGCACAGTCGTTGGTGGGAAAGGTTTTGTCAAGTTGAGACATGTGGCCGCCAATTGAAGGAGCCCTATCAACCAGGTATACAGAAAAACCAAGCCTGGCACACTGTATAGCGGCCTGCATCCCGGCCACACCGCCACCAACAACTAAAACGTTTTTGTTGCTGTCCTTACCTGTCACCTAATCTCCGCACTGCTTCAGCATTCCGCTCAGATTTCTTCCGAAAAACTATCCTTTATTAAAAAGCTCTTTTCAAATATATCATCGATTTGATCAGGAATATGCCCCGTTTTCTCGTAAGCTTCGAAAAATTCATCCAGAATCCTCCTTCGGACTTTCCTGACAGATATTTCTATATCATGAAGTTTCTCCATCAGTTCTGCCGACACAAATCCTTCGTCCACGGCCATGTATCTCAACACTCGGACAACACTGGCAAACTTCACCCCCTGGGGGCAATGAAAAGAACAACTATAGCACTGCCAGCAATACCAGATTATCGGGGATTTAAGGAGTTCTTCCCTTTGCCCCAGTAAAACCATTTGTATTATGGAACTCGGCCTAAACCTGTTGTCTATTTCGCTTACCGGGCAACATCCGGTGCAGATTCCGCAGGCAAAACACCTGGTAAGAGTTTCCCCTCCAGCGGCCCTAACCACTTCATCCTTGAAATGCGCATCTCCCTTCCTGAGGTCAAAGCAGCGTTCTGAATTAGCCATTGTTTATCTCCAGATTAAGTAAAATATCTTGCTTCGTTCATAGATAGTCGATAGCGTTGGTAGGGCAGTGATCCTTGCATTTTGTGCATTTGTCGGCAGCCTGGGTTGTACGAGTGCAGAGGCTTTCATCCGCCAGAACCAAGACTCCGTCAACTACCCTTATGGCCACCTTCTCTTCCCATTGAGGCCCCTTACCAAGCCTACCAGATTCACTGTTCGCAGTGTTATATTCACAAACCGACACGCAGATCCCGCACCCGTTACATAGATCGGCGTTAATCACCATCCCCGTGGAAGCTCTTTCCTTCAAGGGTGCAAGTATCTCTTCCAGCGCTTCAATGTATCCTGCCCACTCAGGTTCATGGAGTACAGGGCAGTCAGATGGAGACAGGTCGCCACTTATCAAGAATTCTGCAAACTCCGCACACGTCATCCCGCATTTCTGGCAATTGGTGCGCGGTAAGAACTCTATTACGTCTTCCAGTTTTGGGACTTCCACTAGTTTTAAAAACCTCTTTCCTGCCTGAGCAGCCTATTTTCACGGAATATTAAGTTTACTCAGCCTTCCGGAAATACTTTCCATGACTTCCAGGTTTTCTGCACGGAAGCTGGACTGGCTAAGTACCTTTAGAGCTTCTTCCCTGTTTGAACCCGGAAAGTCCCTGTACCATGTACTTCCACCCTTCTCCGGGCCAATTATTTTTCCTTCTGAAACTACCACTTCACCATCCCGTATCAAACACCAGCACGAAGAAAATGCCTTCTTCATGGATTCCATATCCGCCTCATCCCTGATATCATAGATCACTACGTCTCCCCTTGATCCTGGTTTCAAATTACCACGGTCAGAAATACCCAGCACTTCTGCCGGGGAACTTCTCGTCAACCTGGCCAGAAGATAAAATCCCCACCGGTTCACTATTTTTGCCCACGATGTTGCATAAGCTAGAGCAAGTTCACTGGTGGGTGGCATCATGGAAAAGGAAATCCGGTTTTTCTCGTTTCCAGCTAGAAATTCGATTATACCGTCATGATCTTGTGGGCTCCCTTCCACGCAATAGTAGACGGAATGAGTCAGTCCCACATCAAGTTTGAAAAAAATTCCCGGATTAGCGGGTTTGTGTAAGGTTACCTTAAGGTACTTTCCCACCGGCAGACAACCCAAATCTATGCTTCCGTCTCTTACCAAAATATCTTCTACAGCAACTAATTCACCACTGTTTAAAAAATCCGACACATGGCATATATG
>JALSTM010000166.1 GCA_026983715.1 Desulfobacterales bacterium
CTGTTGGAGAAGTTAAACAAAAGCGGAGTAACCATAATACTCGTAGATCATTTTCTTAATCTATCTGTTCAATTAGCACACCGAGTAATAGCCCTTGATAACGGCAAAATCATTGCTGAAGGATTACCACAAAAGGTATTAGATTCTCCCAGGGTTCGTGAAGCTTACCTGGGATAACCGAAGTCAAAGTTCATATCGCATAACAAAAATGAAAGACGAGATAATACTAGGAGCAAAAAACCTGAAGGTAAAATATAATGATACCATCGTACTAGACAACGTTTCGCTCCAGGTCAAAAGGGGTGAGATCCTTGGAATATTGGGGCATAACGGCGCAGGTAAGACAACTTTGCTAAAAGCCATAGTTGGTATTTTACCACTTTCACACGGTTCGATATTGCTTTCCAGTGAACATGTGGAAATGCTCCCTGTTCATGAGCGAGTAAAAAGAGGGCTAATATATGTCCCGGAGGGCATGCAGGTATTTCCCTATATGTCAGTACTTGAAAACCTGGAAGTTGCCGGGTGTAACAACAGGCATGAAATCGAAAGCAGGATTGAAGATGTATTTCACCTTTTTCCAGATTTAAAAAGGGAAACTAAGAAGATAGCCGCGTATTTAAGTGGTGGTCAACAAAGAATGCTTGTACTTGCACGTGCTCTAATGGCAAAAGCGAAGGTTTTACTGCTAGATGATCCTTTTCTCGGTTTGACCCCCAAAATAATCCATCGTCTTGCAAGAGCCATCAGCGACATTTCAGTTCGTGGCTGTGCAATTATAATAGCGGGACAACATGTAAAGACAATCCTCAAACTGGGCAATAGAATACATCTTCTTGTGCAGGGGAGAGTACTATTATCGGGAAATCCTGATGAAATCAGTAATCATCCTCTCCTGCAAAAAACCCTCTTTGGGGTGGAATTTACCAGTTAAATTTTCAACGATGTAAGGACTTTGAACAACATATTTTCATTCCTTTTGCAAAATCTTGTAAATAACTTATGACTTTTATAAAGTCTTTTGGAACCTCAATCATAAGATGTTCTTCAGACAATTTCAAATTATCAGGATAAGACCAGCGAGTCTTTATTATCCTTACATGTTTGCCCGCAGGACCCCAAACATCAGGATCGCTAGAGCCAAATATAGCTATTGTTGGAATAGACAGGACGGTTGCAAGATGCGTTAAACCAGAATCATTTCCCAAGTATAGCAGAGATCTTTCAAGCAAGCCCGCAAGCGCGGGAAGAGGCCAGTTTCTTATAACCATAAAGTCATCAGGGCAATTTTCGCCAATTAGGTTACTTACTACTTCCTCATCGGCTGGACCTGATAATATCACTTTTACAGCTTTTACATGTTTCCCCAGATACTCGAGCACCTTTTTCCAGTATCTTAAAGGCCAGATTTTTTTTGGGCTACCACTTCCTGGATGAATTGCTATAATCGCATCAAAGCGCTTGAGCAATTCTTGGGCGAATTCTACCCCTTGTTGCTTTCTTTTCGGGTCGGGGGCTATGACGGCTTTTGAAGAAGATAGTTCCAGACCCTGTTTTCCAAGCTGGCCATAGAGGAACTCCGTAACCTTTACCTTTTGACCGTTAGGTGGAAATGAATGAACCTTATAGACCTTCCCCCTGCAAAGCGCAGATACGTTTCTTGCGACAATTGAAAGTTGACTTTGTCCGAACAAAAAAGCTTTATCAAAGGGAGCACCCAGAACCGAAGCTATTTTCTCCATTCTGGTCGGCACTTCAAGAAACAGGGGAGCAAGGAGAGCCAGGTCTTTCGGCACCACTCGGCGAATATATGGCCTAAAACTGATAAGAGAACCGTTGGCCGGGCTGGCAATAAGCGTAAAATGAGCTCCCGGATATTTATCGTTCAAAGACTCAAACACAGGGAGCGCCAATATAAAATCCCCCAGCGCTCCCTGATGAAATAGTAGAAATTTGTTAGAAGTGCCCATTAATTCCCGCTCTGCCCGAGCTTGCGACGAGACCACCTTCGGCAGAACTTTGTAATTTTGGAAATGGCTCCATCCTCCTCAAAATCATGACTCAGATTCTCGGTAGGATGACGTCGTGTCCACGCTGCTCTCAAGCAGGGCTTTAGATGGTTGCAGGTAAGACATTTTTGCTGAGGCTCCGGAAACCCCTCCGGCCCTATAGGGCAGACTTCATCGGGATCACCAAAACATTCCGGTTTTTCTTCCTCAGCCATAGAGTCTCCTACTCCACGATCTCCAGCACGGAACGCTTCCGATTCTTTGTAGACACCGCATTTAAAATGGTTCTTATTGCATGTGCGTTTCTTCCTTCCTTACCTATTACCTTGCCAAGATCCTCCTTTGCAGTCCTAAGCTCAAACACCGATGTGTGTTTCCCACATATTTCTCTTACTTCTACCTGCTCCGGATGTTCGACAAGTGCCTTAGCTATAATTTCAATTAGCTCTTTCACAGCAACCTCCTCGATGAGTTTTGAAGATCAAGTTGGACCATTAAAGTTAACAAGAAAAAGTACATAGCCGTACTAAATGGAGATCGGGCTCTGCAAAGCAGCGTTAATGGTGAGTATCAACCCAAGTGTCCATGTTCATATATGATAAACGGGGGCTACTGTCAAGAAGAGAAAGAGACAGGGGGGGCCATCATAAAAGAACATTTCCGATAGATGAATATTTAAGAACTGGTCACGGGAACAAAATACTGGTAGATTAGTAAAAAGGATCTAAATTTTGTCTGGCAAAGGCAATAAACCAAAAACCTGAATTCGTGACAAATATTTATGGCTAACTCGCATAGTATGTCTAAATTACTGTTTGTTGGCAACACAGCCCGGGTGGATTGTAAAGCAATCTTTTTCCACCCTTCTGGTTCTCGAACTTCACCTCAGATACGATCCAGATGAACGATCACGGGTTCAGGAAAAAGTCATGGATCTTGGAGGAAAACCAATGTCAAAAGGAATTTTCGTTGTAATACCGGATGATCTGTTTGAGAAATTGGAAACAATGAAAGGTAAAATCGACGTATCTGACGTGTGTACAAGAGCACTGGAAAGGGAACTGGAGAAGATTGAAACCATGGTTAAACCCGAGAAACGGGAAGCAAGGAGCCGGATTGATATCAAGATAAGTTCCGAAGATTATATCAAACTCTGGAAAGCGCGCGGCGCGGAAGACGGATTCAAAGATGCAGAAAATTTTAGTTATCGAGCCTTTATGGAAATACTACAGATTTACAAGAACTTAAATGCACTTGTCGATCGATTTGGCCTCGACGAAATGATCCCCGGAGAACTTTACGACTCAATTCTTCACCCCCGGTTAAAAGACCTCGAAGAAGGCTCTCCAGAAAGAACAAACTACTTAGCCGGGTGGATCGAGGGCATAATCCAGAGATGGAACAAGGTCAAAGATAGATTTTAGCCACCATGATCAATTCTTCGCGGTGGCATCATAAAACTGGCCGGAATCAACGGCTATCCTGGTCGGTTTCCGGTTAACCCTGACATCAACTTTGGCTTCTGATACGTTACCGGATGAATCCTTTGCAGTGACAACAATCTGGTAAACCCTTCCGTCCCCGTCTGTTGCACATTCTGCCCGGAGTTGTATCTTACCGTTTCTATCAACAACTGCATCAGGAAAATATTTGGCTCCACCGGAAGATGCTTCCGTCGCAGTAGGCTCATCACTCGTAACCTTTATCTTTATTACAGGATCGGGATCACAGTTATCGATGACACTATACTTGAATCCAATGTCAACCATTTTATGGTCAGGAGGCCACAGGCTTTTTTTCTTAACTGAAATGGAAATGGAAGGTGCCCTGTTATCCACAATGGAAAATGTACTAAAACTATAGTCGTACCTTGGTCCATATGCATCTGAGATTTTTAGTTCACACTTGTCCGAGATCGTACACGGAACCTTCCACTTGTAGTAAGCATAGGTATCCTGCATTTTCACGTCATTGGCTATTATCCTCCACGTTTTACCTTCGTCGGTGGAATATTCAATCCTGACGTACTCTATCGCAGAGCCGGCAAACCAAGATATCTCAAAATACTCTCCCGCAATGAGCTTTTCCCCGCCGTTGGGTGCCAACACCTGGATATCGTAAATGTCGTCCCCATCCTCGGTGTCAATATCTGTAAAAGCCATGGATGCCTTACTTATCACGAAAATAATCAAAACCGACACAAGTAAACCTGTGAATATTTTTGATAGTTTATGCATTTCTACAACCTCCGCGTTCTTGACGTGTTTCCAAGTTCTCCAGTACAATCTCAACATTGAACTTTCTGGAAGTCAAGCCGGAACCCTGGTTGACTTTTTGCTTATATGGCTTAACTTAACGTTAGATATCACTAAAATACTATAATGGAGGTGGTAATATGCTGATCGATGATTACCGGCTGGAAGTATTCGAGCCACCCTGCATACCAGGTTCACCAACATGGAGCGCCAAGGCTCACCTCACAAAAGATATTTCGTGCGTTATACCGTATCTCAATGCCACGATAAAAAAAGGTTTTTACGATCCTTCCACGAAAACCCTGGTTTGGAGAAATGGCAACCGTAGGGTAGCCGTTAAGCCCCTAGAAGTGGGTGCTACAAACCTGGCCGATCGCGAAGAAGCGGAAAAGGTAATCAAAGAAATAATAGAACTCGTTAACAGTACCTGGGAGCGAAGAAACGAGATAACCCCCAGCGAAGAAGCAAGAAAGCCTCCCACGGCCATGGAAATTTACAAGTTTCTTCCAAAAACAAACTGCAAAGAATGCGGGGCATCGAGCTGCTTTGTATTTGCAACGCAGCTTGCAGGGGGTGAAGTGGAGTTAGAAAACTGCAAACCTCTTTTCACTGGCGATTTCGCCGAAAATAGGAAAAAACTCTTGGAACTCCTTGGCATGGAGTAAAATTAACCTCCCAAAAGAAGCCAGTCCATAGGGGGAGGGGAAGGTTTCTTTTGTGCTGGCTTCTACGCCTTCACAATCTTTTCACGTCCTTTGGTCACATCCTTAGTGGCATTTCTAGTATCGAGAACAAGCTGGGAATTTTCCACTATCCACTGATAATCATAATCCGAATGATCGGTCAGAATCATCACCAGGTCCATGGACTTGAGCACCTCCTCGCTCAAGGGTGTAGATGTGAGCGAAAAATCATGTTTCCTACCCGGTTTTAGCTTCGGAATCATTGGGTCATTGTAGTAGATGTTCGCCCCTTTTTCCTGGAGTATCTGCATTATGGCATAAGACGGGGATTCCCTGTCATCGTCGATGTCTTTCTTGTAAGCCACGCCAAGAATCAGTATCTTCGATCCTCTAAGGCTCTTTTCACACTCGTTTAAAGCGTCAATGGCTTTCTCAACAACGTAATAAGGCATAAATACGTTTACTTCACCTGCCAACTGGATAAACCTAGTAGGAACATCGTACTCCTTCGCTTTCCACGAAAGGTAAAAAGGATCAATGGGGATGCAATGCCCACCCAGTCCCGGCCCCGGGTAAAACGGGGTAAAACCGAAGGGTTTTGTTGCTGCCGCTTCTATAACTTCCCATATGTCTATTCCCATCTTAAGGGAAAGAACCTTGAGCTCGTTTACAAGGGCGATGTTTACACATCGATATATGTTTTCGAGTAGCTTTGTGAGCTCCGCCACTCTGGTAGAAGATACTGGCACTACCCTTTCAACTACCCGTTCGTAGAGCGCCTTTGCAACTTCAAGGCACTTCCCGGTAACTCCCCCGACCACCTTGGGAATGTTACCCGTGTGGTACTCCTTGTTTCCAGGATCTTCCCGTTCTGGGGAAAATGCCAGGAAGAAATCTTTTCCGACTTCCATGTTCTTCTTGCTCAAAATTGGCAGTACCAGTTCTTCGGTAGTTCCCGGATAAGTCGTACTCTCTAGCACCACCAGTTGCCCAGGCCTGATAACCTTTGCGATGGTTTCACTGGTGCTTACAAGGAAGCGCAAATCCGGGTCCATTTTATCCGTTAAAGGCGTGGGTACACAGATGACGATGCAATCAGCCTCTGATAGCCTGTCAAAGCTGATGGTTACGTCCAGTCTTTTCTCTTTCAAGAACTTGTTTACCGGCTCAATGGGCACATGCTTTATGTAAGATTCACCGTGTAGCAAAGCATTTACCTTCTTGGAGTCAATATCAAAACCTATTCCTTGGTAACCCTGCTTTACAAACTGAATAAGGAGCGGTAATCCCACGTAACCGAGCCCTATAACACCGACCACTGCTTCCTTGTTCTCAATTTTTTCCAGCAACTCTTCAAACATTTACCCATTACCTCCCGAGGTCTAAAATTAATCTTTGACTCCACTTCAAAAAATAAAAGGATAATTTACCCGGAGTTCATGAAAAACTTTTTTTGTTTCTTGAAATACCTTATACTTGTTTTTCAGAGATAATGGCAAGTATCTTTAAATCTTATTGAGATTAACCGGGAGGGGAACAATGCGAATCGCTGTTGTAGGCACCGGTTTCGTGGGGTTGACCCACGCGGCGGTATGCTCCGAATACGGCCACGAAGTTGTTGCATACGATACCGATGAATCCAAGATAGAGGACTTTAGGTCAGGCATCGCGGAAAACATAGAAAAACATGTAAACGAACCCGGACTGTGGCAGGTTATAAAAAAGACCCACGGAAAGTACCTCTTTTTTACAACCGACCTGAAGGAAGCGTTAGATGACGTTGACGCCATTTTTTTCTGCCTCCCAACGCCTCCAAACCTCGATGGCTCAACAGACCTTTCCATTTATAAGTCTGCCGTAAATGACGTCTGTGAAGTGCTTAAAAACATGGAGAGAAGGAGGCGTATCTTGCTCATAAACAAGAGTACAGTGCCTATCGGCACAGCCCGCCAGCTTCAAAGACAGGTCCAGGAACACGGGATAGAAAATTTTGGAGTTGCATCAAACCCTGAATTTTTGCCCGAAGGCGAAGCAGTACAGGCTTCCCGAAAACCAAACAGGATTGTTGTTGGCTGCGACGAAGAACAAGATTTTCGGATCATGCGAAGGATATATTCCCAGTTTGTAAACCACGTTAAAACAGCGTACATAGAAACCACTCCGGAAACCGCCGAAGCAATAAAGTACGTTGCCAACACCCTGCTGATGACCTACATCTCTTTCTGGAATGGTGTTGGAGCAAGACTTGCTGAAACCTTCCCCAACATAGTAATGGAACACCTGAGACGCGGAGTTACTTCGGATTCGAGGATAAGCACCTGGGGTTCTTACGTGTCCAATGGTGCTGGAGGAAGTTGCTTCGGGAAAGATATCCGGTCTCTAATCTATCAGCTAAAAATGAGAGCCGCCAACACGGATCTTCTTGAAGCGGCGCATGAAATAAACGAGTACCAGAAGGTTTACCTTGTAGAACGCGCGGTCACGGAGGCTGGATTTCATTTTAACAATAAGAAAGTAGCACTCCTTGGCCTTGCTTTTAAACGAAGAACCAACGACATGCGAGAATCATCTGCACTTAAAGTTGTGGACGCTCTTCTGGGAAAAGGGGTAAGCGAAATTCGGGCTTACGACCCGCTTGCAAATGAAGAAGCCAAGAAGTATTTCAGGGCTGACAAGAACTACCTCTATAAGAATGTCACCTACTGGCCATCAGCCAAAGAAGCAATGCAAGGCTCCGATGCTCTTTTTATTACCACGGATTGGGAAGAATTCAGAGGGATATCGAGCACCATCGAAAGAACCGTTAAACCGCCCTACCTGATTATTGACGGCCGAAGAATGATCCCCGACTATAGGGAGTTAAACGAACTCGGCTACACGTACCTGGCGGTGGGTTCACCAGTTTTGCATGGTGAACCGTTTAAAGATTAAATGGCAAAGACACCCCGGTTAAATGTTCGCCAGGTTTAACGGGGCAAGTAAAGGCTGGAAAATAAAAAAAGCCAGCCGGTGGAATTGTTACCACTGGCTGGCTACCCTTTTCAATCACTAACACGATTACTTGCTTCGCTTCTTCCTTGATCCCAAGGCTAAACCTAACAGGCCTGTTCCAACCAGCAAGACAGTTCCAGGTTCAGGGACGGGGGCATTAGGCGTCGTTCCACCGTCGTTACCACATACTGTTGCGTAATGGAAATTAATTGCGTCAATACCGTTCAAATTTAGTAAACCCAATGAAATTGCACCCTCAATTACTGAGTGATCTTGGTTGTCAGGTTGTTCAAACACTAGGTCAATCTTACTTCCAGAGGCGCTAACGCTCTTTATCTGAGTAGGATCTTGGTTATCTGAAGAACTTGCCCAATTGCTTAAACCGTCTTCCAATGTAGCTTCACCTAGTGAGACATTGTAAAGGTACCCTGCAGAGCCTGTTGTTTCCGTGCTACTCACGTAACCAGAAGAATTCAGTATGTATCTATAGCCCGTTGTTTCAACTACATACTGCCTTTCTAGAGCGTTATTTGAAAACAGATCAATTATTATGTCCCCTGGTTCAAAGACTGAGTCACCATCGCTGCCCCTCATTCCCGAAACCACCATAAAGTAAAGATTCCCATCTGCGATTTTTGTATACAAGCCTTCAACATCGTATTGCTGACCACCGTATCCAGGCCCCACAAAGCCATTACTTTCCACACCATCTTCTTCCCACCAATATACCCCGTTAGTATTACCAGTGATTGGACTTCCTGCGCTATCGCTTGAAGTGAAGCCTTCCCAAGTATTGAAGCCCCAATCTGAATAGTTACCATCAACAGTAATACTCACAGCCATGGCACCAGATGACATCCAGCAAAAAAGCCCCAGCAACAACATTAAAACAGCAAGAACTCGTATTCCTTTCATTCTTTTTACCTCCAGATTTTTGATTAGCATTATTTCCTTTAGATTTAGCAAGCACCGTGCCATATCATGTAACCAGTGGTTTTCACAATCTTTATTTGTACGTATCCATACATTAAATATGCAAACCAGTAAAATATTTCGACACGGCTGGATTACTTCAAAAGGCCGATGCTACTGACAAACATATAACTATCTATGATCACAGCACAATTAAGAAAACCCCCATAAATCTGGCAGTCAGCGCTCAAAAGCAAGCACAACCGAGGTGTCGAAAAATCTTACTTTTGAGATATCTTGAAACACGAGGAAGGTAGAGAAAGAAGGACAAAAACCGGGGAGACATTTTAGGAAACCCTTATTAATTACTTAGTTTGTCAATGGCCTCTTGCACGCCATGCCGGACTCAGTCCGGCATCCAACGAGAGAATTCTAGATTCCGGCTCTATGCTTCGCTCCGGCTGGAAAGACGGTTTCTGAGTTGTGCTCGCCCCACTTGTTTAATTGAATTGTAGTCCTAGAAATCGGAATTAATCAGAGCTTCCTTGGGATGGGGCATGGGGGGACTTTTTGAAACCATATACTGGAGACCCGCCGTTTTTCCTTGCCTCAGCAATGGGGGAGACCGCAGCCCCGCACCCATTTTTGTATCGATATTAAAGGTAACCAAATGCCACTGAGAATATCACAAGTGATATAGGTTATTTAGGAAACAATATCTTAAAATGGGTGCGGGGAATGGGGAGGGGGAAGGCGTCCCCCGTTGCTGAGGCCTAGGAAAAACCAGGGTCGCAAGGCCGGTGAAAAAAGCCTCCCATGTCCCTGGCCCTCTTCTCATTTTTAATCGTACAAAGGGATTCCCCTGGGTTCACTTCTATCACTGGAAGAAAGGGAAAAACTGTTAAATTTATCGACACCTATAAAAAACTTCTTCCCCTATCCCTTCCGCAGGTAAAACCACAAAAGCAGAATAGCTCCCACGGTTATGGCGCTATCAGCAACATTGAAAGCTGGCCAGTAGTATTGGTGCCAGTGGAAGTAGAGAAAATCGACGACTCTACCAAATCGCAGGCGATCTACGAGGTTCCCCGTGGCTCCGGCAAATATCAGTCCAAGTCCAATGACCTCCGTGGTTTTCTGCTCCTTTAACCTGAGAAGGTAGAAAAGTATTGCAAGAAGAGCAATTACAGAGACAGAAGTAAAAAAATAATGCTTAAGTGTACTGAAATTCCCTCCAAGGAATCCGAAAGCAGCGCCGGTGTTTCTAAAATGAACTATATCAAAGTAGCCTGGGATTACCGTTCGAACTTCGTGAAGTTTTAAGGAACCGACGATTATTGCCTTGGTAGCCTGGTCAAAAACAACAACAACCAGGACTACCAGTGCAAATAAGCCGAGCATCTTTCGGCCCTTCTGTCCGCGCATTTCTATTATGCCCCGATTCGCTTAAGAACATCCCTGCATCTTGAACATATAGTAGGATGTCCAGAGTCTTCTCCGACGCTTTCAGACCATACCCAGCACCGTTCGCATTTGGCCCCGGGCGCTTTCTCCACGAAGACCCTCAATCCCGGCACTTCCGAGTTACGGGCATCGGAAGGCATATCATCATCAGAACATATTGAAACCCTTGATACGATAAAAATTGATCTCAAGTCTTCTTCCTTGCCCTCGAACATATTCTGCCAATTTTCAGGGAGCGTCAGCTTAACGTGCGCATCCAGGGAATGACCTATTACCTTGTTTTTCCTGGCATCTTCAAGCGCCTTGGTAACTTCTCCCCTGATGGTGTCAAGGACTTCGCCCCAGTGCTTAAGTTCTTCGTTAAGCCACTCGGGTCTATCCTCAGGGAAGGACTCCAGGTGAACGCTTTCCTTCTTTCCCTCAAAATCGGGAACATAATCCCAGACTTCTTCAGCGGTGAAAGAAAGAATGGGAGCTATCATTTTTACTAGGCCAACGAGGATTTCAAAAATAGCCGTTTGAGCCGATCTACGTCCTATAGAATCGTGGGGATACACGTACAACCTGTCTTTCAGGATATCGAGATAAAAGGAACTCATGTCGACGACGCAAAAGTTATGAATCCCATGGAATACCTTGTGGAATTCAAAGTTACTATAAGCCCTTCTAACCGTTTTAAGAACTTCCTGGTACCGTAAAAGCGCCCATTTATCCAACTGCTGTAAGCCTTCATAAGGTATCCGGTCTTCTTCCGGATCAAAATCATAAAGGTTACCGATCAGGAAACGACACGTGTTCCTGATTCGCCTGTAGGCCTCGGAGAGTCTTTTTAAAATCTCGGGAGAAATACGAATATCATCACGGTAATCCTCAGCTGAAACCCAGAGTCTTAGTATCTCGGCACCATATTTTTTTATGACCTCATCGGGGTAGATGACGTTTCCGAGAGACTTTGACATCTTGTATCCTTCGCCATCCACTACAAACCCGTGGGTCAGAACCTTCTCGTACGGAGCACGATTTCTTGTTCCAACGGAGGCAAGAAGAGACGAGTGAAACCAACCGCGGTGCTGGTCACTCCCTTCAAGGTACATGTGAGCCGGAAAGCGAAGCTCAGGGCGATTTTCGAGAACCGCGGCGAAAGATACCCCTGAATCGAACCAGACATCAAGGATATCCATCTCTTTTACAAAACTACCACAATCGCATTCAGGACACTTTGTACCCTCAGGCAAAAAAGAACTCGGATCCAGTTCAAACCAGCAATCAGCGCCGTGCTTATTGAAAAGTTCTACTACTTTACCAAAAATATCTTCGCCTTGGATAAGCCTTCCACATTTTTCACAGTAGAAAACGGTTATGGGGACCCCCCAGCAGCGCTGCCGAGAGATACACCAATCGGGGCGGTTAGCGATCATTCCGTAGATGCGCTCCCGTCCCCACCTGGGAATCCATTCCACCTTGTCAATTTCTTCAAGAGCCTTTTTACGGAGGTCATTTTCTTCCATGGAAATGAACCACTGCTCGGTAGCCCTGAAAATAATGGGTTTTTTACATCGCCAGCAGTGAGGGTACGAGTGCTCGATGGTCTCTTCCTTGATTAGCGCTCCCACTTCCTTTAACTTCTCGTTAACAGCGCTGTTTGCTTCAAAAACGTGCTTTCCAGCAAAAAATTCCACATCATCGGTAAATTTTCCGTCATCGTCCACCGGTGAATAAATATCGAGGCCGTACTCGAGTCCCATCTCGTAGTCTTCGCGCCCGTGCCCGGGAGCAGTATGCACGCAT
>JALSTM010000167.1 GCA_026983715.1 Desulfobacterales bacterium
TACTGCAACTTCACCGTCTTTAACAACTACCAAGGGTTTCATGGTATGCTTAACTGCATCTTCCAGGGCACAATCCGGGTAATTTAGGACAGCAGTAACCTGGTTGGCCTCATCAAGGATAAGGCTCCCTATGGCGTTTATCCCGTGACCAGTGGTGTATTCAAAAGAAATGCTTTTGGGCACAAGCCTGCCCAGATCCCGGCCATTCCCGTTTCCAACCAGGCTAAGGTTTCCCTGGGCATCAATGGCTACACCTTGACCTATCAATTCTTCCTCTTTTTCAAGGTTTATTGCTCCGGTAACAACGAGCTTCTTTCTAAGAACCCGCTTGTGCCCTCTAGTAAGTACCCTTTTTATTCTGTTTAGAAAACTTACCCTGTTTTCGTAGGATACGCCTTTCAAAAGCTGTTCCACGAGACGTGGAATGGATTCCGGATCGACGGACGGAATGAAGGTATCGCCGGCTTTGACTACCGGAGCCATATGGCATACACCAAAACAATCCATTTCTATGTACTGTATGCCGCAGTCGGCCACTTGTCCCCTGTCAGCTCCAATCACGGCGGAAAGGGTTCTGGAAATCCGAGGCTGGCCTCTAAGAAAACAGGCGGTTCCTTTGCAAATGTAAATGATGATATCCCCGCTTGGGTCTGCACTGAACTCTTTATAAGAAGCAATTACTTTTATAACGTCCGTAGCGTCCAGGCCCAGTACCGACACGATATTTGAAAACGCTTCCGGAGTAACGTATCCGAAAATACTCTGCACTTCGTGGAGAACACGAGGCAAGTAAGCCCTCGGACCAAGGCCGGAAATCACCGTGTAAATGTCTTTTCTTCTTTCCCTGTTATAAATGGCTTCGACCACGTCCGGCCTAAGGTAGAATATTCTCAGCCACCATTTAATTTCGTTGCTGGTATAATTTACAGGAAACTCGGCATTTTCAGGCAGCCTGTTGAACTTATCCACCTGTTGAAGCAGTAGCTCTACGCCGGTCTTTTCAGGAGCATAAATTCCGGCCAAAATCTTGTTGTAAGATTCCGTACTCTCAATCAAAGACCTACAAAACCTTGCGTGACCAAGGTCCCCAGGTTTTAGCTCCGGTAGAAGGAAAAGAGATGCTCTTTCGAAATTCTTGATTTCAATTTTTCTACCCTTTTCCGCTGCAAGTCGCATCCCCTCCTCGTAAAGCGCCTTCCACGCTTCCACCGGGGCCTTTGCCATCACAGCCTGAACAACTTTTCCCCTCGAATCATCAGGAATCCCCAGGGCCAGCGCCATGGCGTTGAGCATCTGTTCGTAACTCTTTGAAGTAATCTTTCTGCCTCTAGGAACCGTCTTCTGGAGAAATCTCCTTGCGGCAGCGACACTTTCCAGGTTTGCACGAGCTTCACTGATCATTCCTGTAATGATTTTTTCATATTCCAGATGATCTTCTCTTCTAATGTTGTCAAGTAGGTTAAGCTCATCTTTTAGCCCACCGTAAATCTCCGGCATATCTCCCAGAAACTCCAATATCATCTCGAAGATATCCCGTTCGCGCCAGTCTTGACGTGACATATAGGCCCTGATGAGCTTCCTTGCATTGCCGCGGGTATCCAAAACAGAGCCACTGTCATCAAGGAGCGACAGTAGTTCTTTTTCAACTCTATCTACGCTCTGGTAGGTATTTCTAATCTCTTCGAGGGAATGTCTTATGGCACATATTTCTTCGACCAGGGGCTCAAGATTCGGTGGAATTCTGCTGTCCTGTGGTTCGTTCATCAGAGCGTGTGCTTCCAAGTGATCAGCAAGGAAGGCATCACCGGTGGGCAAATGTTTCAACGCAAGATAGGAGAAATTGGCAGTTCTTTGTGGTTCCAGATGGGCGGCATGGACATAGTTTTCCCAGACGCACACTTCTGCAATACCTGTAAGTTCCTTACTTTCTCGAAGCAATTCAATCTGGCGGCTGAGCTCATTTGAAATTTCCTCAATTTTTTTGGATGCTTCCCCGGAAAGCTTGCCAAGTGCCTCTGAGAGATCTTCCTCCAGGGAGATTTTTAGAAGCAGTTTAGCCTTTTTGCCCTCTTCCGAGGCCACGGAGATAAAGCTGCTGGTTTTAGATCCATTGGGTAAAGCCACGGAACTTTCATCACCGTAACCAACGTACACATGGAAATAATCGTCCGCAAACGTAGTTTCCAGTTCTTTGAGCTTTTCTGCGTGCATCATTGACAACCTGCTTTTAGCTTCTTCCAAGGACTTGTTTTCGATTTCTCTCAGATCAACTCCTAGGAGTGCCCGGAAACGCATCTCAAGCGTTTCCCTGATTTCTTCGACATCGGGAGCCTTGCTTTGTTTAAGTTTTTGTATTCTGAGAGTTCTTTGATCCCTGATAAAACGCCTGAAATCGTCCCAACTTGGCAGTTTTTTCTCTTTTTGATATAGCCTCAATATATAAAAAACAGTTCTTCTGTTTATTTCCCCATTGTTCCATCCATGGTATATCTCGGACCGCTTTTCTTCCAACTGCTCCACGATTTGCCGAATTCTTCTCTGAAAGCTTTTTATCCTCTCGTCTTCAAGAAGATCCGATAGGTGATAATAGACAGCTTCCTTTACCTTGCCCAGCTCAACACCACGTTTTGCTGCCAGTTCAGCCAAAGGCAAAAAGTCCTCACCTTCCCCAGCTTTTAATAATTCATTTTTTTTCTTGAAAAACTGGCGCTCGATTTCCAGAAGTTCCTGGTTCTGAGACGCAAATTTTCGTGCCGTTACGGTAGTGTAAATCCATATTTTCTCTTCTTCAAATGAGGGGAGTCTCTTGATTTGGTCACTTATTGCCTTCAAAAGAGCATCCTCGGATAATCCCTCAATGCTATATTCTTCTTTAATTGATTCCAGCACGTTTTCAGGCACTATCTTCTTTTCAGGCATACCCGCTGCTACTTCTTTTTGCGCACTGCTGTGCATTTGAAGTACATAGTACCTTATGATATTGATCAATTCCCAGTAGGCACGGGTGATGGCTGGCTTCTCGCCCCTTGGAAGCCCTTCTTCGAGATACTTATTGAACAGGTCCTTCTTTTTAAGTGAAGTGGCCTCCACGGGGAGTCCCCCGGTGCTCTTGGCAACCTGTACTGGCTTTGGAGATTCCATTGATCTCTCAGTGGTAAAATTCAGCCATGCAGCTTCGATAATGTCCGATGTTTCCCTGATTTCCCTCAACAGTGCCGTTAAGGTGTCGAGATTTCCTTCCATTTTCGCCAGGATGAAAAGGTAGTGTAAGAGTCTTTCCTTGTCCATGGCATGAAGTGTCCTTATTCGGTCATCTATAAGCCTTACCAGCACCCTAGGATACCCGTTTTCTACATCTTGCCCAATGGTAACGAAAAGCTGCCTCTGGCGAATCAGGTGTGTCAGGGCATCTTCCATCAATTGATCTTCCCATTCTGACTGTATATCCCACAATTTCTCCACTTCCTGAAGGATTTCATCAGCTTTCTTACCAACCCGGCAAAGTCTATCGACGTATAGAGACAAAGTGCCAGGGGTAAGCCGATACATGGCTTCTTTCCCGGTTATTTCACCGTCCAAGTACCTGTTCAATAGCTTCAATTCTATTTCTTCTTGCTCCAATTTCCTTACCTTTGTAAAAATATAGCTTTTAAGGATAGCGTCTCTAAGAGAAACCATGTCCTTCCATGGCATTCCCTCTTTGCTTCTCTGGAAATTGGTAAGCTCATCTTTGTTCACGGTGCGGACCTGTCCAATATACTCCCTAACCTGCTCTGGCAGCGATTCCCACCGCCACAGCAGTTCAGGGTCAATGTTTATTCCAGACGAATCCAGTTCCGAAAACACCGCATTAATTCGATTGGTAAGAGAAAGTTCCGGTAAGTAATCTCCTTTCAGTGCAATATCTTTCACAAAAAAGTTCAAAACCCCCTCAAGCTTCTCAACATTGTCAATTTTTTCCCCGGTCTTTAACCTCTCAAGCAGTTCCACCTCTTTACCAAATTCACTCAAACGCTCCGAAATTATACCCTTTAAAAAAATCTGCAAAGTTTCTCTGGCTGCATCAGACAACTCAATATCACCGTCAAGTTCTTCTCTGATCGCCTCGTATATCTCACCTGCAGACGGGGAAGATTCCTGATGCCAGTAAGCATTTTTAATAATTTTTGAAAAATCCTCCCAGTCTTGGATCTGATATTCCGGATCACTCATCTGGAGTAAATCCTCGTTCCACCAGTCAGAAAACCCATCCATGTATTTGAAAAGTCGATAATTTAGAACAAGGGACCTATCAAAATCCGATAGCTGACTGAGGTACAACTTATCCCGGTAGTAAGCGGCGCTCCGGTGAAGCGCATCATGTTCCTCTAGGTATGGGGCGCTCTGGCGTCTCACCTGGATCCTGTGAAACCAGTCATAGGTATCGAAAAATTCCTTCCAGCCTGCCTCTATGTATTTTTCACCATTCTCAATGAGAAACTCTCTTTCGTCACTGCGTAAGCGTTCTGATGCTTCAAAACCGAGGAAATTTTTAAACATCCTGTAAATTTCATCCGCCGATGGTTTTTTATAAATCTGGAGTTTGGCTCGTCTTTCTTCGAAAATCTTTTTGAGCTTCTCCCAGAAAATCCGACGAGCCATAATTGTCTCCACACTGGTATAAGACCTCGCCAATTCCTCCGGGATTTCATACATTCCCGGTCCACTTGTGCCGGAGGGCGTGGTAACCGTACCGGCTCCTGCATCACCAAGAGACGCCACTACAGCATCAAGTTCTCTTCTAATGGTTTCCTGTTCATCTGCTGACATCTGCTGACACTCGTTAGGTTTTTTCCTGCCCCGTAGCAACGCATAAGCGAAATTCAGACACGACGATTCGCCACACCCCCCACAGTTGGACTTTGGCAAAAGCCGTAACAGTTGATTCGCGTATTCTGCAAGTTCTTCCAGAAGTGCGCGGTCAGAGGGCTGAATTTCTTCGAGAACTATAGAGTGGATTGATTTCGGATAGCTAGGATCCGGAATAATATCAACCTCCCCTAGTTTTTCCTCAATGAAACTTTTGAGATCTCTTAAATCATGATCCACGGAAAAACTCTCTATATCGCTGCCCCCAACAAACTCACCTATCATGTGTTTAACGTAAGCTCTTAACTCATCCTCGGTTTCAAGAACTGGCCTGAACTCGGGCAAGAATAGCGAATCTCCCACCTGTTCAAGGTAATCCTTACCTCTTTTAAGAGCTATCTCTTCAAGGTGACAAAAAGCCGGAGAAAATAATTTAACAATGTTGGGAATTTCCGCAGGGTTGGCAGGAAGACGCGGCATCCCATTATTCTTCCTTGCCATGGCCACGAGAACCCTGTAAATAGTAGCTGCCCACCAGGGAATGATGTTCAAGACCTCTTCTTCTATGTCGGATTTCGAAAATTTCTTTCCCTCACCACAGCAACTGGATACCTGCTCTGCGATGGTGTTCATATCGAAGTAACTCATCAGAAACTTGTAGAACCTGACCGGTGAACACGGGTATGCCTCTTCCAGGTTACAGTTTTCTTCCCTTGCCATATCGTAAAGCCAATCCAAAGTTAGTTTCAAAATGAAGTCTGTGGCATCAGGAACCCGTTCCAGCTTAATATCACCCTTTCCGGTGGCCAACACATCAAGAAGCTTTCTAAACATAAGCCATCGAGCAAAGTACCTGAAATCAAACAAGCTTTCGACTTTTCTTGACTCCAGGACACGTTTTATGCTTTCCAGGTGGACTGCAAGCTCTTTGTGGAGGAACTCTTGGTACGCGTTCTTGTTTTTGAACTCGTATCCTTTCCTGGGTCGAATCAGCTTCATAAGGGGACCGGAAAGGAAGTCCTGTATATCTTTTTTTAGTAGATCCTCCTCCGGAATACTTTTCTCGTCCTCAAACATCGCCAATTTCCAGTTTATCGCAAAAAGGCTCGCGTTCTTGATTAGTTGAGCCTTGGGCAAGGGGACAGTTTTTGCCTCTCCCATGGCAAGTAACATCTCCCTGACCTTTCTTGTTTCCTGCATGAAAATTTCCTCAATGAGAACCTTTTGTCCTTCCAGGTCTTTTGAAATCTCCCCCGTGAGAGAGGCAACATCGAGGAATATCGGAAGTCTTTTCTTTTCAAATTCGAGGGTCTTTTCAAGCGGTACCAGGTCAACCTTGTAAACGTCTCTGAAATCTTTGTGTTCAATGGAAAAACCCAGTGTCTGCAAGCGGTCCAATAACCTTGATGCCTGAGGAAGCATCCTTTCGGCTACCACCTGGTCATAAAGAAGCAACATCAAGTCCCTCAGAGTTGACATCTCTCTTGTTGTTTTAAGTTCTTTTATTCTTTTCACATCCTTTTCGGGTACGTTTTCCGCAAGGCAAAATTCATGAGCAAGCAGCGAAAAATAGACGGCATGTTCAAGATTTACATGAGGGAAAAGTTCTGGTCGTACCTTACCACTCAAAAACCCTGTAGTTTCCCTCGTAAGCTTTTCAATTTCCCTATCTTGAGCCTTAATTAACCTATCTTCTAAATAGAGGAGAAATTCGCTTAAGGTTTCAATTCTACCCCCTTTGTCGAGCCGATTTTTTAGCCTGGCAAGCTCATCTACACGTTTTTCCTGCTGAATTGCTTCTTCCCTATGATAGCGTTCAATCGCAAGAAAATGTTGAGCCCAGAAACCTACTTCAACAGGGTAACGCTGAAAAAAACCTACGTCGCTAAGAATTTTTTCAATAAGTACTAAGCCACCATCTTCGTGATCGTCTGCAATTTCAGAGGTTAACTGTCGCCTAAGTTCGTAATGGAAGCAGTTATCGAAAACAGGCTCAACAACTTTTCGATCCTTCCATATTTTTTCCACTTGTTGGTCTGACCTGTCTATTTCTTCTAGTATCCGGCTGACGTTTGAACTAACTTCCTTTTCATCCATAGGCCAGGAAAAGAGAGAATTGAGGAGGTATATAAGCTTGTTTCGTACCTTTTCCTTTTCTTCCTTGAGGGCATTTCTTACAATTTCTCTAATAACGGGTACCCCTTTGGCGCTGACTTCTCCGGGTTGCTCGTACCAGGATCGAAGCGCTTTTTTTCGTTCCTCGTCACTTTCACATATCAACATCAACTGTTGAATAAAATTGTGTAGCTCTCTCCTCCATGCTTGATTCATCATCTTAAAGTCCTCCACACCACGGAAATTCAGGGAAACTCCCCTGAAAGTCATAATGGTCCAACTATATATTCTCTTCTATGTATTTTCTGAGATCAGGCTCCACCATACTGTGGTAGTAGTCCAGGTAAAACCCTTCTGATTTGGGCAGCTCCGGAAGAATTTCATCGGTCAAATATTTCACTATCTCTGCCTGAATCTCATCAATATCAAGCTCAGAACCTTTATCTGCTTCCCTTTTCTTAAGTGCTATGGTTGCCAGAATGACCATTTTGAGTTCCTCGAGCCCTTCACCCTCAAAAATATCTTTCAATTCAGGTGCGAAATCTTCAACGAGAATTTCTCTAGTAATCGCCCGATTTATTTCTTCCCTGTAACACTCCTCGTAGGCTCCACGTATTTCAGAACGATCTGCCTCAGGGTTATCCTTAATTGCCCTGTAAAGGCTTGATTCCTTGTTCCGCTCCAATCGATCCAGAAGCGCTCGCTCGAAATCATCAGGGTTAAAGTACTTTTCTTCCTTCCCATTGATGTGAACAAGCATCGAAATCTTTCGTTTAATCAATTCCACCTCCTTCGGATTCCACGCGAAAGACCATTTCGCAGGTTCCGGAGCATCGGAATCCGGTTCAAACAAGGCGCTTACAGGAGACGAGTCACTTTTCGATGTTGATTCCTGAAATTGTTCTGAATCTTTCAATGGAAGAAGTTCGACCTGTGCTACTTCCAACCTTCCCTGGTAATCCAGGAGAAGCTGGTGCCGTATCTCTCCTTTTTCGAATAGCTTCAACATGTGACGTCCAGCCTTCCGCCAATCATCTCTATCAAGGCTATAGTGAAGCAAGGTGAGCACCTCCCTTTCCCCGGCGCTATCTTCCTTTATTGCTTTACGCGATCTCAAGATTTCAGCCCTTAAGACCAGTTGCTTCCTAAGATCGGTTTCTCTTAGCAGTTCTTTGGAACCAATAAATTCCACATGGTTATAATTCTGCAAGAACTTCAGGTATGAACCGTTCTTGATCTGATCGAAGAGTTGTTCTCGAATCATTTCCCTCTGTTTCAGTTCATCTTCTGCCCCAAATAGGTGCTTCGGAACGCGGGTATGACGTTTAAGGTTTCTCACCTCCAAGGCGGTAAGCTCATCAATCATCGACCTGATCACGTGGTCTTGCTCAATCTCGCGCGCTAGCTCTGGATCTTCCCCTTTATCCTCTCCGGATCCTGATATTCTCGGTTGAAGTAGCAGATGAGAGAAAAGAAATATTTCTTTCATTTCATCTACGAGTATTTCCCTTCCTCCCAGCCCACCGACCATGGTTCTCAATGTTTTTCTCTCGCCGTTGATACACCTGCTAATTGTAGTAAAAATCCTGGATGCAAGGGGCGGCACAGAGCCAAAACTGTTTGATCTATCTAGTACTATTACCGTGGAAACATTTCTCAAAGCTTCTGCCACTTTTTCCTCGGGAAACGGGTTGAACATGCGAACAGACATACACCCGATACCTCTCCACCCTTTTTCCGACAATTCCCTAAGAGCAGCAACTGCATTCGGGTAGAGCGATCCCTGGAGTATCATCATCGTAGTGCATTCTTCCTTGTTTCCGGCATATTCAACTTCTATTTCTTCAAAGCTGTAACCTGTGAGTTCTTCCACAGCCTTAACGGCCCTGGGGAAGATGTACTTAACCATCTGGTGCGCCTTTTCAACCTCGGACTGGGTTTCCTGGTAGACCTCAGATGTTCCGCTCGGGCCGTGCACTATTATTTCGCCCTGCTTGTTGATAAGCTTGTGCTCAAAGAAATCAAAGCCTTTGAGGGTCTTTTTCAGCCAAGCCCTTACCTTGTTATCAGGCGGTATAGAAAATAAACCTATCTTATGTGTATCCGTGATGCCACCGATGGAAACAATGACAGGAAGCTTAGCAAAATGGGTAAGGAGCCTTGCAAGATAAAGAGCCGAGATGTATTCTTGGATGCTCTTAGGAGTGAGCATTATCCCGCCGTCATCCCTGAAACTCATAAAGTCAGTGTGGCTTTCTTCAATGTTGAGGTTGGGAGCCGCAAGTGCCCTTCTTGCCAGGAGGAATAAACCTTCCAGGCGGGCACCTACAAATTGAGGAATTATTTCCGTAAACAGCCTCCACCCTTGGGAAGCGGTAAATGTAACCGGCAGCATACCACCGGCTCTTGCAATACCGATGAGTTTCTCCGCCGCTACTTTTTCCGACGGGTTTATCTCGTCAACGTAGACATAGGGGTGTCCGTTTGCATACACCTGGGCCATGGCATAGAAAGGATTCCCTGCGGGGGTAATCGGGAACCCAACGTAGCAGACCGGATGTTCATCGTAAGCTATTTGACTCAAAACAAGCCCGGCCACGGTTCCTCCCATTTCGGTGTAAAAGTTACCCGGATCAAGGCTAACCCCTAGATCTTTCACCTTCGCAAGTTCTTTTTTGGGCGCTTCTTCCGGAAATCCCCTGGAACGTTCGAATGCGAGTTTAATTGCTTCGAGGTAATAATTCAGCAGGGTTTTATTCTTGAGAACCGCCCCTGGGAAACCGCTTAGCAGTATGTTTTGATCCCGATCAAAGTCGAACGGAAACCCCAGCATTTGAAGGGCTCTAAAGAGTGGGGCAACTGCCACAAGGTTAGACACTATCCTATCTGACCCCGTAACTTCTTCCATAATTCCATCCATATCCAAGGTAACAATCCTGCAGTTCGCCAGTGCCGCAACCTTCTGAACAAGCCTTTTCTGCTCTACGTTGAGACTTCTCAAGTTGAGGTTAAACATCTTCTGGCTAACCCATTCCATCATCTGAGCTGTGTCCCAGTCACCGGATATTTCTTGCAATTCCTTTACAAGGAACCTAATCTGTTCGTCGTATGCCTCGATGAGTTCCTTTCTTACCTCTTCGGGATCCAGCCTGGTATTAATAATGAGAAAACCTGTCGGATGGAGATTATCGAAAAAGACATCTGGTTTGTTCTTTAGATCTCCATAATTTGTTACTGTCATAACGTAGTAAGGGAAACTGAGCATGGCATCTTTTCGTTCGATCGGTTCCGGAGCTATAAACGTGGCCGAAAGAACGGGGGTGCCTCTCTTGGACGAACCGAACTGCCATGCCATCCCCGCCCAAAGGCCTTTCTGGGTAAAAAAGTTTGAAAATATCCTGTTTATGGCGATACCTCTTTCTCCCGCGAGGCTTGCCACTCCGATAGCGAAATAGCCCAGTTCTTTTACAAAACTCCTCAACTGTTCACGTTCTCTGGTAAGTTCCGCCTTGGGGGGTTCTCTGAATACACCACCCTGGTTTATGAAATCGCTCCTGAGTTTCTTAGCCAGGATATACTGGCTTATTTCCGTATGCTTGGCTATTGCTCTGTCTTCAATGAGCCGGTCGAGTATTTCATAAAGCCTTGCTTCCCTGGCTTCCTTTATGTTTGAAAATTGCCTTTCAGCCAAAAAATTACCTCCCGACGGTTCTTGGACACCGTTACCAAGGAGAACAGCTTGTAACTGTTCCCTGTCCCTTATTTCCTTTTCGCCAAGCTTGGAACTCAGCTCGTCAAGTTCTTCAAGGATCTTTTTGACTTCAGGCAGTTCTTCCTCCGCTTTGAGCTTGTCGCGAAGTATATCCGTTGTTTTTTCCAGTTCTTCAACCTTGCTGAAAAACGTATTGAGGAGGGTTTCGTTTTCGCTCATTATGGTTTCTTGCTTTAACTTATAATCAGCCAGGGTATCGAGACCGATAACCATCTGAAGCATCTCCCACTTCAAGCTGTCCTTGTACTCTGGCTTCATTTCGCCCTGGTCGTTAAACAGGAAGGCGTACTTGAATTGTCGCAGGTTAAACCGGTAGTAATCCCACTGTTTGTACAAGCCATCGAAGAAATCCTCCACGATTTCTTCTGCTTCTCTAACCAGTGTATTTTCAAGATCGATTTGCCAGTTGAGCTGGTCCCTGTATCTTTCAAGCTGCTTGATAACGAACCTTGCAGCTGTGTTAATCGGTTCCCACTCACCGGTTTCGGGATTCTTTTTAAGCATTGCACGGTATCGAGGATCCTGGGCCAACCAATAGGTAATCGGTTTAAACCGCCTACTCCATTCTCGCCATGGCTTACCTATATCCGCCGGGTTAATGGGAGCAACACGTTTTCTCAATCTGCCGACGAAGACTATTTCCGGTAGCATTCCGGCATGAGCCATAGCATAAGCCAGATTATCCGGATCTTCACCGAAGAACTTCCCCGTCTCAGGACACGGCGTGACATCCCATCGAATCGCAGAATAACCCAGCCGGTCAGCCAGGTACCAAAATTCCTGCATGGCAACCCTGTTTCCGGAATGACCCATTCCCACGAGGATGTTCGGAAACTCGGCAGCCAAGTTGACCAGGTTCCATTGAACTTTTTGGTTTCCCAGTATGTACTTTCCAATGGGTGTTGTCAGTGTTCCCATACCCAGCAGCGAACTGGCGGAACATTCGCCTCCAGTATTGGAATATACCTGAGTGTCCGTAACTACTATAAAGTTAAGCACGCTTGGCATTCTTTTCCTGATTACGAAAGCTTTCTGCCGCAGAGCATTCAACCAGGCCGGAAGCCCGATGACCGAACCACCGTCACCGCTCTGGCTTACTACGTACCTTCGTCCTTTCTTAAGAAAACCATACTTGATTGCCAGTTCCTCGCTCATCGCAATGGCCTCGGCAAAGGCAAAGCCACCACCAAAAACAGTCCTACCTCCCTTTACCTTTTGAGCCACCTCGCATGTTTTATTA
>JALSTM010000168.1 GCA_026983715.1 Desulfobacterales bacterium
AACAGCATGCCTGAAGGGCAGGCTTCTTTCCTTGAGCAGTTACACACTGCTCAAGGAAAAAAGAATATCCCTTTGCGCTCTTAGCGTCTTAGCGGTTCAAACTTGGTTGCGGCTTCGCTGCCTTAGTATGTTACTCAGTCGGTTGGTTTTGCAAGGTCTTCTGGTCGAACAAAGGTTTCTATTCCTAGTCTTTCTGCAACCTCGAAAGCTTTCGGTTCTATCATGGGAGAAATAACAATCTTGCGACTAACCTTTCTCCCTTCCTTGTTTTCGAAAAATTTTACCTTCCTGTCAAAAACGTACATGTCTGCTTTACTCACCGATGACTTTATTTCAATGATCCATACCTCCCCGTTTTTCAGCACTACGTCGAGTTCAACCTGGTCGGGATGACCGAAAACGTCACCTTTTTCGTCATAGCTCAGATAACGTTCAACTTTCATATCGGTGAGTTCTTCCAAGATGCTCTTAATAGCTCCCCTGAATGCCTTTTCTGTTGTTAGTCCCCATCTGGCCCCGAGGGCTCCTATGGTTGTATCTATCCTCCTATCCACCCTTCGAACTTCCTTTAGTAAAGTTTCCCACCTGCGGTCTGATTCTTCTTTAAGCTCCCTCCATTTTTTTTCTGATTCTTCTTTAAGCTCCTTCCATCTTTTTTCAGACTCAGCCCATTTTTTTTCTGATTCTTCTTTAAGCTCCCTCCATCTTTTTTCAGACTCAGCCCATTTTTTTTCCGAGTCTTCTTTAAGCTCCCTCCATCTTTTTTCCGAGAGTTCCCATTTTTTTTCTGATTCTTCTTTAAGCTCCCTCAACTCGTTCAACAAGATTTCAAATCTTGATTCAGTCTCTTTCTTATCGGCAAAGCTATCCACGAGTTTTTTCCACAATATCAGCTTGACATCTGGATGTTTTTCCAAAATGTCGGGAAGTTCCTTAAAAATTATTTTTTTTACTTCGGGAGCAAGGTTTTCCTCGTTAATCATTAAATTCACCTCATCCTTCCTATCTTTTCTGTTGCGCGTGCTGCAAATAAACTATACATCCAAATTTGCTACTTGTCTACTTGTAGTGGTCATTATTTCCGAAAGTAGAAAAAACAGGGAAGTCCAATCAATTGGAACTATTATAGAGAAACCAACAGTAAAATAGATTCAGGGAAGGCAATGCAAAAGACACTACTTCCCTGCAATTGTAATCTCCGAACGAAAGTCCTTACAAAATGAAATGACTGCTGGAAGCTTAAGATCAGCGGAGAGGCGGCATAGGTGGGGTAGCCAGGAAGACGTCAAGGTCGTGGCCGGGAAACCCTGAAAAAGTCTTAGGCTGGGCAGTAGGTGCTTCTTATGGCATAAAATGTGTTGGCTGGCAAGGTAACAATCACGATGACCTTTGATGTTCCCATTGCAAACGGACCCGGGTGAAATCTTTAGGCATTTGAAAACACCTCTAGTAATACATTCCTAGTGTTGGTCTATATAGATGTTCATCGAAAGGGCAGAATTTTTTCAGGTATCCCAATATCTTTTTACTGGCTGGCCATGTCGGAAAACTCGGAACCGTTGAAGCCGCCAATGTCACCAACCTTGTCGGAAAGTACAGCGGGAGCTACGAACCCCCATGAAATCTCTGTGTTCTTAAAGGTGTGCGAGGTCTCGATCTTAACAAGGTTAAATCGGTCATTGTTCTTGGTATTCATGATGATGGCCTCTCCAAGGACATTCGCGGACATCTGTGTGTGACTTGTGACATCTGTTCAATCACAGATGATGTAGGCTTTGATCCGGGAACCACAAGTTATTTATACCTTAGCCGATCCGATTCCCGGTCCTATATGGCTTTTTACCACTAGCCTGATCGGGTCACTGGGCCTGGAGAAAAAAGTTAATAACACATAAAGGAAGAAGATGCTATTTTCGAGAATCTCTCTTTTCTTGCCGGAAATCCCCTTTTTTAGCTTGAGTACGAGCAGAAGGCCAGAATGCAGTTATCTAATGAATCAGTAAGCAGAGACGACAAACTGTCATCTTGTTTTAGGTTGCTCACGAAAATCCTGGACTACTAGTACTGCAAGAACCGGTATTGCCCGATTTACTAGTGTTGCCGGTGGAAAAAGGAGATAGCAGTTTTGTTACATTGTTTGAATTGCATTCAGGACATTTTACTTCTGTAGTAAGGGAGCCAAGAATCAATTTTTCAAATGTGGCCCCGCATTCTTTGCACCTGTATTCAAATATTGGCATATTTACCTCCTCTTTTCAGAATCACATTAACTTTAAAACCTTTTGCTCGGAAGTCAAGGCCAGTTTGTTTTACCGAACTGTAGGATGTCTGGCTGTTGAGAATTAGGGGGGTTAAGATTATGAAAAATTCGGGCACTTTTGTGGAATTTTTTTCACACTTACTAAATCTTGAAATCCTGTAACTAATTAGTATACTTCGGGCTAGTATTTCTAACTTATGGAAATTGCAGGATAACATTAGCCTTGCAAGTATTTGAGAATACGTGGCTGTCTAAGGTATAGATTTTGCATGTTAGTACTTAAGATGGGAGGTTTGCTTATGCAATCGGATGTCCAAGTTATAAAACAGTACGGCTCGCACATTTCGTCGATAAGATGCAACAAATGCGGAACGGCACGCAAGTTTTACAGTTACCAGCTGCCACGTACCGACTTCCAGGTTCATTGCAAAAAATGCGATAACAATTTTCTCGTGAGAGTTGAAAAGAGAAAAAAATTCCGCTTAAAGACGCGAATGACGGTCTCTTTTTCCAAGTGGGGAGATCCAAGGGAAGTAACAAATTGTAGCATCGGGAATATAGTAAACTTGTCTGTGGATGGTTTCTGCATTGACTATTATGGGTCCCCGAAGGAATTCAAACCAGGGGATACGATCTATTTTTCTTTTGTTCTCCCTGATTTGACGAGGGAAGAGATAAACAACGCAGGGATAATTAAGTGGGTGAAGCGCACAAATCCGAATAACTTCGGTCAGAAGCTACTCCTTGGCGTACAATTCAGTGACCTTGATATGCATCAACGGAAAGCACTCGGTTTTTTTCTCATGGGTGAAACGAACAGGAACCTAAATCCGTGACCGTTAACCTGGACTGCCTATGCAAGGAAAAGCTCGGCGGACTATAGTTTGCTATGTCCGGCGGGCAATAACGCTGAAGATACGTTGCAGGTGAACGATGCGCAGGGCGTGAAAAGATTCCTTGACAAGGTGAAGAATAATCCATCCTTTCCATGTGGCCAATAATCAGTAATTTAGGCATATTATACAAATCAGCCATCAAGCTCCGTCACGGATTCAATAAAAAGTGCTATGAACAAAAAAAGGGCAGGAATTTCCTGCCCGTAAGAGTTAATCTAACTTGTTTTTACTGTGGAACTACAGTTCACTGCTGTAACACAAATCGAGGGCTGACCTTTTTAATCCCATGGGCACACCATTTTTCTTAACAAAGTCTTCTAGCGCCTTCTGTCCAATACATCTGCTGTATACCGAATAACAATTTTCTTTGCCGCAAAAACTCACCGATTGATTATCGGTATTTTGGGTTAGTTCATGAAAAGGGCAATTCATGCAAACCTTCAAAACCATTTTAATCCCTCCTGGATAACTGAATTTTCGAATAAGTGTAACTCTACACTCCTTGTTACCAAAAACGTGCCAGAATTTTGCTAACCTTTCCGGTGGCTGTCTATGTAACGAAATGCAAGATTCGCTACCCTTATCCGCCAGATTTCGTCCTAAAATTATTATGAAAGTTATTTACCAGAATGGGTATATTTTTTCCTATTTTGTGTAATTTAATTGTTTGTTCACCAATTTGACAAAGTTGAAACCGGTAATGCGGGAGCCGATACGTTGTTCTCGTTGACTTATTCTCGTAGCTAGACTAGAATTAGTTATTAAATTGTCAATAATAGCCTAAAATTATTGTGTTTTTAGTGGTTGGTTGCTTGTTTTTCTATGACGGGAGGGACAGATGGACTCGTTAAAAGATAAGATTGAAAAAGAGATCCAGGAAATGAGGCGACAGATGCTTAGGATGTTTCAGGACTTTCCTGGGCCAAAGGTTATGCCTGCGTTTCAGATACATAGGCAGGTGTGGACGCCTCCGATTGATGTGTATGAAACCTCGGATGAATACGTAATACTGGTTGACCTTGCAGGAGTTGATCCAAAGGACATAGATATTGTTGTGGAAGACAAGGTGTTGAGAATTAGAGGTAGAAGGGTTCGTCCGGCGATAGGCAGGGCTACCAGGGTACACGAAATGGAAATCGATTTTGGAAACTTTGAAAGATACTACCGTTTTCCCAATCCTCTGGATGTCTCCCGAGCATCTTCAAATTATGCCAACGGATTACTGGAAATTGTTTTACCGAAAAAACAGACGCATGCAACGGTTACCATATCACTCACCGCCGGATAATGGGAGGATCGAACGATGACAGATGATCAAGATAGAAATCCCCAGACACGGGAGGAAATGAAGATACCTGAGCGTTTGCCAGTACTTATAGTACGCGGCATGGTTCTTTATCCGGGTCTGATTATCCCGATAATGGTTGGAAGACCGACCAGCAAAAGCCTGGTTGATAAAGCGCTCCTTGGCGATCAAATGATTGCTGTGACAACTCAAAAGAAAGATGACGTAGATGAACCGGGACCCGAGGACATATACCATGTAGGTACAGCCGCACAGATTCTCAAAATGATGAAGCTACCTGATGGTGCGTATCAGATTATTGTTCGTGCCATGAAGAAAGTAAGGCTGACCGAGTTTCAAAGAACCGAAGAAGAAAAATTCTGGACGGCGAAGGCAGAAGTCATTGACCTGCCGGATATGTCAAAATATGAAGCTGACAAAGAGATAGAAGCATTGTTGCTAAACATAAGAAAGCAGTTTGAAAAAATGGCTCAACTGGCTGGAATGCCGCCCGAAGTGGTAATGCTTACTTTGAATGCGGAAAGCCCGCTACAGCTTGCTTATCTCATTGCCTCGAATTTGAATATAACCGTTGAACAGCGCCAGGAGATCTTAGAAGAAAATGATTATAAAAAGCTGCTGGAGCTTGTTACCAGACATTTGACTCAGCAGCTTGAAACCCTTGAGTTGAGCAAGGAACTCCAGGAAAAAATAAAGGCAGACCTTGATAAGAACCAGAGAGAATTCTTTCTCCGGCAACAGCTTAAAGCCATCCAAAAAGAACTTGGTATTGAAGATGAAAGGAGCGTGGAGATACAGGAACTTCGTGAAAGGCTTGAGAAAACCAAGATGCCTGAAGAAGCAAGGAAGGCTGCGGAACGCGAGCTCGACAGGCTATCCAAGATGCCTCCGGGAGCCGCTGAATATACTGTTTCGAGAACTTACCTCGAATGGCTCCTTGAATTACCCTGGGAAGTTTCCACAGAAGACCGCCTCGACATAGATGAAGCTGCCGCCATTTTAGACAAGGATCATTTTGATCTGGAGAAGGTAAAAAAACGAATTCTAGAATACCTTGCGGTCCTCAAATTAAAAAGAGACATGAAAGGGCCCATTCTCTGTTTTGTTGGGCCGCCAGGCGTGGGGAAAACCTCCCTGGGACAGTCGATTGCCGAAAGCCTCGGGAGAAAGTTTATAAGGATTTCCCTTGGGGGAGTTCGTGACGAAGCCGAACTACGTGGTCATCGAAGAACATATGTTGGGGCTCTCCCTGGTCGTATTATCCAAGGGCTCAGGAGAGCCGGCTCAAATAACCCTGTTTTTATGCTCGATGAAGTGGATAAGCTTGGATATGACTTTAGAGGGGATCCTTCTTCTGCGCTTCTCGAAATCCTTGATCCGGAGCAGAACCACAGCTTTTCTGATCACTACATAGAGGTTCCCTTTGATTTGTCCAGGGTAATGTTCATTACCACGGCCAACTTGCTGGAACCGATTCCTCCTGCATTGCAGGACAGAATGGAAGTTCTTGAACTCCCGGGTTACACCCCGGAAGAGAAACTACAAATCGCCAAAAAATACCTTATACCGGAACAACTTGAAAATCATGGTTTAACTGCAGAGATGCTTCAAATAACGGATAATGCCGTCAATGATATAATACGGCTATACACGAAGGAAGCCGGGGTTAGAAATCTGGAAAGGCAGATAGCGGCTGTTTGTAGATTTGTTGCTAAGGATGTTGTAAGCGGGAAAAAAGGATTGGTGGTTGTCGATTCAGCGGATCTGGAAAAGATCCTTGGTCCTGTGAAATACATACCTGAAATGGCTGCAAGGGTTTGGGGACCGGGGTTGGCGACGGGACTTGCCTGGACACCGGTTGGTGGAGACATTATATTTATAGAAGCAACAAAAATGAAAGGCAAAGGTCAGTTAATTCTGACCGGACAGCTTGGTGATGTTATGAAGGAATCTGCCACCGCGGCCCTTTCTTATGTTAGATCCCAGGCCGAAGCTCTCAACATCAATGATGAAATATTTGGCAAAACAGATGTCCATATCCATGTTCCGGCAGGTGCTATCCCGAAGGATGGACCATCAGCAGGTATTGCCATGGTGGTTGCGCTGATATCTTTGTTTCAAAATCGGGAAACCAGGAAAGACGTTGCCATGACGGGTGAAATTACCCTTCGTGGTGAAGTTTTGCCTGTAGGGGGTATAAAGGAGAAAGTCCTAGCAGCTAAAAGGTCGGGAATAAGCAATGTAATTTTACCTGTTTTAAATGAAAAGGATCTTGTTGAAGTATCCGACCCCCTTAAAGAAGGTATGAGATTCCACTTTGTTAATCTAATTCCGGATGCCCTAAAAGTCGTGTTTGCAAATGGGCCCTCGGGCAAGTGAAAACTCTTTGAATGAAAGCATACCCTCTTAAAATTCAACTGGCTATTCCTGGGAGGTTTAAATTTCTCTCGCTTCCTAGAAGCGTGGCGAGGGAAGTTTGTTCAATGTTAAGCGACAACAAGGTGGATGAGAAAACACTCTGGGCTATTGAGCTTGCGGTTAGCGAAGCCGTTACAAATGCCATGAAGTACGGTTGCCCTGTGAATGGCTCCGAGACGGTGGAAGTAGAGTTTGAAATCTGGAGTGATCGGCTGGAGATTTCTATTATCGATAGAGGGAAAGGATTCGATTGGGAAAGGATTGTTTCTCCGGATTTTACGTCACCCAAGGAGAGTGGTTATGGAATATATATTATAAGAGAGCTTATGGATGAGATCAGCTACACTAGAAGTGAAAAGCATAATGTTCTTAAGCTAATAAAATACTTAGCCTAAAACGGGCGGAAAGGAGTTTCACGTGGATCCTAAAGTCTTCAGGGAATATGACATACGGGGGATAGTGGGAGAACAGATTACGGAGGAGGATGTAAGAATCTTGGGTCAAACCTTTGGTACTTACATGAAAAAACAGGGAAAAAGCAGGGTTGTGGTCGGTAGAGACTGCCGACATAGTTCAAAGCCTTTCAGAGACAGGCTCCTGGAAGGGATGCTCTCCACAGGCCTCGATGTTGTCGATCTTGGCATCTGTCCAACTCCGGTGTTTTATTTCTCTCTGAGGCACTTGGAAAGGGAAGGGGGGATGATGATAACTGCAAGTCACAATCCCCCGGAATATAACGGCTTTAAAGTATGTAACGGATACGACACAATATCTGGCCCCGAAATTCAGAAGCTCAGGGTTCTCATGGAAAAGGGCGATTTCGTGAAAGGCGAAGGAAGGGTGGAGGAGTACGATATTATTACTCCATACATGGAGTTCATAAAAAACAATATAAAGATAAACAAAAAACTACGGGTTGGTCTCGACGCTGGTAATGCCGTTGGAGGACCGGTTGCAGTTCCATTATTGAGGGACCTTGGGTGTGAAGTCCATGATATTTATTGCGACATGGACGGAGATTTTCCGAACCACGAACCTGATCCCACCGTGCTAGAAAATCTAAAGGATTTAATAGCGTTGGTTAAGAAAGAAAAGTTGGATGTGGGCATAGCCTACGATGGAGACTGTGACCGAATAGGTGTGGTGGACAACGATGGTGACGTGGTTTACGGAGATAAGCTGATGATTATCTTTGCCAGGGAGATCCTGTCCAGGAAACCGGGGGCAACGTTTATCTCGGAAGTAAAGTGTTCGAAGACTCTTTACGATGACATAGAAAAACATGGCGGAAAGGCCATAATGTGGAAAACGGGTCATTCCCTTATCAAGGCCAAGATGAAGGAGGTGAACGCTGAGCTGGCCGGAGAAATGAGCGGCCACATGTTTTTTAAAGATAGGTATTTCGGTTATGACGATGCCATTTATGCATCCTGTAGGCTGCTTGAGATTCTTTCCAATACGGGGAAAACAATAAAAGAACTCCTTGAGGGTGTGCCCAAGACATATTCGACCCCTGAAATCAGGGTGGAATGTCCCGACGAAATAAAATTTGAAGTTGTGGAAAAAGCAAAGAAAATTTTCAAAGAGAAAAATTACAAGGTAATTGATGTAGACGGGGCACGAATTGTTTTTGACGATGGCTGGGGACTTGTTAGGGCTTCCAATACTCAACCTGTCCTGGTCCTTCGTTATGAAGCAGAAACGCCGGAACGATTGGAAGAGATAAGACAGATAATTGAAGGAACACTCAAGGAAATAATCAAGTAATTCTGTTGGTATGCGGATTGCATGCACTACCACATAGAAAAGTTGTGCTCTTAGGCGGTTGAATGAAACTACAATGTAAGCACAAATGACGTGAAACATGGAAAAATCCTTGTTTACCCAGGAAGATATTGATTTAGCAGCATCCAGAGGAATCACTGAAGGCGATTTACTCGAACAACTAGAAATCTTTAGGCGTGGTACTCCCTACGTTCGACTTTTAAGGCCCTGTATTGCAGGAGACGGTATACTAAAGATTGAAGATTCTGAAAAGAGTGAATTGGTTGAAATGTACGAGGAAGCTGCAAGTCAGGGTAGGCTCACGAAATTTATCCCGGCTTCAGGGGCGGCAACACGGATGTTCAAGAATTTGGCATGGTTTTGTTGTCAGTCTCCGGAGGTGGATTTGATAGTACTTAAAAAGAAGCATCCGCAAGATGAGAAAATCCGGGCAATTTGGGAGGTAGTAGAAAACATAAGGCATTTTGCTTTTTTTGAAGATCTCGAAGGTGTAATGGCCAAGGACGGACTTAACATTGAAAAAGTGCTTGAAAGTGGAGATTTCCAGACCTTGTTTGTCTATCTTTTGACGGAAAGGGGTTTGAATTATAGTAATTTGCCCAAGGCACTCCTCAAGTTTCACCGGTACAAGGATCATCAACGAACCGCCCTTGAGGAACACTTAGTTGAGGCGGCGGGGTATAGTTGTGATTCAGACGGCGTATGTCGTATTCATTTTACAGTCTCTCCCGGTTATAGAAAGATTTTCGAGGCCACAATAGACCGTCTCAAGGCAAAATACGAAGGCTCATCCAGGGTTCTCGATGTAGGTCTTTCTGAACAGTCTCCTTCCACTGATACGATTGCAGTTGATGCAAACAATCAGCCTGTGAGAGATTCCGAGGGTAGGCTAATTTTTCGACCCGGTGGGCATGGTTCCCTGCTTAAAAACCTCAACGAACTTAACGGCGATATTGTGTTTTTGAAAAATGTGGATAACGTAGTGCCGGACAGTAAAAAACAACCAACTTTCCTTTATAAAAAACTACTTACCGGGTACCTGGTTAAACTACAGAGAAGAATTTTTGAATACCTTAATCTGCTAGAGGAACCTTCTGTGTCCGGCGAGCTAATTCGACAAATCGAAGAATTCTGTAAGGCTGAGTTGAATCTGGATCTAAGAAACATAGAAAACGCTCCACCTGAGAAAAAACTCAAAACCCTCCAGACTCTACTTGATCGTCCCCTTCGGGTTTGTGGAATGGTCGAAAACAGGGGAGAAGCGGGAGGAGGACCTTTCTGGATTGTAGATTACGATGGTAATATCTCTATCCAGATAGTTGAGATGTCCCAAATCGATAAGAATTCACCGACACAGATGATTATTCTGGAGCGTTCAACGCATTTCAACCCAGTTTTTATTGCATGTGGGTTGAGAAATTATAAGGGTAAACAATTTAACCTCTTCAAGTACAGGGATCCGAGGGCTGTTTTTATCACGACAAAATACATGAACGGTAGAGAACTAAAGGCCCTGGAATGGCCGGGATTGTGGAATGGATCCATGGCGTATTGGAATACGGTTTTCGTGGAGGTGCCCCAGGAAATTTTTAACCCGGTTAAAACTGTCAATGATTTACTCAAGGAAGCCCATTGCAATAATTGATACTTGTATCAGGACTCCGTGATTATGGCGACTGAATACCAGGCACATAATGAAACAGGCCCTAATGGTGGCAAAATATCCCAGGATTTTCAAAATGACCCCCAGACTATCCTTATTGTGGACGATAACGACATAAACCGGATGTTACTCAGCCGTATGTTGGCAAAGAAAGGATTTGGATTACTTGAGGCTTCCGACGGTGCAGAGGCTATCAACATAGCAACTGAGGAATTGCCCGACCTTATTCTTCTTGACATAATGATGCCGGAGATGGACGGATACGAAGTATGCTTGAGGTTAAGAGAAAATCGTGAAACTGCGGACATTCCGATAATCTTTCTCTCTGCGAAATCGGAAACCGACGACAAGATCAAAGGGCTTGAGGCAGGAGCCGTTGATTATATAACCAAGCCTTTTTCCATGGGTGAGGTCCTTGCCAGAGTCAAGGCTCAACTGAAAATCAGGTCGCTAACAAAGTCGCTGAAGAAGTCTAATGAGTCTCTTAAAAAGGCTCTGTTGGAACTCGAAAAGAAGCAGGAGAGAATCGAGGATGACTTAAAAGCAGCCGCCATAATTCAGAAGAGTCTTCTGCCTGAATCCCCGCCGGAACTGGATTCGGTAAATTTTGCGTGGGAATTCAGACCTTCCCACCGGATTGGTGGGGACATTTTTAACCTCTTTTTCGTGGATGACTATCAACTTGCGGTATATGTTCTTGACGTAAGCGGTCATGGTGTCCCATCGGCCATGGTTGCTGTTACGGTATCTCAATTATTGAGACCGCCGAGTGGGATTAGTGAGAGTTCCGTTCTGAGAAAAAGGATATCAACACCACCATATTACAAGATTGTACCACCATCGGAAGTTCTTTCTGCTCTTGATAAAACCTATCCAATAGAGAGGTTCGAAAAGTTTTTTACAATGACGTACCTGCTGTTAAATTACCAGGACGGTAACATAAGTTATAGCAATGCCGCTCATCCCTTTCCGGTCATTGTTCGTAAAAGTGGTCAACTGGAATTCCTGGATAAAGGAGGATCAATAATTGGACTGGGAACCGGTGACGGTTTTGAAGAAGGTAAGGCTAAGCTGGAACCTGGTGACAGGCTATTTTTGTATACTGACGGAATCCTGGAGTACCGAAACGCCGATGAATCTTTTTTTGGGCAAGAGAGATTTCACTCCGTTCTGGTTAATTCAAGGGATGTTCCTCTGGATCAAGCGCTCAGGCGGGTTATAGAATCTCTGGAAACATTTGACACAGAGTTGGTCCCTCAAGATGATATAACCCTACTTGGCATAGAATATAGAGGTTGAAACGGACAAGGAGATGATATGGGGATAGAAAGCTATGAAAAGAATGGAATCTTCGTTGTAAAAATATGCGAAGAAAGACTAGACGCAAGCACCGCCCCCGATTTCAAGAATTACGTTCTTGACTTTGTATCGAAAGGTAAAACGAGAATCCTTTTAGACCTAGGAAAGGTGGATTTTATAGATTCCTCAGGTCTCGGAGCCATCGTGACTGTATTGAAAAGAATCAGTGGTTCAGGGGATCTGTGCATATGTAATCCAACTGAACCTGT
>JALSTM010000169.1 GCA_026983715.1 Desulfobacterales bacterium
AACCTTTGTTTTTCCGAAGCTGTTTATACCCAATGCCTTTGCCTTTTTCCTGATTTCCTGCATTTTCATTTTGTTCACTCCTTAGTAATTTCCTGCCTAGTATTCTGGAGCAGATCTTATCTCCTGTCAAAAATAACTGTGACCTCCAGAAAAGAATTCGTGGTCACCTGGGGTTTTTAATCCCCGAAATCATACCGCCAGAAAATATCTACCCCGCTGTTTGCCTCGTCGCCTATTTCACTTTCTATGGAGAAATACTTGTTAATCTTGTACTCAATCCTCATCTGATCAGAGACATTTGAAGATGTTGCTTTTTCCACGTCAACATACAAGTCGGGGGTAATATACTTCCCAATCATTACGACCCCTCCCTGTTCTTCTTCTCCCTGTATCGATTTGTAAGTAATTACGTCGGGTACCCACGGGCTGTCAGGCAAAATTTTTTCTTTAAGCAGCCTTGCAACCCTGTTACCAACCATTGCAATTGCCTCGTCTCCAAGGTTCGAAGCTTCCTTGCTGGTTAGTTCATCTGCCGGATGTCCGTACAGGACGTAGGCCAGAATGTCAACCTTTTCCATCGGAGGATCACTGGATAAATCAAGCCGCATCTTGCTTGCCGAACCTTTCAACGTCGCATAAACAAGAACATCCTTTACCTTGTATTCGCAAACGACGTGAAGGTTTGGATCCGGTGGAGATAGTCCGTTGAAAAGTATCCGTCCTTCCACAATTTTAAAAATCTTCCCCTGAAGGTTATATGCACCCCTGACAGTATTCAGTTCCCCCTGGACGATAACCGGTTTCCGGTTCGCTTTGGATACGGTCAGTTCGCCCGCTATTTCGGCATTCAGTCCTTTTCCGCTTACCCATGCGTGGCCGGGTTCTACGAGTATATCCAAGTTCATGGCAAGGTTTTCGAAGAAAGAACGCCCAAACTTCCCGAGTCCGTTTTCTTTTGAGGTTGTTTTTTCTTCATCGTCTATAACCTCGATATCGGTGTCCGAATCTTTCATCAACTCGTCTATCAGAACTACTGCTTTCTTGATTTTCACCTCACCTGTGAAGTGAGGATGATACCTGTCACCGCCAAGGTGCAGGTTCGCATCAATTCTGCTGTGTATACCGTAAAAGCCTGGGAGGGTTAAATTATCAAGCTTTGCAGATAAGTTTAAAATGGTGGAGCTATCTACTGGAAAGGGGACCCAACCGCTGAACCTTATCTTACCCTCCCCCCATAATGCCTTGCCGCGAACTATATCCAAACCACGGCTGTGAAGCCTGCATAATAGGTTTATATTTTTTAATGTCTTACGCCATCCCTTCATTTTGAGATTACAGTTGGATAACGATGCCGTGCCCGATATTCTTGGTTTTTCTTTTGTACCGAAAAATTTTACGTCAAGATCAAGGAGGCCAGAAATCACCTCGAATTGAGGGCTCAATGGCTTCAAAATGGATAGGTGGAAGTCTTTTGCCTTGATTGAACCCGAGAGTTCCCCTTGGGGTAGCGTGATCTTCTTGTCTTTTAGGTTTATTTCTATGGATAGATCCCCAAAAATTTCCTGGGGGGAGCCTTTCGGGCCACGAACTATGCATTTCCACGAAAGCTTAGAGTCATTATATGAAACATCGAATTTCAAAGGGTTCAACACACTCTTTTCATACTTGAGATCGTGCAGGTTTCCTGTTGCTGAAATTATTGGGGAGTTCAGTGTGCCCGTTAACGTAAGTGCCGAATCAAGAAGACCTTCAACTGGAATAGGCTTACCAACCATAGTGCCGAATTTTTCCAGGTTTATGTTGTTCAGTGTAAATTCAAGCCTGGAAGCATTATTCCTGTTAAGCACTCCTTCCACTGAAATCTCTTCTTTTTGGTGGTTCAGCCGCAATTTTTCGATTAAAATTTTTGTTTTGCTAAGCTTTATACTTGCGTTTTCCTGGAGATCCCACTCTGAAAAGTTGTCTTTCAGCCGTAAAGACTTAATTATGAATGTTTTTTCAGAAGCAAAGATATCTGGAGACTCCAATCCCGCCACTAGAGACGTTTTACCTCTGTTGAATGTAACTAATCCGCTAGCTTCGATGCTTCTTCCACTTTGGGCCATCTGGAGAGCTATTTTGTTGATTTGGCGATTTTTAATGGTGAGACCAGATGATTCTATTTCTAGATTACGTTCCCCACGGTCCAGCGTAAGGCTACTCACTCCCTTAACTTTGAGCATCCTTGCCCCGTAATCCAAAACCCGTAAGTTCATTGCGGATAAGTATCCGGTCCAATCCAGGTTTTTTAGTTCTCCCTTGAGGTGACCAGCTGACTTTATTCTACCTTCCAGCTTTCCAAAGTTAGTTAATTCGGAGACTACGGACAGGTCGTTTATGTCAGTATCGTATCGTATATCTATTTTCCCGGGTAGTTCTATTTTTCCTGTAAGGTCAAGGTATCCTTCGGTTGTGTATAACTTTGCTTCTCTCAGACACAAAATCCCGTCCGAAAGGGTAATATTAATGCTACCCCTTGATATCACAAGATTGCCGACGGTGGACTTTGCAACCTTGAGC
>JALSTM010000170.1 GCA_026983715.1 Desulfobacterales bacterium
CGAATCCCCAAATTATGGCATGGATTATGGATACTTATAGTATCGCAGTGGGTTATGCGGAGCCTGGAGTGGTTACCGGGAAACCGATAGATATAGGTGGATCTTTAGGGCGAAACGAAGCGACGAGTCGTGGTTGCATTTTTACGATATATAACCTTTTGAAGCGGTTGAATAGAAACGTGGAAGATCAAACGGTTGTGGTTCAGGGCTATGGAAATGTAGGTTATAATGCGGCACAAATAATTCACAATGACGGGGCGAAGGTTATAGCGGTAAGCGACAGCAAGGGTGGGGTTTACAACCCTGAAGGGCTTGATCCGTGTGTTCTTTTGAATTACAAAAAGGAGCATGGTTCCTTCAAAGGTTATCCGGGGGCGGAAGAGGTAACTAACGAGGAACTACTCGAACTTGATTGTAATATTTTAATCCCGGCGGCTCTGGAAAATGTCATCACCAGGCATAATGCGGATAAAATCAAGGCGGATATAATTGCCGAGGGAGCCAACGGACCTACCACTACTGATGCCGATGAAATTCTCTTTGACCGTGGTATTTACCATATACCCGATATTCTTGCAAACGCGGGTGGTGTTACCGTATCTTATTATGAATGGGTGCAGGGACTTGAAAGGGACTTCTGGTGCGAAGATGAAGTAAACAGGAAGCTCAAGAACATCATGGACATGGCTTTTAATTGCGTGTGGGATATTGCCCAGAGAGAAAAAGTTCACATGAGAATGGCTGCCTATATTCTTGCGTTGTCAAGGGTAGCAAGGGCTAAGTTGTGGAGAGGATTGTATCCGTAGAAAAAAATTCCCCTAAAGTGCACTTTTTATGTGACAAAAGGGAAAAAGTTCTGTATAAGATAACATAATGTGATAACTGTACCTAAGTCTGTTTAAATAGAAAATTACAATATTCCTATTAGCTGATTGTTTCATGACCTGAGGCAAATGGTGAGGAGTATTCGTTGCTTTGTAAGAAAGGGGGTGATACAGGCGCTTCGATGAGGTCGGGTTGGTTTGGGAGAAAATTGACTCGAAAGAGAAGCTTGGTAAAGTAATTTGTAAGTTTTAGGGGCTAACTATTCAGTCAAAGAAAAAAAGGAGGAAAAGTTATGAAGAGGAAGATATTTATCTTTCTTGGTTTTGCATTTCTTGTTTGCTTGATGGCTTATCCTGCGTATGCTGTTGATTTTAAAATTCACCTTGATATCAACAACCGCTTTGAAGTGACAAATAATGCGGAAGCCATAGCCACTTATACTAACGGTTCCAAGACCAATGATTGGAGCATTTATTATGGCGGTACGGAGTATGCTCCATATTTGCGTGGGAGCGGTTTCCTTGGAAATACCAACGATGATAGTGGAGATGCGACTGGCCAGGACGAAAACAATGACCACTTCTACGGTGAAACAAAGGCGCGCATGCGCTTTGAATTTACTACCGACGACAACATGGTCAAGGGTGTATGGGCCATGGAGGTTGGTGCATTAAAATATGGTGCAAGTGGTTCCCTTGGAAGAAGCCATGGTGGCGGACTCTCCGGCGACGGTGTAAATACCGAGACCAGGTTTCTCTATGTAGATTTCCAGAATCCTCTGGTATCCCACAGCAGTAGGCTGAGACTCGGTTTGCAGCCAATTAAACTTAACAAGTGGCTGTGGACTGAAACTGCAATGGGTGTTCGTTACTTCGGCAGCACTCAGAATATCGACTACGAGGCTGCCTGGGTAAGAGCTCAGGAAGACTTTACAAACGAATTGAACGACGATGACGCGTTTTTCGCCAAGCTGACCTACAAGCCAAAATGGGAAGATCTCAGTCTCAAACTTGGTCTTTTCTTCTGCATGCTGACTCAGGGTAATGACACATCTTCTCTCTATGATCCTGACGGGAATGCTTACGCAGGTCCTAGTTTCACTTACGACCAGGATGACTACTACGTAGGCCTCGACGGTGGAATGCAGTGGCAGTCCTTCTTCGCCAACTGGGATTTTATCTACCAGTGGGGTAGCGTAGATTTTGATGAGAACGTTGTGGAAAACGGCACTGATGATTCCCTTGACCGTTCTGCTTTCTTTATCCACACGGATTTGGGTTATCACTGGACGCCACAATTCACCACGACGTTCACCTTCTGGTATGCAAGTGGTGACGATGATCCTAATGATGGTGATGCAGATAACTACGACAACATCGACACCGACGTGCCTGGTGATGTTGTGATCTTTGAAGAGCAGGTAACCGATGATAACTCCTGGACCGATGCTCCGTATCTCCTGGATAAGGGCTTTGTATTCTTCAGGCTTAAAGCTGATTACAAAGTGACCAAGAAGTGGAGTATTGCCCCTGCTCTTGCATACATGCAGCTTGCTGAAGATACCTACAACGGCGACAAAGATGTCGGTTTTGAAATGATGTTGTTCTCCAAGTACAACATCTGGAAGAACCTGAACTTCAACTTTGCCGCAGGTTACCTCTTCGCTGGCGATGCCATGGACGCTTGGACAAGCGACGCTAGCTCTGCCAATAATTACGATGGTGATGCCGACGATATGTGGAGAGTTACAGCCGGTATCAGGTTCAAGTTCTAATTTAACCTGAAATAGACGTTTTATGCTGCCCTTCGGACGAAGGTTCGAAGGGCAGTTTCGTTTCTCTTTGGGAAAATCGTGGGCTACCTTGTTAATTGCCCTCCCTTACCACCACACCATAAGCCATGCTTTTAACAGTCACCCTTCAATTTTACACTTCACAAAACCTTCTCTTACCATTAAAATGAAAGACTTTCAGAATCATCCACATGCTAAAGCAAAGAAATGCCCGAATATCTCTTTGCATGTGCATTTATAATTGACTCTATACAGAGCTTTTACATAGAGGTATAATACCTTTCGAAGTTCGGTTAGTGGTATAAAATTCACATTAACTTCTTTAGAATTCAAAAGATGTAAAATAAATAAATTTAAGGGTTGTATGAATAATGAACCTGCCTGAAATGCCAAAATTGAAAATAGGGAATTTGGAACCGAAACTTCCTATTATCCAGGGAGGGATGAGCGTGGGTATATCCCTGTCCGGGCTGGCGAGTGCCGTTGCCAACGAAGGAGGGATAGGAGTAATAGGTGCGGCCAGTATCGGGATGCTGGAACCGGATTTTGATAAAAATTTTAAAGGCGCAAACAAGAGGGCTCTAAGGAAAGAAATAAGGAAAGCCAGGGAAATGACCGATGGGATCATCGGGGTGAACATTATGGTTGCGCTGACTGACTTTGAAGATCTTGTCAAGGTAGCAGTCGAAGAAAAGGTAGATCTTATTTTCCTGGGAGCCGGTCTTCTGCTGAAATGTCCCCGGACACTGTTAAGTGGCAAAACCCGTGATCTGACGACAAAGATTATCCCCATTGTTTCATCGGCCCGGGCGGCTAGGATTATTTTTAATTCCTGGGCAAAAAGGCACGGGGATGTTCCCGATGCTGTTGTTGTTGAAGGTCCGCTTGCCGGCGGTCACTTGGGGTTTAAAAAAGAACAACTAACTGACCCGGAATACTCCCTGGAGAAAATAGTGCCTGAAGTAATTTCCACTATTCGTAAATTCGAGGAAAAATTCGACAAGCAAATCCCGGTAATTGCGGCGGGTGGAATATTTACCGGTGCAGATATGCTTAAGTTTTTCAGGCTGGGTGCATCGGGAGTGCAGATGGCGACACGGTTTGTTGCGACCCACGAATGTGATGCGTCTATTGAATTTAAAGAAGCGTACGTAAGGTGCAAAAAAGAAGATATAGTTATAATTGACAGTCCGGTAGGATTGCCGGGAAGAGCCATCAAGAACGAATTCCTTGAAGCGGTATCCAAGGGGAAGAAAATGCCCTTCAGGTGCTATTGGAAATGCTTAAAGACATGCGATTACAGGAAGGCTCCTTACTGCATTGACCTTGCCCTTACGAATGCAAAGAAGGGTAACCTCAAAGAAGGGTTTGCCTTCGCGGGAACAAATGCTTATCGCGTAGATAAAATTATCTCAGTAAAAGAACTTATTGCCACTTTATTGAAAGAATACAAAGAAGCTTTAAGTGCACGAAGTTAGCATTGCAGAAAGTTTGATCCGCATACTAGAAGAAGAAATGCGTCCTTTCGGAGACGCAAAACTGGAGGGGATAAAAGTTCGGGTCGGTGAACTCTCAGGGGTTATAGCAGATGCTCTCTACTTTGCCTTCGAGGTGTGTTCTAGGGGAACAGTGGCAGATGGTGCTCAACTGGAAATAGAGGAAATTCCTGCAAAGGGATTTTGTAATTTTTGCAAAAAGGAATTCAGACTTGAGGTTCCTTTTCTGGTATGCCCAATGTGTGGGACACCAGATATCGAGATACTTTCTGGTAGGGAACTTGAAATTGATCACTTGGAAATAGATGATGGAAGTTGAAATAGAATAGTTTTAGAGTACCGATCCTCGGATGGAATTTGAAAGTGATATACATTCGATCCGGGGATTTTTGTTTGTAGGCACCATATTTCCCCTTTTAAGAATTGCCGAGTAATATCTCGAAGAGGGTAATATGCTAATTGCATCCTTTTATGATGGTGTAGAAATCCACCGTGGCAACAAGTTCATAGCCGTTAAGTTTGTGGTTCCGCATCGCGTGATATCGACTTGCAGGGTCAATGGCGGGATAACTGACAGTCTAGAGATGGTCTTTAATCACCAGGTTTGTGAACCTTCCGATCATTTCCCCCCCGTCCAGAAGTTAGCAATTGATGAACCATCCGCCTACATGGAAAAGATTTGCAGCATTTATAAGCTTTCCCATAACAGTGCATCTCTCAGCACCGCTGCCAACATGAATTGCGCATCCATCCAGAGAATGGAATTTAGGAAACTGGAAGTGGTAGCTATCTGTACGGCCGGTGTTGAGGGTAATGCAGGTTGTGCGGGGGATCCGGCAAACATATACGAAGAAAATGGACAATTTCGGCCCGTTGAGGAAACAGAAACCAAAAGCTGCGGGACGATCAACGTGATAGCTTGCATTAACAAGCCACTCATTCCAGGTGCCATGGTTAGGTCGGTGATAACAGCAACAGAAGCAAAAGCAGCAGCACTCAGGGAGCTCAATGTAAATTCAAGATACTCAAGTAACTTGGCCACCGGTACCGGAACAGATCAACTTGCAATTGCAAGCATGCTGACAGGTGAGAAACCACTTACCGGTGCTGGCAAACATACAAAGCTAGGAGAATTGATCGGGAAGACGGTGAAAAAAGCAGTAAAAGAGGCATTAAGCTATCAATGCAAGCTTACGCCGGAAAACCAGCGATCGCTTATTATACATTTGGAAAGATTTGGCACAGACCGAGAAACGGCGAAAAAGGAAATAGTAAAGTGTTTGCCGGAGGAGAAGGCTAAACTCTTTGAAGATAATTTCGCGGCCATAGATCGTGATCCTTTGAGCGTGGCTGGAGTTGCTGCACTGGTTCATCTCTTTGACAAGCTGCACTGGGGTATTTTGCCTGAGACATGTACGAAGGATGTTTTCGTGACCCATGGTGCTCATTTGGCTGCGGCAGTATCGGGAAAATACGAGTGCGTACCTCTTTACCGGGACAAATTATCTGAATTGCACCTTACTTGCGATAACGATTCTTTTTTACGGGTTGTTTACAAGTCTTTAGCCATTGGTTTTGAGGAGAAATGGGATTGAGATGGATAGAATGTTGAACAAACACGATTTTCGAATTGTTTTGGTTTTATTGCCGGTGCTGTTCCTAAGTATTTTCTTGCCATCTTCGGCTCGGTCCCTTGAAGTTGACCGTAAGCTTGAAAAAGCAATAGGGATTGAAAAAGAGGCGCAGAGGAAAGCAGATAACTGGAGGAAGGAAAAAGAGACCATCCTGGCCGAGATTCAGGATCTGAAACATCGAGAGCAGTGGCTTGATTTCCAGGACAAAAAGTACAGAGGGTACATCAAGGAGGAAGAGGGAATTATAAAAGAGCTAGCAAGGAAAAAAGAGGAATTCGAAAAGATCAGTATGAACCTTGAGCCGTATCTCGAAGAGATATATGAACGACTTGAGTCTTTCGTGGAAAACGACCTTCACTTCCTTCCTGAAGAACGACAGAAGAGACTCTCGTTTCTTCGGAGTTCTCTTGATGATTACAGGGTTGGGCTGAGCGAGAAGCTGAGGAGAATTCTAGAAGCGCTCCAGGTAGAAGCAAGTTATGGCAGAAGTATAGAAAAGACAGACGGGATTCTCGATTTGAAGGGTGAAAGAATAGAAGTGAGTTTCTTGAGGGTAGGTAGGCTGGCGCTTTTTTTTATTTCTGCGGATCGCTCCAGGGTGGGATACCTGGATAAAAATACAGGCACGTGGAGGCTTCTTGATCACAAGTATGCAAAGGAAGTGTTAAAGGCCATTGAAATGGCAGAAAGAAAACGAGCTGTAGAACTTGTCGATCTTCCCGTGGGTAAATGGAAAACGGCCCCTAAAGAACAGGAGAGGTCAAGATAGCGTTCGTGCTATGATGAAGAGCTATGAAAGAGAAACCGATAAATCGGTTATATTCATACGGGTTTGTGCCATTCCCACGGTTAAAACCGTGGGCTAGGGAGCGGCAAGCACCATGGGCTAAAGGGGTGATCATATACAACTAGTAAAAGGTGCATACAGCCTACGGTTAAAAGATTGGGCTGCCAACAATTATAGAGGTTGGATATATATGGGAGTGTTGAGGAGCATACAGATTAGCATACTAATGTTGTTGGGGGTAGTGGTTTTACTCTTCTTTCCTAAACCCCTTTTAGCCGTGGAGAATCAATGGAAGAAGGTTGAAAAACATGCCAACCAAGAAGTTGTACAGGCGCAGCGTGATGCGGTAGAGACAGATGCCATTATCAAAAAGGAAAAAGAAGAGTTACTCAGAGAACTCGCAGAGCTCAAAAACCGGGTTGGGAAGAAGGAAAGTGGCCTGGAGGAATTGAAAAAGCGCTTTGAGGAGTTGAGAGAAAAAGAAGAGGAGATGAAAAAGGAACTGGATGCCTGGGAAGAGGAAATTCACACCCTGGAAGGAGCAGTTAAAGGCGCTTCGAAGGACTTTGACAAGATCCTGAGGAATGGCTTGATTTCACCCGATTATCCTGAGCTTATGACAGAAGTTGAAGATCTTGCAACCAGCGATCGGTTCCCTTCTTATAAGGACATCGAAAGCCTCGTAAATGCACTTTTTGCGTACATGAAATCCAGCGGTGAAATAGTAAAAAGCCGTGGAAAGCTTATAGACAAGGACGGAAAGGAAGCTGTAGGTGAAATTGTTAGAATTGGCGATTTCATGTCGATTTACAGAAGTCCTATAGCCACGGGGGCTCTTCGCTATGATGCCAAAAGCAAACTCCTGATCGCCTATCCCGGTAAACTGCCATGGAGAACTAGGCGGGCATTTGGCAAATACATCGAAGGTTCCGTGAACCATCTTCCCCTTGACCTTTCCCACGGGGCAATTTTTAAGGAATACTCCGTTGAGCGAGGGATAATGGAGTGGCTCAAGTCAGGTGGCTTTCTTGTCTGGCCCATATTGCTTATCGGGGCGGTGGCAATGGCGTTGATTTGTGAACGCATTGTTTTCTTGAGCAGGATAAAGAAAACATCGACAGAGGTAACAGCCGAGCTTGACAGCTTGATACAGGAAGGTAATTTTGAAAGTTGCAAGGAATTCTGCAAGAAATACATTAAGATTCCTACGTGCCGGATTATAGAATCGGGCCTTGAAAACTTATCTGCATCCAAGGATGTGCTCGAGAATGCATTGCAGGAAGCTATTTTGCAGGAATTGCCCAAGATTGAGAGATTCCTGCCAACCTTGAGTGTGCTGGCAGCCATAGCTCCTCTCCTCGGACTACTTGGTACTGTAACCGGGATGATCAATACGTTCCAGGTTATTACCCAGTTTGGAACCAGCGATCCGAGGATGATGTCCGGGGGGATCTCTGAGGCCCTGGTTACCACTCAACTTGGTCTGGGTGTTGCGATCCCGATACTTGTTATGCATCATTTCCTTGAAAGGCAGGCGGACAAGATTATAGATGAAATGGAGGAAAAAGGGACTGCTCTTACGGTAAGTGTCTTGAGAGCCCAGGACAGAAGCGAGGATAAGTAGGTGGCGTATCCTGATATTATCGAGATAAGCATCAATTACCTTGAGAAAGGTGGGCGTGTAATGATCCCGCTTGTTGGGATATCGCTCTGGATGTGGCTCCTGATATTTAGAAAGTTGTGTGAACTCTACACTTACAGGAAGCAAGAAACAGGTTCACAGCAACTATCCTTTCGATCTCCGGGTTTCCGGGGGTGGAAAGCTTCGCTTTTGAAAGAATTTGTGGAAAAATGTTCGTGGGACCCGGAATCAGATAAGAAATTACTAAAGGTTGTTATAAAAAGACAGCTATCTACCCTGGAGAAAGGTGTTAAAATGATCTTGGTGCTAGCATCGGTGGCTCCACTTCTTGGACTCCTGGGAACAGTAACCGGTATGATAACTACCTTCGATGTAATAGCAATCTTCGGAACGGGTAACGCGAGGGCGCTGGCTGCAGGAATTTCCGAAGCGCTAATAACGACACAAATTGGGCTTATCATAGCCATACCGGGACTTTTCATGGGGAATTTCTTAAACAGGGAGGTTCAGAGATATCATGACCGCATGGAACGGTTCGGGCTTAACCTCTACAGGTTGCTCGAATCGAGGCCTGAGTTGGCAAAAGAGTGGGTTTCTCAAGGGGTGAGAAATGATTAGTGTAAGATACAGCAGGCACAGGAAGACCCGGGCTGTTGACATCAACATGGCGCCCTTGATTGACATGGTCTTTATCCTTTTGATCTTTTTCCTTGTCACTACGAGCTTTGTCAGGGAGTCAGGAGTTGATGTGCAGAGACCCAGAGCTAAAAGTGCTGTCACAAAAGAGAAAGTCAACCTGATAATAGGAATAACCAAGGATGGGATGATTTACATGGAGAACCATCCTGTTGATATACGTTCGATTCGTGCGAGGATGGAACGTTTTCTTGCTGAAACGCCTGATGGTTCAGTGATTATTGTTGCCGATAAGGACAGCAAAACGGGTACTGTTATCCAGGTGCTGGATGAGTGCCGGCTGGCTGGGGTTAAGAATATAAGTGTGGCGGCGAAAAAGGAGTCTTTGTGAACAGGCTTAGCTTTACTCAACAAATACTTATCGTTTGCCTCGCATTTGGCATAAATGCTGCCATCCTGGGATTAATCCCCGTATTGTCCGGGAACAGCAATAACTGTAACCGGGAAGGTTTTAGTGAACCCGTTCTGGTAGATGTTTACAAGCCACCTCCATTGCAAAAGGAAGAAAAAGAGAGAAAAGTTACTCCGAAATCCGATATAAACCCCAGGAAAATCCCTGTGGTTTTGCTACAGAAAAGAAGCGTGAGAAAAGTTAGACCCAGGGTAAACCTTAACATAGATGCTTTTCAATTTGATGTTAATCCGAAACTGGAGCTGGGAATTAACGTCGTTCCTCCAGATCAACCGAAACTTAACGCCCCTCTTTCTGCAAAGGAATTTGGGCTTGGAGAGGTGGACCAGGTGCCTCGGATTATAAGGAGAGTTGAACCCATGTACCCGTATTCGGCAAGAATAAGAGGCATCACCGGAAAGGTGATTGTAAAATTTCTTGTAGATACGAAAGGTTATGTCCGGAAGCCGGTGATCTTGAAGGCTACACCTTCTGGAATTTTTGATGATACTGTTCTTCGGGCAGTGCGTAAATGGAGGTTCAAACCTGGCTACTGGCGCGGACATCCCGTTGCCACGTGGGTGGTTCTCCCCATACAGTTTAAGTTAAGTGGCTAATCATGAGGAACTGTAAGCTCTTCCGAAATGTTTTCATTTTATTCTTGGTACTTATTGGTACGATCAATATATTGCTTGCGGCGGAAAATCAATACTTACCTTCTGGTTTAAGATCAGTACTGGTAAAAGCCCAGGAAGCGATAGACAAGAAATCGTACAAAAGAGCCGAAGAACTTGTAACGAAGTATCTTAACAAATCGCGCAAACCTCACCACCTGGCGTACTACGTGCTTGGAAACGCATGCTACCTGGATGGAAGACCGCTTGATGCTTACAGCGCCTACCGTTATGCTTACAAGCTAAATCCTTCATATCGACCCGTGTGTATCAATCTAGCAAAAGTGTGCTACGATCTAAAGAAGTTTAAGGAAGCAGGAAATCTCTTCCTCCATGCCTATGATATTTCTGAGAAACCAGATCCGGAGTTACTCTATGAAGCCGGGGCGGCTTACTATCAGGGTAAACTATATGGGAAAGCAAAAGCCGTTTTAGAGCGACTGATAAAAGAGAACCAGAATATAAAAGAAGCATGGCTCAAGCTTTTTGTTTTCACCTGCCTGGAACTGAAGGAATGGAACACTGCCGAGCATTATCTTCTGTGCTTTCTAAAAAAACATAAGACCAAGTCTACTTACTGGAAGCTCCTTGCCCAGGTAAGACTACAAAGGAATGATTACAGTGGAGCTGCAGTTGCCCTCGAAGTTGCCTACAGGCTGGCACCTCCTTCTAGCTGGAAATGGAAAGAGCTTGCCGATATATACTTATATATTGGGGTGCCGCTTAAGGCAGCAAGATGTCTCGAGAAGGCATACGGTAAAAACCCGTCCCCTGGGCAACTCGATAAAATTGCAAAAACCTATGCTGAGGCTCATCGAGTGGAAAAGGCAGTTTTATACTATACTAAGGCACTATCAAGGAAACCGAGTGCTTCAAGATGGTTGGAGATAGCCAAGTTGTACTACCGAAACGGGATGTGGAAGGAGGCAACCAGAGCGCTTGAAGAGTCTTTAAAGCTTGATTCTCGAAATGGCCTTGCCCACCTCCTTTTAGGTTATTCTTCATGGAACCTCGGTAACGAGACCCTCGCTCTGAAAGAACTTCATGCTGCTTCAAAGTATGAAAAATACCGCGATCAGGCTCTCGCGGCACTTGAGGTAATTAAAGAAACGATGGAAAAAAACGATAACCGTTCCTAATCATGGGCTCTACGCTTCGCTCAGGCCGGAATGATGCTTTTTGGATTGTACTCATCTTGTTTCTTTGATTATTTGCTAGTTCTAGAAATCCAAACTTATCACAGTTTCCCCTTATGTAAAAATCCTTTTTGAGTGAGAAACCGATGAATCGGTTATTGACGTAACTAGTCATTCATTTACCCACGGTTAAAACCGTGGGCTAGTGAGCGAACCATAATGAACCGCTCGCTTGGCTCAAGCCGTGAAGAACGCTAAGAAGGAAAATATTGGGGGTGGCCGGTCAATACCGCCCACAGTACCTTGCACCCTTTCAGGCTAGCCAGGGCAATGGAGAACAAGCATATCGCATGAGGCGTACGCAAGACACAAAGTTTCGGGTGCCAACTCAACGTGTCTGAACTTAATAGCATGCCCGAAGGCTAGGTTCTTTCCTTGAGCAGGCACTTGCCCCGTGAAATTTTTATCCAGTGAAACCTTGTATTGTTTCACCAGGACCGAAAGGATACGTAGTATTTGACTGGGGCACTGCTCAAGGAAAAAAGAATATCCCTTTGGGCTCTTTGCTTGCCTCGTTAAATCTTGCAGCATTTAACTGGGACGTCTTAGCGGTTCAAAGTTGGTTGCGGCTTCGGTGCCTTAGAATACTTCCCTATAAACATGTAGCGTTTTAGCGTGTCATAATTCTTATACTACCAGTGTCCGTCATAAATGAACCGCCCGCTTCGCTTAAGGCGCAAAGAACG
>JALSTM010000171.1 GCA_026983715.1 Desulfobacterales bacterium
AGTAATTGTTATAAAAGAACTGGCGGAGTTTTACGAAAGTAAGCGTAGAGAGTTTGAGAAGCATTTTGACGAAAATGGTGTGGATTTTGATATGGTTCGAGAGTTGGAGGCAAGGTGTAATATCCTGACAGATCAGTTCAGGGTTTTTCAACAAAAGTTGATATACAGCCTGGAGGAGGAGGATTTAGATAGCTTTGTTAAAATTTCAAAGATGTTCGATGAGTTGAGAATTCTATACCTTGTTGCAATTGATTCTTTGAGAAACAAGGTTTCTCAGGGCAATGGTTAAGAAGATAGCTGTACTAGTGGGTCGCTTATAGCTTGAATATCGGTTTTGAACCGAGAGGTATTGGAATGAGTAGATATTTCCTAAAACCGAATGTCCACGTAAGGTTAGTTATCTTTTGGTTATTGATTTGCTTGCTCCTCGGAGCCTGCGCCACGGTACCCATAACAGGTCGTCACCAACTACTTCTTGTCAGCGAACAGGAAGAAATGATGATGGGTGCCAGAGTCTACCGGGAAATTCTCCGAAGGGAAAAATTGTCAAGAGATCCCCGGTACGTCAATGCAGTGCGCAGGGTAGGCATGAGAATTGCTTCAGTTTCTGGAAGACCGGATTATAGGTGGGAGTTTTTGGTGATAGATAACGATAAAGAAGCGAATGCTTTTTGTTTGCCAGGGGGTAAAGTATTCGTTTATACGGGAATGTTTCCCTACACGAAAGATGACAATGGCCTCGCCACGGTGATAAGCCATGAAGTTGGCCACGCTATTGCCAGGCACGGGGCTGAAAGGATGACAGCGGACTTACTGGCAAGGTTAGGAAGTGTTGGTTTGAGTGTAGCACTAAGAAATGCAAGTCCCATAGCTATTAGAAGTTTTGAGCAGGCCTATGGCCTTGGTGTGATGCTTGGAGTACTTCTTCCTTTTAGCAGGCAACAGGAACTTGAGGCAGATCATATTGGCTTAATTCTGATGGCCAAAGCCGGATATGATCCTCGAGGGGCTCTACTTCTTTGGCAGCGTTTAATGAATTCAAATGAGCCAAAACCTCCGGTGTTTCTGTCAACTCACCCGTCTGATGAGGAACGAATCAGGAGGATAAAACTCTTATTGCCGATAGCCCTCCGTTATTACTATTCATCCCAATATGGGGGGAGATACCGTTATGATGGTAACAGGTAGGTTTAGACTTTTACTGGCTATCCTGTTGTTTTCGTTTTTATTCCACCCATTTTGTGCATTTTCTTCCACCAAAATAGGTGTCGCCATTTCCTTGACCGGGAAATACAAAGAACCGGCAACCATGGTTTACCTGGGCTATAAGCTTTGGGAAACACAAGTAAATAAGAATGGTGGCCTGCTGGGTGATAAAGTTAAGCTAATCGTCTATGATGATGAAAGCGATCCCGAAAAGAGTGCTTCCCTTTACAACAAGTTGATTACGAAAGACAAAGTAGACCTGGTTTTGTCTCCGTATTCAAGCTCTATTACATACAGTGTATCGGAAGTGACAGAAAAATATTGCTACCCGCTTCTCATTGCAGGTGCCTCCGACCCCAAGATATGGCAGCGGGGCTACAGGTGCATTTTCGGGATGTATGCCCTGGCAGATCGGTATTTTACTGGTTTTCTTGACATTATAGCCGAGTATGGATTCAGAAAAGTTGTTGTAATTTGTGAAAATGACCGATTTCCACTTAGTGCTGCGGAAGGGGTCGAGAAGTGGAGTGATAGGTTCGGTTTAAAAGTCTTGGAGAAAATTGTTTATCCCAAGGGAAATCCAGGTTTTGTCAATGTTGTGTCACACATAAAGTCGCTTAATCCGGAAGCTGTTGTTCTCTGTGCATATCCTGATGACGTTTACAATTTCATGGAAACCATGAGAAAGGCAAGTTATAGACCCGCTGCATTTGCGGCAACCATTGCACCAACTTTCAAGGAATTCGGAATTAAGCTGGGCCGGTATGCGGAGGGAGTTTTCGGCCCATCTCAATGGGAAGCGAATGCCCGAATTCCATACCCGGGAACCACGAAATTTATCCATGATTTCGAGAAATTCACGAATTTAACGCCTACGTACCATGCCGCGTCCGGATATGCCGCCTGCGAGATTCTTGAAAAAGCGGTTACACAGGCCGGTAGTGTGGATAGGCAAAAGATTACCTCCGAAATCAGGCATCTCGACACCTATACGGTGCTAGGCCGGTTTAAGGTCGATCAATGTGGCGTACAAATTGGACACAACCCGATAACCATTCAATGGCAAAAGGGAAAAAGAGAAATAGTGTGGCCAAGGAAAATGCAAACCGCTAAGCCAATTTTTCCCGGTAGGAATCGGTAGGGACAAAAAGTGAGAAAATTCAGACCCAAAAAGGGTATACTTTATCAGCTTATAATAACAGTGGCTGTTGTTAGCATTGTGGCCGCTTTGCTGATTTCACAAATAGTTAGCAGGTATATCAAAAACAAGTACGAGGAACATTTTCTCGGGAGAGCGAAAGACGTTCTGGAACTCTGTTTTACATCCTGCGATGACGCTTTCCAGTTTCTCCTATCTGAACGCCAAGAAGAACACCAGCAGGTCGTTAAAGCCGTCAAAAAAGACGTTCTCCTCCGGATCAAGAATCTCAGCAAAACAAGGGGAGATTCGGTTCACACCTTCGTCCTGGATCCGATGGGTAGGGTTCTTATTTCTTCCATACCGGTAGGGGAAAGAATAGATGTAGAATATCTCTCGAAAAATCCCACTGCTGGTTTTTCTACATACAAAAAGGTAAGGTTCCGCTCTGAGACAGGCAGAGAATTAATAGGATTCACCAGGTATTTTCCCGGCTGGAGATGGGAGCTTATTGCAGCGGTAGATGTAGAAAAGCTAGTTGCAATATCTAGTCCCGCACAGCAGATTATACTCCTTGGGTTTGCAATAGAAGTATCAATAATTTTTCTGGCCTTCGTTTTGATTTTTTCAAAACGTGTTTATAAGCCTTTAAAAAGTCTGGGAAATGCCACCGAAGAACTTAAAGAAGGGAAGTACAAGCAACTTAACTGGAACAGGGCAGATGAAATTGGATTGCTGGCAAATGCTTTTGATCTCCTTTCTGAAAGCCTGGAGCAGCGAGAAAAAAAGCTGTCCGAGACTCAACGGGCGGTGTTAGAGTCAGAACGTCGATTTCGAGATGTATTTGAAAATGCAAATGATATCATCATCCTTTTGAACGGCAAGGGAGTAATAATCGATATAAACAAGAAGGTCGAGGACCTGCTTGGGATTTCAAAACGAGAAATAGTCGGGAAAAGCCTTTTAGACCTCATGCCAAAAGACTCAGTCTCGGCTGGTTCGGCATTACTTGCTAGAGTAATTGCAGAAGGAAAGGCTAACAACTTTGAGATTCTGCTTAACAGGAAGAACGGAAAACAGGTGCACTTTGAAGCTAGTTGCAAAAAGTACAAGGATGAGAAAAGTGATGATGCTTCCATTATATGCGTGTTGAGGGATATAACGGAGAAGAAAAAGATTGAAAAAGAAATAATTGCCACAAAGAACCTGCTTGAAAATATAATAGAAAATTCCGTTGATGCTTTGATCATACTGGATAGCGATGGGTATATTATAAGGGTAAACGAGAAGTTTAAGGACATCTCCGGCTATGGAGCTACCAGGATAATCGGCAGACATTTCACCGAGCTTCTGCCTGACGACATCGAAGTGGAACCCTTGATTCGAGAGATAGAAGAAAAGGGGCTGCTCGTTGAAAAAGAACTGACGGCCAAAATCAGTACTGGTGAATATATACCGATAGAATTGTCGGCCAAAAGAATTTACGATGCGAACCGCGATCACCATGCCACAATTGTTGTGGCCAGGGATTTGAGAGAGAAAAAGAATCTTCAGGATCAGCTCCTAAGGGCCCAAAAAATGGAAGCAATAGGAACCCTGGCTGGTGGAATTGCTCATGATTTTAATAACTTGCTTACAGCCGTAAAAGGTTTTACCCAGATCATGCTCCTAACAGTGCCGGAAGATTCCGAAGACAGGCAGTACCTTGAACAGATTGAGCACGCTGCTAACAGGGCATCCGACTTGACAAAGCAGTTGCTTACCTTCAGCCGTAGAGTAAGGAGTGAGAAACAACCTGTTGAGTTAAACAGGGAGATAAGAGAAGTTGAAAAGCTCCTCCAGCGCACTCTCCCAAAGATGATCCGGATTCAAACCCATCTGACAGATAAGCTGACGCTAATTAACGCAGATCCTTCCCAGATAGAGCAGATACTGATGAACCTTGCCGTCAATGCCAGGGACGCCATGCCGGAAGGTGGAGTGCTCAAGATTGGCAGTGATGTAGTTTACCTTGACCAGGAGCATTGCAAAAGGCATTTAAAACTTAAACCCGGTGAATATGTTATGTTGTGGGTTGAAGACAGTGGCATTGGAATGAAACCGGAGACAAAAGATAGGATTTTTGATCCGTTTTTTACAACAAAAGAGGTGGGTAAAGGCACGGGACTGGGTTTGGCTATGGTGTATGGAATTGTTGAAAGCCACGATGGTCACATATTGTGTTATAGCGAAGAAGGGAAAGGGACTGTCTTTAAGATTTACTTTCCTTCTTATAGGGATATTAAGAAAGTGGGTGAGAAAGGCGGTGGCGAGGACAAAGAAGAATTTCCAAGGGGAGAAGGGACTATTCTAGTGATTGATGATGAGGAAAGCGTGAGGAAACTGAGCGTGGAATTGCTCAAAAACTACGGCTACAAGGTTGTAACTGCAAGGGACGGTGAAGAAGGGATTCGAATATACCGAGAACTACAGGAAGAGATAGACCTTGTGATACTCGATTTTATTATGCCCGGGATGGGTGGAGACAAATGCTTGGAAAAACTGATAGATATAAACAAGGATGTTAAAGTTATTCTTGCAAGTGGTTTTGCCATGAATCAATCTTTGAGAAAGTTACTAGAAAATGGAGCCCAGGGTTTTATCAGTAAACCTTTTAGCCTAAAAGAACTTTTGAAAATCATAAAAGAAACCCTCTATGACGAGAGCCCTCCTGGGGGAAAACGGGCTGCTTATCAATGACTAGAATTGTAAGGTGGCAGAGAAAAGCTTTTCATACCACAGGAACAAGATTTTCATTTGGAAGAAATTCTGACAAATAGAGTTATCCACTCTGTAATGGAATCTCAGTACTCGATGCCCTTCTGGGCCTTTAATCCTTTCGACGCATAAGGATGTTTTATCGTTTTCATCTCAGTAACGAGATCGGCAAAGTCGACCAACTCCTGCGGTGCGCCTCGACCGGTTATAATCAAGTGAAGATTCTCTGGTTTTTTTCTGAGCACACTAAGCACATCTTCACACTTTAAAAAACCGTACTGAAGAACATAATTAAGTTCATCTAGCACAATCAGGTCAAAATACCCTGAAAGTATGTCTTCCGAAGCTTCCTTCCAGCCTTTTTTTGCTAAGTTTATGTCTTCTTCTATATCCTTGCTTTTCCACGTAAAGCCTTTCCCCAGCGCCTCTACTTGAACCCCCAAGTTCTGAAGGGTCTTTTGCTCTCCTGACCTTGAGGCGGTCTTTATAAATTGAAAAATTTTTACCCTGAATCCGTGTCCAAGCGCTCTAATTATACCGCCCAGAGCAGCCGATGTTTTTCCTTTACCGTCTCCGGTATAAACAATTACCAATCCCTTTCTTGAATCTCGAGGCCCCATTTTGTTCTACTCCTGTGCACCCCTTATGGCCCAAACGCCGGCTATGAAAAACACAATTCCGAAACAAAAGGTTATGCCCAGGGCATTCCATGGCATTGGCTTGCCGAGGGCGGCAGCCCTAATTGCTATTGTTGCGTGGCTGAGGGGGAGCATTTTCACGGTGTAATAAGCCCAAGCGGGAAGCGTTTTTAGTGAAAAGAATGTACCACATAGGAAGGCCATGGGTGTAATAACAAAGTTTGTGAGCATGGCTTGATCGGCGTGAGACTTCACAAGCATTGAAGTAATTAGAGCCAGGGAACTGAAGGCAAAGGTATTCCCCAGGACTGCCAAAAAAAATAGAATTCCAAGGTTGAGGTGCACCCCGAAAAAAAGTGCCAGAACTACTATTACGGCACTTGCAATAAGCCCCCTCAAGATTCCTCCCAGAACCTCACCTGCCGCAATAGCCAGGTTGGATACGGGCGCTGCCTGGAACTCCTCGAAAATTTTCCAGTAAAACCGTGCTATGTTTATCTCGCTTGAAATAGCGAAGCTTCTATTCATGCTGCTCATCGCTACCAAACCGGGAATAAGAAACGAAAGGTAATTCATTCCCTCAACAGTTATCTTTTGCCCGATACCCCAGCCAAATGCAATAAGATACAAAAGAGGTGATACGGAAAAAGAAACAAGCATCTTGACGATTCTTTTTCTTATTATAAGGAGTTCTCTTAGGAATACCCCCAGAAAGCCTTTCATTCTTTAACTCTCCTTCCGGTAAGTTTCACGAAAACATCCTCCAGATTTGCATTCCTGACAGTGGCCGGGAGATCCAGCCCGGCAACAAAGTCCCCTGCCTCTTTTCGTGTTGTAAAGAAGTAACTCGTAAGCTGATCATCTTCCAGCACATCTACCACTATTTTGCCGGCAGAGGCGATAAGAGATTTTGGCTTGTCAAGGGCTATCAGTTTTCCTCGATCAATAATGCCAACTCGTTCACACAAGTTTTCAGCTTCCTCGATGTAATGGGTAGTCAAAAATATGGTCGCCCCTTCCTGGTTTATTTTCTTTAAAAGCCCCCATAATTGACGCCTCACGGTGGGATCTAACCCTACAGTAGGCTCGTCGAGAAAGATGACTTCTGGTTTATGGAGTAGTGCCCGGGCTATCATAAGCCGTCTTTTCATTCCTCCGGAGTAGTTTTTCACAAGCCTATAACGGTGTTTGTCCAAGCCGACGAAAGCCAGGAGATAATCTGCCTGTTGCCTCATGAATTTCTTGTTCATGTTGTAGAGTAAGCCATGAATCTGAAGGTTCTCCCAGGCGGTAAGTTCCATGTCCAGGTTAATCGCCTGGGGCACAACCCCGGTGTGTTTTTTTGCCTCGATCGGATTCTTTATTATGTCGATACCCTTTATCAGGGCAGTACCAGAAGTAGGTCTGGCAAGAGTGGTTAGAATCTTAACCGTAGTTGTTTTTCCGGCACCGTTGGGTCCTAAATAACCGAAAAACTCACCTGTCTTTACGTGCAAGTTCAATCCCTCAAGGGCAACGGTATCGCGATATTTCTTGTAAAGGTCAACTATTCTTATCAAGCGGAACCTCCATTTGAGAAAGAATGCGACATGTACCGGAAATGGCAGATATAGCTCAGATTGCAAGCTATGACAATGATGAATTGTTGGCCTGTTTTGTTGGTGAGCCTAAAGAACGATCAACAGATCCTAGGAAATTGCTCTCCGCTTAAAAGCCCGACCACCCGGTGACCCTTTATACTGGTTTTTAGCAAAACCCTGCTTTCGGGTTCCTGAACAACCTCGCCGATAATAACTGAATTCTTGCCCAGCGGGTGTGTTTTCATGACTTCTAGTACTTTTTCAGCATCATCACCGTCGACGAAGACCACGACTTTACCCTCGTTTGCCAGGTAAAGTGGATCAAAACCGAGGAGGTCACAAGCGGTTCTAACTTCTTCCCGAACGGGTATTTTGTCTTCTTCGATAATAATTCCCACCCTTGAAGCCCCGGCGATTTCATTAAGCACCGTTGCGAGCCCGCCCCTGGTAGGATCCCGCATGCATTTAATCTTTCTCGAAACTGACAAGATAGCTGCCACGAGACCTGAAAGGGGTGCACAGTCGCTTTTTACCTCTCCTTGAAGGTCAAATTCTCCTCTAGCGAGAAGTACCGCCATCTCGTGGTCACCAATAAAACCGTTTATAATCACTGCATCACCGGCTGCCACGCTTGAACTGGAAAGGTTAACGTCATCTTGTATTTTTCCCACCCCTGCAGTAGTTATGAATAGATTATCCGCGGCACCTTTTTCTACTACCTTCGTGTCACCTGCAACAATGGAAATACCTGCATCCCTGGCAGCAAGCTTCATTGAGTTTACGACCCTATCCAGGGTCTCAATGGGTAGTCCCTCTTCAATGATAAACGAAGCCGACAGATAAAGAGGTTTTGCACCCATCATGCAAAGGTCGTTTACTGTCCCACAAACGGAAAGTGTCCCGATGTCCCCGCCGGGGAAAAAGAGAGGTTTAACAACAAAAGCATCCGTCGTAAAATCTAGCCTTCCACCGTCGGCCTCAAATACGGCGCTGTCTTCAAGCGCGTCAAGTATCCGGTTGTCAAACCGGGGAAGGAATACCTCACGAACAAGTTCAATGCTTAGTTTTCCGCCTGCCCCGTGGGCGAGCATTATTTTGTCCTTATTCATCCCTGTACTCCGGCGTTAGTTTCCGTATTTATAGTAGGCGGCACAGCTCCCTTCGGATGATACCATGCAAGGACCTACTGGATTCTCAGGTGTACATCTTTTCCCGAAAAGAGCACATTGAGTCGGAACCCTAATCCCCTGAAGAATTTCTCCACAAATGCACCCCGGGGGTTCATTTTCCGGCATTATAGGAATGTCAAAGTGTTTTCTGGCATCAAAAGGAGCGTATTTGTCTTTCAATTTGAGTCCGCTATCCTGAATTATGCCAAGCCCCCTCCACCTCGAATCACGCACCTTGAATACTTCGCGTAGTACTTCCATGGCCTTTACGTTGCCCTCAGGTGTTACGGCTCGCCGGTACTGGATCTCTATTTCACTTCTGCCTTCACTTTTTTGCCGAAGAAGCATCAGCAGCCCCTGAAGAATATCAATGGGTTCAAAACCGGTAACGACACCGGGAGCATGGAAGCGCTCGGCAATGAACCTGTAAGGTTTCGTACCTATTATGACACTAACGTGACCAGGTAATATAAAACCATCTATCGACGTCTTTTTGTCACTTAAAAGTGCTTCCATGGCCGGCGGAATGAGTCTCATGGACGATAGAACAAAAAAGTTCTTTAGACCTCTTCGGTTTGCTTCCTTGATGGCAATCGCTATCGGTGGAATCGTTGTTTCAAACCCAACGGCAAAAAGAATTACCCTGGAAAACCTTTCTCTTTCGGCAAGCAGGACCGCATCCATAGGAGAGAGAATAATTTTTACCCTTGCACCTTCCGCCCTTGCCTGGAGAAGGGAGCCCTCATTGCCCGGAACTCTCATCAAATCTCCAAAGGTTGCCAAAATGACATTGTCCTTTTTAGCCAGATATATTGCTTCGTCTATTTCAGCCATCGGAGTTACACATACGGGGCAACCGGGTCCCGAGATGACTCTCAGGTTACCCGGTAATATGCTACGGATCCCCGAACGAAAAATGGCCACGGTGTGAGTACCACAGACTTCCATGAAAGAATAATTTTGGCTGGTGTGAGATTGGATGGCTTTTACAAGTTTATCGAGTATTTCTTTATTGTCTACCTTAGATTTCCGATTCAATGTACTTTTCTCCGATTTCCTTGAAGAGTTCCAGGGTAATGAGAGCATCTTCCTCGTCTAACTTTTGAATCGCAAAACCTACATGGACAAGTACATAGTCGCCGATCCCCGCCTCAGGGCAAAGATGCATACTTACGGTTCTCTTAACCCCTCCAAAATCTACCTCAGCCGTACTTGTTTCTTTGTCAATGGTAACAACTTTTCCAGGTATTCCTAGGCACATTTGATTCTACTCCCCGTAGTTTAAAACTCCATAGTAAGCTTGCCCAAGTGAAATTCCTCCGTCATTTGCCGGCACCTTTTGATTGATATACACCTTGAAACCTTTTTCTTCCAATATTTGCACCGCTAATTCAAGTAGAAAATGATTTTGAAATACACCACCGCTAAGCACAATTTCGGAGTACCCTGTGAGATCCCTCATCTTGCTTGCCGTATCCCCAATAATTCGAGCCATCGTGAGATGAAAGCGTCCCGATATAACATCCGTTCCGACGTGGTTCTTGATGTCGTTTATTACATCTTCGAATATCGGGTCTGGGTCAACTATAAAAGAACTATCCTTTTGTTCGATGCTATATGAATAAAAGTGAGTCTCGGGGACTGCAAGTTGTTCGAGTTCTATTGCGGCCTGGCCTTCATAGTTTATCTTGCTACGAACTCCCAGAAGAGCGCTTACTGCATCAAAAAGACGTCCCGCACTGGAGCAAAGGGGGGCATTATGGCCCAATTGCATGCTTTTCTTTAGGACTTCCCAGTCACGATGGTTGATGTTCCTGCAGAAAGGAAGATCAAACTTATCCCACTCCGTACCGATAGTACGTTCTAGGTAGGCTGCCGCTATCCTCCACGGTTCTCGAATCGCCCTTTCGCCGCCGGGCAATCTGATGTAGCGTAAATGTCCTAGTCTTTCAAAGGTTGAGGTGTCGACTTTCAGGAATTCACAGCCCCAGATTGTTCCATCGGTACCGTAGCCCGTACCATCCATGATAATTGCAACCAAGGGGCTTGTGAGATTGTATTCCGCCATGCAACTTAGAGCGTGGGCGTAGTGGTGCTGTATGCCGATTCTGGGAATGTCGAGAGACAGGGCATACTGGGTAGAAAGATAATCTGGGTGAAGATCGTATACCACTGCTTCAGGATTGATCTCAAATAGTTTCTTGAAATGCTCGATACCTTGTTCAAAGGCCGTAAAGGTTTCCCAGTTTTCCAGGTCTCCCACATGATGGCTGATAAAAGCGTAATTGCCTTTTGTAAGACAGAAGGTATTCTTTAGCTCTGCACCACACGAAAGCACCGATGAGGCCTGTTTTCCCAGTTTGACCGGAAAGGGTACGTAACCTCTGGCTCGCCTGAAGAATGTTTTGCCATTCCTGAAAGGTTTAATTACGGAGTCATCACAACGGATATAGATGTCCCTGTCATTTATAAGAAAATAGTCTGCTATGTTATGCAGGCGTTTCAGGGCTTCATTATTAGTAAAAACTATGGGTTCATCGCTCAGGTTGCCGCTGGTCATGACAAGTGTTTCCGGCCCGTAAGAAAAAATCAGGTGGTGAAGAGGAGTGTACGGGAGCATTATTCCTAGGAATCGGTGCCCTGGAGCCACGGAAGGTGAGACAAGGTTGTCATCTCTGCGTGGAAGGATAACTATCGGACTTTGAGGACTCTGGAGTATCTCGGATATTTCATCACCGAATTTGCATAACTTCCTTGCCACTGAAATATCCCTACACATTATGGCGAAAGGCTTGTCTTCGCGGTATTTCCTTTTCCTCAGTTCTGAAACCGCCTTTTCATTGTAAGCGTCGCAAGCTAGGTGAAATCCACCAAGTCCCTTTATGGCGACGATTTTACCCGCTTCCAGCAATCTAGCTGTTTCCTCTACGGGGTTCGGTGTCTCTATTGCTTTCCCAGTTTTGTCAATAAGTGTTACATGCGGGCCACAATCGGGACACGCTACCGGCTGGGCATGAAACCGACGGTTCAAAGGGTCTTCGTATTCAACACGGCATTTATCGCACATTTCAAACTGCGCCATGGTGGTATGCGGGCGATCATACGGAATATCTTTTATTATGGTGAACCGGGGTCCACAGTTAGTGCAGTTTATAAATGGATACCCGTATCTCCTATCAGCGG
>JALSTM010000172.1 GCA_026983715.1 Desulfobacterales bacterium
CAACGTAAAGACACCAGAGGGCAAAACATGTAAGAACAACGAGTAGCATTTGTGACAAGTTAAACAGAAATGGTCGTCCTTCGAGAGGATTTTTGCTTCTCACCTCTAGCAAAATAAGCCAGGCTACGACTGCTATTGCCATAATCGGTTCTATCTGGGTAAGACCGATACCTAGGAGAAACCACTGTAGGGTTTTTAGAGGGGTGGACGAAAATTTACCGAGCACTACCGAGGCAATGATTACAACCAACAAATAACTCCAGAAGAGAACTGCTGGACCAAATCGAGGTCCCCTTGTCCATAAAATCCACCTGCTTTTCGGCATTTTCACGGAAATATCTGCATTTACCGCAGCAGTTCCCAGTTCAACAGCAGGAGAAGTCATCACGCTAGAGAGTCCGCCGTCCTGATACCACAAGATGTTGCATGACTGAAGCCCCGGCAACAAAGGCAAAATCAGTTTTCTCCCGTTTAACTTCACCGGTACAACCTTGTTATTCACCTTTACCTCAACAAGCCTTGCCCCCAAAGGAAGTAGTAGCCGATGTTGGCCACCCTTTGTAGACCTCAATTCAAGGTTAAGGGTCGCCTTACTAAACCTTGTCCCGGGTACAAGTTCAAGACGAGTTTTCTCAATGGTCAGCTTTCTCCCGGGAATACCCATAAGCCTTGTGATACGTATTTTCACGAACTCTCCCGGCCACGGTCTCCATTCTGGCATCCAATACCCCGACCTTGTCCTATGATGAACCACGGGGATTCCTTCTAAATCACAGTGCCATATAGGGCTTGCATCCAGCACCCAATTCTCGACCCAGGGTACATGTTCGGGAGCTTTCAATTCCAGAAGTGATGATTTAGCCAGGGTGGATTGCCATGAAACCTCCCTCTGGGAAGGTTCCATGCTTACGATTACCTTTCCTCCTTTAACTTCCAGACCTCTTGTCATCAAGGATTCACCAGGCAGCAAGGGCACCGAAATAAGCACCGGTGTACCAGTGGGCGTAATACGCCTGAGCGTGGTCTTAGCCTGCCATTCAAGAGCCAGCGATAATGTTCTTTTAACTTCAAAAAAAGGGGGAACCTCAACTCGCGCACTTTCAACTTTCCTTGCTTGAACTTCCCTTAAATTCGTAAACAATACACTGGCCCCGATTTTTCCTTCCTCGCTAACTCCTTCAACCTTCCAGCCACTGGATTCTACCTTTACTTCCTTGGGGCGAAGAGGGAAATTTAACTGAAAAACTCCAACGGCCGGTGCCCTTCCCAGGAGCATAACATCGTGCACACCTTCGTCCGCCAGCATCCACAGGATACCGCTTTCATCCCTGGAAATTCCAACTGCAGATTCTCCGTCAACAAGTATTTCCTGTGGCTCCCAAGCCGACGAATCCGGAAGGGGGATAAACGTGTAGGCCCCTGCATTTGCATGCAAAAAAATCTTTACCGTGGTAGAATCCAGGGAAATTCTGGCCCGGGATATGTCGGCGCATCTTGGAGAACATTCCGGTTTCTTTAAAAGTCTTTTACCTAGGTCGTCCAACATGTTGCTCGGAGGAAAACAGGCGCTTTTCGTTTCTGCCATTGCCGGAGCGGTAAAAGAAAAGATTAGACAAAGAAAGACAAGAGATAGAGAAAAATACTTTTGCAATTTTAGGTCATCTTTTCTCACCATGCCGAGAATCAACACCACCAGCAGTAATACCCTGGATAAAGAGAGAAAAAGGTTCGCGAATGGCGATATCAGCCACAGATGCAGGTTTTGAGATCTCTGTACGGGGCCATTCCATCTGAAAAATACTTCGTCCCATTTCCACGATGGCAACCCGGGACCCGTTTGGATCATCGCCTTGGTATCATATACCAGGATAGCTTTCTTTTCTTTTTCTTCTCCCGATTTCTTGATGTAATACTTCCCAGCCTTTCTTTTTTGAAAAGTCTTTAAGGATGCTCGTTCCCTCAAGTAAGGCTTTACCTTTACACTCTCAGAAACCAAGGGCGCTCGCTTTATCTCCCTCATCCCCCGATGAAAAACAGGACGTTCCAGTTGAGGATAAAACCCAGTTCTAACCTGGTGAAGGACAAATGGAAGAGAAATTGTCACCAGCACAATTAACGTCCCCCAATACCATACTGTTGCTGCCTTCCGCACCCAATTTATGGACACGTAATTCAGTATGGCAATGGCGGCAACAAGGTGAAGCCATACCATTCTTGGAGCCCCAGTTTCGTGGTATATGAGAATCAGTGCAACAAGCGCTATGAGCCCCCATTTCCAGCCCCTGAGTTTCAAAATAGCAAGGGAGATGATTAAAACAATGAAGAAATCAAGGAGTGTCCACTTTTCAAGCCACGTGCCGGTTACTTCATCAGCACCTTGCACTGCCAGAATTTTCCATCCCGGTGGCAAATTCAAGGTACCGGTCACCTTCTGAAAATCGTGATCCCAACCTACTGCAGGTATCGAACTGATTCTACCCTCTATGCGTGATTCCGCCACGAGGTTTAACGTACCTTTTCTGAGTTCCACCCCAGCCTTTTTATCTTTCCCGAAACTCGTAATTAACCGATCTTTTCCGTCTACAGTTACCCTTCCGAGCTTCTGAGGAGGATTCATAGCTAGGTACGAACTTCGGCTTATTCGTCCGCCTATCCTATCTTGAACGGTAAATCCCTTCCCGTCGAAATCCAACCACCATGTTTTGCCTATATTCAGCACATCAGGCGCCGGGGCCGAATCTCCGCGCTTAATTTCCTTGAATTTAATTTCCATTCCCGGTTTTACCACGAAGGCCGTGTAACTTTTCCAGTTCTTTGGCATCTCTGTTTGCTTTGGATCAACAAATTCAACCCCTTCCAGTTTTACTATCCTTAAGTGATTTTCCGGCTTAAAAGCCCATATCTCGCGTTTGCCAAAAAGGTCCCCAACTTCGAGGGTACTGACACGCCCCGTCATCCTTGACTTAATCCTAATTTCCCATCGCCCGGTTCTAGCTTGAACGGCAATACTGCCACCGCGCCTCAACCCAATCGGAAGCTCACTACGAATTTCCATTGGAACAGAGTTTTCGAGAAGAACTCCTTTCAACACCGTTTCCTGAGGACGTCCTGAAATGTTCAGCTTGAGAAGGGTTGTCACAATCATTGGTATGGTGTCATCCAGTAAGCGAAAAACCCTGACCCTTAGCCGAGGTTTTTTAAGAACTCTCGTTTTCTCCTTTTTTAGCCAGAGCTTGCCATCTTCTTCTACGAAAGGGTGCGTGATATTTTTTCCGTTTATCCTCACATTAACTATTCCAACACTTGATGGGATTTTAAGAATCTCAGGCATGCTACTCCAGCTAAAATGGCCTGTGATCGAATGAGTTCCCATATTTAAGTAAATTCTTGGCCTTTGTGGTCCTTCCAGAACTGGTAGCAGTGTTGAATCGACTCTAACATCGTGCGGCCAGACGCCAAGGTCTCCCGGTAGAAGCACCCATGAATCTTTGAGGCACAACACGTTGAGGGTAAATGCGCCCCCGGAGTTGCTAAGGTCAAGGCTCAGGTAAGATTCCCACACGCACCTATGTTCATCGACATTATCATATTTCGCGGGGCACATCTTTTCTTCCTGCCCGTACAAGACCCATGGTATCCATTCTTTCAGTGAATCCGGGATGCTTTCTTTGAGATTACGGGAGGTTGCATCGATATTTATTGCTGGCATAAATATTAGCAAAACAACCAGTGCGAGGATCTTTGATCTCATTACAGTACCTTTTAATTTAAAAATTCCAGCGCTACCTTGGCAGCCCGGGCAGACGCCCCCGGTTCCCCGAGAGACCTTTTGACGTCCGAAAACCGCCGCTTGATGTATTGTTGCCTTTCTTTATCTTTTAAAATGCTAAGCGCTTCCGATGCTACCGCACGCGGATTGACATCATCTTGTATTAATTCAGGCGCAAGGCGTTCTCCTGCAACCAGGTTTACCAGGCCGATATAGGGAACCATGATGAGACGCTTACCGAGATAGTAGGAAAACGGTGATAAGCGGTAGGCGATGACCAGGGGAGTACCAAGGATAGCCGCCTCCAGGGTAACCGTACCGGAAGCAGCTATCAAGAGATCACATGCACTCATAACCAATCTGGTTTTACCTTCTTGGATAGAAACCTTTTCCAATTTGCGCCTGTCAACGAATGATAGTTCACTTATTCGAAGGGTGTCTGCCAGGGGAAACAAAAACTTGGTTCCAGGCAAATGTTTCTTTATTTCATCGGTTGCGTCCAGCATCACGTCAAGCAACTTTTTTACCTCGCTAAGTCGGCTCCCGGGCAAGATTCCAACCACATTTTCAGACATGCCAATACCCAGAACTTTTCTGGCTTCTTCCTTGCCGGGAACGGTCATCATGGTATCTAACAAGGGGTGCCCTACAAATTCCACTTCAACCCCGTGTTTCTTATAAAAGTCTACCTCGAAAGGTAAGATAACCACCATTTTGTCAACTAACTTTGCAATGGTTTTAGTCCTTCCGCGCCTCCATGCCCACACCTGGGGACTTATGTAATACATTACAGGTATTCGGTATCGTTTTGCAAATTTTGCTAAAAGGAGGTTGAAGTCAGGAAAGTCAACGAGGATAAGAAGAGATGGAACGGTTCTTCTCATCACCTTTAATAGCTCAAAGAATACGTTCACCACGCTCTTTATTTTACCGCCGATCTCAGTTAAACCCATTACGTTAAGGGAATTAATGTCGGCAAGTAGCTCCACGCCGGCGGCCTTCATTTCACGCCCGCCCACTCCAATAAGCTTAACTCTTTTATCTGCCCGCGCTATCTCTCTTGCCAGAGCCCCGGCATGCATATCTCCCGATGCCTCTCCGGCAACAATCATTATAGTTCTACGTCGCTCCACACCTTTACTCCGCCAAGGCAAACACAGACAAGAAGTTCATGGGAATGACATTTAGGTAACTTACGGTTGAAGGTTTCCCAGCATGGTCCGGCAATGTAGGCCATTAGATCGATTCCTAAAAAACGATTGCAAGATTTTGTCATTGCGAGGATTCTGCCAAAGGCGCGCAAAGATACAATCTCCTTGGAATATCAAAGTACTGGAGATTGCTTCGCTGCTCTCGCAATGACACTACCTTAGCTTTTGGAAACTCTGATTAATTCCGATTTCTAGGACTACCAATCAATTAAACATGTAGGACGAGACCGACTCACAAACCGTCATTCCGGCCTGAGCGAAGCGTAGAGCCGGAATCTAGGATTCTTTAACTGGATGCCGTGTCGAGTCCGGCATGACGAGCAAGGGCCATTGGCAAACTAGGTAACTAATCAGAGTTTCCTTTTTATTTGACATAGTACTAGTCGGAAGATTTAAAGTCCCTGGGGTTAATCTTGTATTTTTTGATCATCTTGTATATTTCCGGCCGGTGACGTCCAGCGATTCTGGCCACTTGCGATATGTTTCCTTTACATTTATGCATGAGAGAAATTATGTAACGCTTTTCAAAACTGGCCTTGGCAGTGGAATAATCCGTAATGATATCTAGATCGTCACTTATCTCATCGTCAGGAACGGAAGTTTCGAATTTCTCGGGGAACATATCCGCAGGAGCTATTGCCGATCCCTTGGAAAAGATTAAAGCTCTCTCCACTCGATTTTCCAGTTCTCTTATGTTCCCTGGCCAGTCGTGCTCCAGCATGTACGACATAGTCGAAGGGAGGATACCTTTCAAGCCATCAGTGCCGTCACTCTGGAATTTCGTGAGAAAATGCTGAACCAAAAGTGGTATGTCCTCAACCCTTTCTCTCAAAGGGGGTAAGTGAATCGGAATAACGTTTATCCTGAAATAGAGGTCTTTCCTAAAGTTTCCCTTTTCAACTTCTTTAATGAGATCCTTGTTGGTTGCGGCAATCACCCGGACGTCTACTTTTCTTGGGATGGTAGTCCCTAGGGGGATAACTTCCTTTGTTTCGATAGCCCGTAGAAGCTTCACCTGGACAGATTGAGGCGCTTCGCCAATTTCGTCCAGGAAAATAGTTCCTCCGTTTGCCCTAGCAAACAGACCTTCTTTTTTCCTATGGGCACCGGTAAAGGCGCCTTTTGCATGCCCAAAAAGCTCACTTTCAAGCAACGTTTCCGGTATTGCGCCACAATTTATGGCAACAAACGGCATCTTAAACCTGTCGCTCAGGTTATGAATGGTCTGTGCTATTAACTCCTTCCCCGTACCTGTTTCTCCCGTGAGAAGCACGGTAGAATCCGTGTTTGCAACGCCCATTGCTTCCCTGAGAACTCTGCGGAAGGCCTCGCTTTTGCCAATAAGGTTCAATTGGGATGCCCTTTCGCTCAATATCTTCTGTAGATTCTCAATCTGCGAACTGAGCCTCGTTTTTTCCAGGGCCTTTTCAATATGAAGAATCAAATCATGATGCTCAAAAGGTTTTGTCAAGAAACTGTAGGCACCCTTTTGAATGGCTTCCACAGCAAGCTTTATGGTACCATAAGCTGTTAAAATAATAACAGGAAGTTGAAATCCCACCTTGGTAAAGATTTGTTCCATGAGATCAATTCCATTCATCTCGGGCAGCATCAAGTCAATAACCATTAAATCAAAAGATTCCCGCGATATTTTCCGCATTGCCTCCTTGGGAGATTCTGCCACGTTAGTTTCATACCCATGAAACTGTAGCCTTAGTTTCAGCACTTCCAAAAGGTTGTTATCATCGTCTACTATTAAAATTTTTCCTTTCCTGCTTTCCATGGTATCGTACCTATTCTGTAAGTCAGCTTAATCCCTACTTCCCAACTTTATATTATCTAAATTACCAAACAACCAGCATAACTTTATCTTTGAATCTGTCGCTTTTTTTCTTCTCTTTCCCAGTCAATCTTCTTGTATGCTTCAATTTCCGATTGGAGTTTCTTGATGGATTGATCTCTTGCTTTGAGCGTCTTTTTCAAGAGATTTATCTCTTTCCTGCACGATGTTAATTCCTCAGTTTCCCGACACATTTCCTGGGCTGTCGCAATTGAGGTCCTAAAATGGCTACGTGGATAGATTCTCGTAAACTCTTCCAGGTACCTCTCGGCTCTTACCTTGCTCCTCTTGGGATTCTTCCTACTCATGTTCAAGATAACCAGGTTATATAAAACTACTTCGTGTTCAGGACTTCCCGGGACAAACTCTCTCAATAACTCCCTGAATTGCCTTTCTGCCCGGGCAAATTTTTTCTCTACCACCAGATTTTCTGCTTCTGTTATTTTCGCAATGCTGACCTCAGGTCCCTGTTGAACTTCGGGAAATTGAAAAGAACAGCAAGAAAGAATTGTCGCTGTAATGGCCACCACTAGTACGAAAATTGCTTTTCTCATATAGTTTCCTCGAAATCGCAGGGCAAGATAACCCTGAAGGCCGTACCCCTTTTCTTCAACCCTTCAGCCCAGATAATTCCATGGTGTCTCTCCACAAAATACTTCACAATATACAATCCAAGTCCCGATCCCCTTGTTCCCTTCTCTTTCGGCTTTTGCTTCCCCTGATAAAATTTTTCAAAAATATAAGTCAACTCACTATCTTCAAGGGGCTTACCCGTGTTGAACACTTCAAGCCCCAGGTAGTTTCTACCATTTTCTAAAATGTAATTATTCGGCATCGGGAAGTTATTACTGCCACGCTTAACAGTCTTTAGCGTTACCTTCACCTGTCCCCGGTCATTGGTATACTTGATAGCATTTTCAAGTAGATTGTCCACAACTTGAGACAGCTTATCATAATCTCCTTCAAAAAGCGGTAGAGCTTCGCCAAAATTCTTTATTATCTCTATATTTCTCTTTTCCGCAAGGAAATTAAATCTGTTGATAGCTTCATTAACCAGGAGCGAAAAATCAAACGACTGGCAGTTTACCTCGCTCAACTGGGTTTCAATCCTCGATACTTGAAGTACTTCATTAATCATGGTGACGAGCTCACGGTTATCGGCTTCGATGATCTCCACCAGGCGCTTCTGTTGTGGTGATATCTCCCCTGCGGCTCCATCAAGCAGCAACCGTGCAGCTTCCTGAACCGTAGTAAGCGGGGTTTTAAACGCGTGGGACATGTTTGCCAAAAAATCCGCTTTCAGATTGTCCAGTTCTTGTAATCGGTTACACATGTAATTAAACGCAAGAGCCAATTCACCAAGTTCATTTTCTTTTCCTATTTCTACCCTGCAAGAAAAATCCCCCTCTCCTACAGCTCTTGTACCTTTTATTAGCTTCCGAATAGGTGGTTGTAATTGAACATAGATGTAAATGGAGAGTATAAATCCAATACTAAGAACCACTACCATTAGGAAAACTGACAGCCTATGAAAACGTACGGTGAGTTCACCTATCTGGTCGATTTTTTTCCTGATACCCAGTTCACTTTCAGCAATTAACAACTCCAGGTTTTTCGTGATATCTCGTATCAACGCTTCAACCCTGTCCTCAAACTTCTTTGGGTCTGCTTTCCCCTTTTTGTCATGTTCCCCGGTGATCAACTTGGTGTACGTTACGTGGCACTTATTTATCGTTTCCAGAAGATGCTTTTCTTTCTCCCCCCTTAACATTTCAGACAACTTAACTATCAGGTTATCGCTGTGATCTCTGGCTTTCAAGTACAGGCGCTGAAAGTCCGGATCTTTTAGCACCTGGAATTTTTTCTGGTAACTTTCTTCGTCTAGGATGCTCGCCATAAGCTCTTTCTCAAGGGCCAATACCTTGCTACTCAATCTCTGGATACTCGAAACCGTTCGGTCAATTTCGTTAAAGTTTCTCAAAGAAATAAAACTGAGAAGCAGTAGAAGCAGTATGAATACGAGCTGATTTATAATGACCCAGTGGATGATTTTGAGTCTCATTTCGTTTGCTTAACCTATCCGTATGAAAGTCCCTTCTCACATCGTCTTAGAAGTGATAATGAAAACTTTTTCCCCCAGCCTACAGACGATCCGAGAATCCATGGCTATTCCCCGAAGTGGCTATCTTTTTCCTGTAAGCAAAACATATTAAAGCCGTAGTCGTACAAGCAAGAAAAAAAGTTGTGAGGTTCTATGGTAGCAAAAACGTTTTCCTCGGACTGCTTAATTATCTCTCTGTCCGCCGTTGCAAGAACAGCCCTGTTATCCTTCCTGCGCCTGATCAGGCGAATGATAATTTCGTCCGCGCTTTCGCCCCGAAACCTATCCGCAAAAATTATATCCACATTTCCATGCCTCTCCTTGTCAAAACCCCTCCCATCGAAAACGAGATATACGTGCTTAAAGTTAGGTCCCAGATTAATAATCGCCCTAGTAAAATTTTCCCTCATTTCACGGAAAATATCCTCGGGAATAGGCCTGTTATCGTTAGCTGATAACAGGATGTTATACGCATCAACGTATAAATCATATGATTTTGAGGTATTACTCGTTATAAACTTATTAAAGTCTTCCACGATTTCAATCTCCCCCGCAGGGTCAATTTCGGCACAGAACTTTTCGCTAAGGTATCTAAGTATCGTATATTCCCTTTTTTCGATAGCCGAACGGATATACCTGGCATCAATATCCAGACCTATATCATCCAATTCTGTCACGCTTGACTTAATATGTTTTAATTTTCTCAATGACTTAAGGGAAGGTTCAAGAAGTGAAATTTTTTTTACAATTTGCTGTTCCCACGAATCGCGCCTCTCGGATAATAAAAGCTCGGATCTCGGTAGCGAGAGTATCTTTTCTTTTTGCCTGTCCAGAAGTCTTTTAACCTTGCGGACCTCGCTATGGATAAGTACTGAATCAGCGTATATTTTTGAAATCTCATCCAGGTACTGCTCCAGTTTCATCAACTTGGTTCGCAGCTCAGATATCTTGCCGTACTCTCGATCCGCCTCCTGCTGCAACCTTAGAGCCCTGTCCGCTTGCTCAAATATTGAATCGAGAGACACGTTCAGAGAATCCAAGTCCTGTTCCATTGAAACATCTTCATAATTGGCAAAAAGCTCCCTGATAACTCTTCGCTTTTCTCTCCGAACAACTTCATCCATGCGACTCTTCTTATGTTCCAGCTCTCTTCTACATTCGGCAACCTGCTGTCGATACCGCTCAATGGTCTCCACATCCTTCTTGTGTCTCTTGTTTAATTTTTCAATTCTGGCTTCCAGACCTTTTATCGCTTCCTGCTGTTTTTTTAATTTCTTTTCGAGTTTTTTACGAGCCCCCCTACTTTCTTCTACAATGGCATTGGTACCACTTTCCTTTTGAGACTCCTCGGGCCCAGGATCGTCATCGTGAACAAGAAACTTCGATACCATTGTCAACGGAGCAAGAAATTCAAGAGACACCTCTAACTTCCTTTCCCAAAAATCCTCGCCGAAACGTCTGGTTATATCGGTCTCCTCATCTGAAACTTCCACGTTGTAGAGAACACAAAAAAAATCAGCTGGCCCGAATACATCCTTAAACCTATCAAAGTTTTCCCAGATAAATTCAGGATTAAGACACCGAAAAAATTGAATTGTCTCTTTATGTTCCTTTCCCCACAGGCGGATTAAAAAATCGAGGAATCTACTGGAATGTCTTGCAAGATTTCTTATCCGGCTCTTGATTTCACCCTGAGACATAATCCTCTTCATCTTTTTCCTGGACAGGGAAAACCCCTCGAAAATTGTAGACTGGAGTTCCGGGTACTCGGAGGTGGATTCGAAGAAAAGTTCAGGATTTATACCTTCAAGGACAGAAGCGTAGAATTCCCGTGGAAAGTTAACTTTTGAGAGATCTATTTTCATCTGCTAGTACCGACCTAAATCGACTTCTTGGTATTATCGATAAATTTTAGTATGCTCAAAAAGGAGACGAATTAATTTGGAACATACCATAAATAATATTCATATCAAGCCCTTCGAAAAAAATGCATCTTAACCGGGAGGAAAGAGGGATGAAAGCGAATGACTTTATCGTTGTTTTTGTAACCGTTGGGAATGAGGAAGAAGCCCTAAAGATTGCAAAACACGCCGTAGAAAACCGGCTAGTCGCTTGTGTAAACATAGTGCCGGGCATCAGGTCGATTTACAGGTGGAAGGGTGAAATTTGCGACGACAGAGAACTCTTGTGCATCATGAAAACGAAAAGATCCTTGTTCGCTGAACTCAAACAAGCCATAAAGCATATTCATAGCTACGAAGTCGCCGAGATAATCGCCGTGCCCCTTGCGGAAGGAGTGGAAGATTACCTCAGGTGGCTAGATAAAGAAACATTATAATGTTTAAGACTCGCCGGTTACAAAATTAGGCTCTACGGGGCACGTTTTCCCTGTGGTGAGCTAAGAAAGGCGCGAGAAAAACCGATAAATCGGTTCTAATCTTTAATATCTCCACCCACGGTTAAAACCGTGGGCTAAAGGGTGATGATACCCCCGGGTTATAAACAAGGTAGTCCATGGTTTCAGCCGGGGAGATGAGAAACATGGTCTCCGAATAGCACACGGATTCACCTGTGGGGGGATGGAATTAAAAAAAACGAGTCCTATAGAGAACACATGACACACCTTGATATACTACTAAAACCGCACTCTAACTGATCTTGCGTGGGCCTCCAGGCCTTCAAGCTCAGCAAGTTTTATTATAGCAGATGCGTCCCGCTCGAAGGCTTGAG
>JALSTM010000173.1 GCA_026983715.1 Desulfobacterales bacterium
CCGTGAAATTCCGAAGGATACGTAGTATTTCACTGGGGCACTGCTCAAGGAAAAAAGAATATCCCTTTGCGCTCTTAGCGTCTTAGCGGTTCAAACTTGGTTGCGGCTTTGCTGCCTTAGATCGTGGATCCGGATCAATGTGGCGAGGCAGATTCGAAGATTGATCTAGTTTCCGATGGTAAGATTTCTAATAGTCGCTTCACTTCCTCTCTACCCAAAAACTTGGCGACATGTTTGTTGTTCTCCGGAAGAAGGCCGGTAGTGCTTACCAGGTTACACCCCTTATACTTCCCCCACCTGGTTGCTTTATTAAATAGTCCTGAATCCGTGACGAAACTTTATGGCTAATTTGTAAAACATGTCTAAATTGCTCATTGCTGACCATATAGCCAGGATGGATTATTCTTCACTTTTAAAGCGCCAAAGAACCAATCACGAGATGCAGATTGGGAAAGTGCTCATATCACTATCGTGGCTAGCATTGGCTAATATAAAAACCGCTTTAATGTTTAGTTTTGGGGTGGAAGCCGAATAGAATAGCCTGCAAATATTTTTGCGTTTAGTGGCAATTTATGCAACCATACTTGTGTATAGTTTTAAAAATAGTGAAAAGGACTTTTTGGATTGAGAAGATTGTGGAGACCTGGCAAAAACGCTCGGTAGTATGGCTGTCATATGTGCATCGATCCGGTAAAACCTGCTTAAGCCTTTCCCTGAGAGATATTGGTTATTTCGGTTGCGAGCTTCCATGGGTACGCCGAATGCTGGAAGACATTGGAAGCTTCCTAGCAGAAATTAGGAGGAAAAGAACAATAGTTAATAAATTACACAGACTTCGAAGTCTCTCGCAAATTTTAAAAATTGTTGCGAACCATATCCCGGACACGAAGATCCAGGCTATAAGCTCTTTAATTTTAGGCAGATCTACAAAATTCAGAGATACTCATGTCGGACGTAATGCGGAAGTCTGCCTCACTACAATGATTCTTGCCGATCTAGAGTATTTTGGCCAGGTAAAGAAGGAAGTCTGCCCTCATTTTTCCCTTATGGAGGAAATCCGGTGCGTGATTTCGAGGAATGCATATATGTGTTTTTGGCAAAAGATAATCAAGAACTCTTTGGGTTTGGGAATAGGTACTTTTTCATATGATTTGTGGAACTATTCTTGAGACAAAGCGAGGAATTTTAGAAACGATTCCGTTTGGCCGCCCATGTGAAGCAAGTAGGACTACTATTTTTAACTATCTTGAGGTGTTACAGTCGGTGCATGTTGCTCATCTTGAAAAGAGATCAAGACACTGACCTTCTCCTCTTTCTGAGCAAAGCCTAACTGAGTATTCTTCATCCTCAATACCGGGTGGAGTTAGCGGGCGCGTCCGGATGTACTGGTTGAGAGCTCTAGGAGTGATTTTTCATAAAATGTAACTTTTTCCTTCTCCTCGACGATTTAATACATGAAACCATAGAAAAGGAGGAGATCATGAAAAGGAAACTGATGATCACATTCATTATCGGACTTATGCTCACGGGAACAGCTCAGGCCGCGCGTTATGACTTTGGGCCATGCCAGCCCTTCATGGAAATGCTTCGGACTTTCGCGAAAATGAAGGTAAACGACACGCAAAAACGCGCCATCGCCACAATTTTGAAAAGGCATAAATCTGAGTTTGAAACCGCCCTCACCGCTTTTAAAAATGATCGAGAAAACCTCAAAAATGCCATATGGATGAAGAACTCTAATCATAAAGTTGTTAAATCCGCCTATGAAAAGTTGGCATCTTCAGGAGAAAGGATTCTGCTCCTGACCGTGAAGGTTTTTAGAGAAATCGATAAAATCCTAACACCAGAGCAGCGGCGCATACTCAGGGAGGGGAAAGAAAGAATAAATAAGGCTATCGCTTGCAGGATGCAATCCCGCAGGGTTTTTGTTAATCAATGGGTGCAGTTGTATGCACAATAATCAACGCAACCGGCGGGGCAATCGGGTTTAGACTTGTCCCGCTATCTGTCCGTGGCATTAGTGCTACGGGAAAGGAGAAGAAAATGAAAAAGGTTCTGATGAATGTTATTTTAGTATTTGTAGTGGGTATATTTTTGAGTCCCAATAACGGTTTGGCACGAGGTAGGTTTACAACCTTTACGGGGCCAAAAGGCAGGAGTGCAACGCGTTCTGTACAAAGAGGGATGACCTCCAGCGGTTATCATCGAAATGTAACCACAACTGGACCGGGGGGAAATACTTACTCGCACAGCAGCACCACAACGGGTATAGGAACGGGTGACCGAACGACCACGGTGTCAGGGCCAGCCGGAAACACAGTGACCCGGAATGTTCAGCAAGGAGTATCTTCCAGCGGGTATAACCGAAATGTAACCACAACTGGACCGGGGGGAAATACTTACTCACACAGCAGCACCACAACGGGTATAGGAACAGGTGACCGAACGACCACGGTGTCAGGGCCAGCCGGAAACACGGTGACCCGGGATGTTCAGCAAGGAGTATCTTCCAGCGGGTATAACCGTAATGTAACCACAACTGGACCAGGGGGAAACACCTACTCGCATTCAACTACAGCAACGGTTAACAAATAGCCCTTGGGGGAGATTGGACACCTCCATGATAGAGAAAGATGAAGATGTCCCCGTTATTGAGCGAATCCTTAATGGTGACACGGATGCGTTCGAAATTTTGCTTAAGAAATATCAAAATGCCGTGACAAAGATTGTTGTGGCTAAGGTTCCACAAAGTTGCGTAGCGGAGGTAACCCAGGACGTTTTCATTAGAGCCTTTAAATCCCTGTCGAGCTATCGGGGAAGGGATTCTCTCGAATCTTGGTTGAAGACTATTGCAGTGAGAACTTGTTATGATTATTGGAGGACGAGATATCGGAACCGCGAAACTCCTATGAGCTCCCTATCCGAATCTGCTAGGCAGTGGGTTGCTTCCGCCTGCACTGATGGAACAAGAAATGTGTTAAATGGAGACAGTGAAAGGGTGGAATTGCGAGAAATTCTTGATTGGGCCTTGGATCATTTAAGTCCAACGAATAGGATGGTCGTCCTTTTGTTGTATTTTGATGGGTATTCCCTTCGTGAAACTTCTAACACCCTCGGCATTTCTATAGCAAACGTGAAGATCAGGGCGCATCGATCACGGAAAAAATTGAGACATTTGCTTGGTTCACTATTATGAAAAGGGAGGGAGGATAAACTATGAATGAAAAGGAAAAGTTGGCATATCTTGAAACACTTCTTTTCGAAACATACCATCTACGCCGTGCTTCTGAAGAGTTGCCGGAGGAATGGCGAGAAAAGGTCATGCAGGAAATAAGGAAAATCCGCCTAAACGAATCAGTAAACCAAACCTTCCTCGAAAGGTGGTTCGGCAATCCAATTCTCTTCAGATTCGCCGGGGTTTGCCTGCCTTGTGCCCTTTCTCTTATGCTGTTTTTTATTTTAACGGGAGGAATATCGCTGGGACTCGACCGGCTGATTATTGGGAATCCATTGGGGGTTGCTACCCTCACTGTCTTTGTCCCTTGACCCAGCATGAAGTTTGGAGGTTGGAAATGAGCAGATGGAAGATTGTGACAGGGCTTTTGGTGATATTCCTTTCCGGAGTTCTTTTCGGTTCCGCGGTAACCGGATTGTATATCCGTCACAAAATCCGAATGAAAGTGAACGCGCTAATTAGCGGGGACAGTCAGGTTGCTACGGAGCTTGTAATGCATAGGCTCAGTCATTCCTTATCTCTAAGTACCGACCAGGAAAAAGCTATCCGCCCTCTTGTTCAACTTGCTGTAACAAGGGTTCGAGTCTTGAGAGCGAAACTTCGGCCGCAATTTGAGGAAATTTTTTTGGAAACCGTGGAAGAGATAAAGCAGCATCTTAACGAAGAACAGAAAGGAAAACTCGACGAGTTGGCACAACGCATCCGAAATGGGCTTTCTTTCCCGAAAAAGGTGCAGAGCGGATTATCGAAAAGAGCGAAAGGACAGGTAAAATAAATTTGTTTTCATGAACTACTGACCACTCCACCGTGTGCACAGAGGTGGTTTTTGTGCTTTACAGGGGAGCCAACGTTACCCCTACACGCTTCGAGCAGTTCCCGCCCATCTTGCCAATTAAATATCCACCGCTACGTTCAAGTACCAGGATACTTCTCTGCCGGGAGGACCACCTTCATGTAGAAATTTTGTTTTAGCGAGGAAAAATTTGAAATTGATAGAAAAAATATACATTTAATTGGATTTTTTCTGGCATTTGTCTTTAACCGGTACTTTTTCTAATTATACGTATATAATGAGACTTGAAAAATTTTCGGGGCGTTAGTTAATATTAGCACTCGAAAGGAGTGAGTGCTAATAAGGATATCCTCATAAACAAATCCAGTAGAGAAAGGAGATGGTACGATGAAACTGAAACCGTTACGTGACCGAGTGATTGTGAGAAGGCTTGAAGAAGAAGAAAAAACAAAAGGTGGTATCATCATTCCTGACACTGCAAAGGAAAAACCTCAACAGGGCGAAATAATCGCGGTAGGTGATGGAAAAATCTTAGAAAACGGCAATACCGTACCTCTGACGGTCAAAAAAGGTGACAAGGTTCTCTTTTCTAAGTATGCGGGTAACGAGGTAAAGGTTGAAGGTGAAGAACTCTTGATTATGCGTGAAGATGACATTCTTGCGATTATAGAATAAAAAATTTCGGAAGAGAGGTGATGAACTATGGCAGCAAAAGAAATTAAATATTTTACCGAAGCAAGGGAAAAGATTAAAAAGGGTGTAGACACCTTGGCAGATGCTGTAAAGATTACCCTTGGGCCCAAGGGAAGAAACGTAATTATCGAGAAAACTTTTGGTTCTCCAACCGTGACAAAAGACGGAGTTACGGTGGCAAAGGAAATCGAACTTGAAGACAAGTTCGAAAACATGGGTGCGCAGATGGTAAAGGAAGTTGCCAGCAAGACAAGCGATGTGGCTGGTGACGGAACAACCACGGCAACGATTCTTGGCCAGGCTATCTACAGGGAAGGTTCCAAACTGGTAGCGGCGGGACATAATCCCATGGCCCTGAAAAGAGGTATAGACAAGGCGGTAGAAGAAGTTGTCAAGAAGCTCAAAGAAATAAGCAAGGAAACAAAAGACCAGAAAGAGATCGCCCAGGTTGGTACGATTTCTGCCAATAACGATCCCACCATCGGAAACATCATTGCGGAAGCAATGAGTAAGGTCGGAAAAGAAGGCGTTATCACCGTTGAGGAAGCGAAAGGTTTGGAGACAACTCTCGAGATCGTAGAGGGTATGCAGTTTGACCGCGGTTACCTTTCTCCTTACTTCGTAACTGATCCCGAGAAGATGGAAGTTGTTCTCGAGGAACCCTACATCCTGTGCCATGAAAAGAAGATAAGCAACATGAAGGATCTTCTTCCGATCCTCGAAGAAATCGCAAAAATGGGTAAACCGTTGCTGATCATTGCCGAGGACGTTGAAGGAGAGGCCCTCGCAACACTGGTAGTAAACAAGCTCAGAGGAACTCTCAAGGCCTGTGCTGTGAAAGCTCCCGGTTTTGGCGACAGGAGAAAGGCAATGCTCCAGGATATTGCCATCCTTACCGGTGGCCAGGTAGTTTCTGAAGACCTGGGTATCAAGCTTGAAAACATTACCCTAAATGATCTCGGTACCGCCAAGAGGGTAACCGTGGATAAAGACAACACAACCATCGTGGACGGTGGTGGTGATCCTGCGGAATTGGAAGCCAGGGTAAAACAGATAAGGACCCAGATTGAGGAAACAACCAGCGATTACGACCGTGAGAAATTGCAGGAAAGACTGGCCAAGCTGGTTGGTGGTGTTGCAGTGATCAGCGTTGGTGCTGCGACTGAAAGCGAGATGAAAGAAAAGAAAGCTCGAGTGGAAGACGCGCTTAACGCAACCAGGGCTGCAGTGGAAGAAGGAATTGTAGCTGGAGGTGGCGTTGCTCTTCTAAGGTGCATCCCTGCTGTTGAAAACCTGAAACTCGACGATGAGGAACAGCCCGGTGCTGACATTATCAAGAGAGTCCTTGAAGAGCCACTGAGACAGATTGCTAACAACGCTGGTTATGAAGGTTCTGTAATAGTGGAAAAAGTTAAAGAAAAAGAAGGTGCCTACGGCTTCAACGCTGAAAAAGAAGAGTTTGAGGACCTGATCGAAGCCGGTGTAATCGATCCCACAAAAGTGGTTCGATTTGCCATCCAGAACGCTGCCAGTGTGGCATCTCTGCTACTTACCACCGAGGCAATGGTGGCCGAGAAACCGAAGAAAGAAAAGGAACCCGCAGGAATGCCAGGTGGTGGCGGAATGGGAGACATGTACTAATGAGAACGAAACCCGGGGAAATCCCCGGGTTTTTTACTTGTCACTTGAAAAATAAACGCAAAGGTCCTTTTGCAATTCGACGCTGAATTTTTTTAGCGCTCTGTTCATTGCTGTCACCACGTTGTTAACATCGGGAGGAGCTTCGTCCCCCTTGATCTCTTCCAGTACGTTGTAAGTCTTCTTAAAACAAATCCGTGGTTGCTCCGATCCCTTTTGAGGTTTCTTTATAAGAATCACGTCGGCTTCGAATCTCGCCACGTGACTGGTTTGTGTCTTTTTGCAGTCAAGCTTCGAAACCCGCATCTCGAGAACATAATCAGGATTCATTGTTCCTTGCTTCGTTTCGACATTGGCAAACACGGGTAACGTTTTCAGCGACCTTACCAAGTACTGTTGAATCATATCCCCAGGTGATGTTATCCACCTGTAGTGAACGGACGGTTCGATTTTAAAATTGTACGAGCTATACATTATACGGGTTCCGTCGTATGGTGTAACCACAAGTACAGGCATGATTCTTAACACGTACCCTGCCTTTAACGCACAAGAGACAGATTCAACCTCAGGGTTTAACTGGTAGTGGATGATAGGTTTCTCTAGCTTATAAACTCCCAAGCATCCCGTCAATTGAACTAAAATGAATGCCACTATAAGAACACCTACTCTTCTCATCTCAAATCCCCTGTGTGAGGTTCTAAAATTCATTTGAACGGTTCTTTGGTCGGCTTGCCAAAAACTGCCACGTTGGGTTGGCTTTGAAGAGTCTCCACCAGTACTTCCAGGCTTTTCAACAACCTGGTTAACTCAACCAGTCCCTGGTGTAGCTCTGTGCTAACTCCCTTGAAATCAGATCCCACCGTTTCGAGTATTTCATTTGTCCTATTTACGATCTTGCTTAAGCCATTCCCCAGTTCCTTCAACCTTTCGGGGCTAAAAGCGCTGGATCCGGTGGATAGGTTAACAAAAGTATCCCTGGCGGCAGCCATGCTTTCTCTCAGATCAACCATGAAGGCTTTAAACTCAGGGCTTTTCATTTCCTTTTGCACCGTTTCTGCCACGGTATCTATGGACTTGAGGGTCTTGACTGCCCCTTTGACAAGTTCATTTATGTCTTCGGGGTTTGTACTTTTATCAATTTTTTGGGCAATGCTCTGGAAGGCAGCGGTACTACTTTTTATCTGCGAAATGATCGCCGGCCAGTCCTCGTTTTTGATCAACTTCAGGGCTTCGTCCATGATCTCGTTAAGCCTCTTTGAAATCCCTTCTACATCCACTGCCAGGATCTTCTGGTAGATGGTTTCCATGGCTGCTTTCAACTGTTGTATCTCTGACGGGTAAGCCGGGATTACAGGGTAGGGGGGCTTAAAACTTATCTTTGGGGTATACTCTTTCATTCCCGGGGGCTTTGTGTCGATTTCAAGAAATCGCAACCCCGTAAGCCCTTGCTCCCTTAGCCGGACGCAAAGGGTATCATCCACGCAGAAGCTCGGGTCAAGATCCATCACAACTTCGATTAGCCTTCCGTCAGGAGCCAGTCGTATGTCTGCAACGCGTCCGATTCCCACACCCCTGTAATTGACCGTTGCTCCCTTTTGCAGACCCTTAACCGATTCCTGGAAGTAGCTTACATAGGTGGCTTTTTTCTGGAAAAACTGTGATGCCCCTATCCAGATAAGGGCTATCAGTGCAAGGCTGAAACCAATCAGTACGAAAAGCCCCAGTTTGAACTTGTTTACTTTCCTAGGCATTTTTCAGTAGCCCCCATTCTCTTTTTACCGGGTACGAGTGCTGGCCTCCGATTGAAGAAGTTTTGGACTCTTTCGTCTTTACACTTCTCCTTCAGTTCTCTCGGGTCACCGCTCGCAATTATTCCCTTTTCCTCCTTGTCGAGCATTATGACTCTCTCAGCTATGGCAAAAATGCTTTCGAGTTCATGGGTTACTATAACCATTGTAGTACCGAGACTAGTATTTATTTGTTTGATCAAAAGGTCTATTTCCGCGGCGGTTACGGGATCAAGCCCAGCCGAAGGTTCATCAAAAAAGAGGATTTTGGGATCCAATGCCATGGCCCGAGCTAAGGCAGCCCTTTTCTGCATCCCTCCGCTAAGTTCTGATGGGAATTTCTCCTCGTACCCTTCTAGGTGTACCATCTGGAGTTTCATCCGGACAAGAATATCTATAACATCTTCGGGCAGCGACGTGAACTCCTGCAGGGGAAGTGCAACGTTTTCCCAGAGGGTCATGGAACTAAAAAGGGCTCCAGATTGGAATAATACTCCAATTTTACGAAGTATTCTATAAAGTTCGAAATCCTCCGCCGTGGTTATGTCGTCTCCGTCAATAATTACTTCCCCTTCCATTGGAGGATATAAGCCGACAATGTGCTTGAGTAGCGTGCTTTTGCCGCAGCCGCTTCCCCCAATTACTAAAAATATCTCCCCCGGATAAACAGAAAAAGAGACGTCCTTTAGAACCACCTCATCACCAAACCCGGCGGTAAGATTCTTGACTTCAATTATAGGTCTTTTCTCTGGCCCTTGCCTCAACTCTTTCCCATCCAACAGATCATCCAAAATAATGAAAAATTATCGTAAATATTGCATCGGCAAAAACTATCAAGAATATGCCACTAACCACGGCTGAGGTTGTTTTCTTCCCAACGCTATCAGCGCTCCTTTCTACCTGGAAACCCCTCAAGCACCCAACTCCTGCAATAAGTATGGCAAAAGCAACGCTCTTAATCAAACCAGAAAACAGGTCAAAAAACGTAATAGCCGTGTAGGTTTCTTCAAGGTATGCAGTGGCGCTTAAATCGAGGCTTATCAAGCCAACAATGAGCCCACCGAATATCCCAACGAAGTCCCCAACAAGGGTCAATAATGGACCAACGAAGGTAGCGGCAAGGATTCTTGGCAAGGCAAGAAAAGACACTGCTTCAAATCCCATAGTGGATAGTGCGTCCACTTCTTCCGATACCTTCATTGTGCCAATTTCAGCAGCAAAGGAAGCACCGGAACGGCCTGCAATGATAATGGCAGTAAGAAGAGGTCCCAATTCCCGGAGTATTGATATGCCAACGAGATCCGCAACGAATATATTTGCACCGAACTGTCGCAACTGTACTGCTGCCTGAAATGCCATGATAAGTCCCATTAGCAGGCTCAAAAGTGCCACAATGGGAAGAGCATCGGTTCCTGCCCTTTCCACGAAAAGAAAAAATTCGTCCCACCTCATCCTTCTCGGGTGACGTATCAGAGATGCAAGGGCGATGACGATATCCCCGAGGAAAGTTACCACGGAGCGGCATTCTTCTAGTGCTTCAAAGGCCACCTCGCCTAGAAATTCTATAAAGTTGAATTCCTTTTTTGCTTTGAGCTCTTTTTCGCCTATTAAAAGGGATTCGGGGTCTATAAGTTTCAAAAGGCCGGAAACCTTCGATGGTAGGTTAATTACCCTGAATTCGAATCCGTGGTCTTTAAGGTATTTCTGGATATCCACTATAACCGCTATGCCTGCACTATCCATTACAGATACGCCGGCGAGATCAAATTCAACAATATTGATAGAGATATCTGAGGGTATCCTGGAATGTATCTCTTTTCGCACGGATACGGAGTTGTCAATGGTTACGGAGCCGGAAATTTGAAAAGTGACCCTGTTTTTGCCTGAAGATACAACTTCGATTTGAGCCCCATCCTGGTTCTTCAAGCCTGCTCCCTCCTTACAAAAAAGGGGCGTATTGAACTCAACTTCAATCGCCCCCTTTCTCGCAATCTAAAAGCTGACCTATAAGTAGCCTCTTGAAGAGAGGTCTCAGGCCATGGTCGCCGGATGCTTAATTTTTGAGTTTTGTCTTCACACAAAAGTGATGCTATATTCCTTTGTCTATTTTTTGTCTCAGGACCCCCGAGCATTTAAAGGTTACCACTCGCCGTGACGAAAGAATAATGGGTTCCCCTGTCTGGGGGTTTCTTCCTCTACGCTCATTTTTGTCTTTTACGCTGAACTTGCCAAATCCACTTATTAGAACGTCCTCGCCTCTCTCCAGTGTTTGTTTCATGATTTCAAAGATCGTTTCAACGATCTCCGTGGATTCCGTTTTGGTAAAAAGATCCTTGGCAAAAAGATTTTCCACTATTCGGGCTTTTGTCAGAGTCATATTACCCCCTTTTGTCTATCTCCTGTAAAAAACCAGTGAAATTCAGCAGACCTTAAAATTGTCCATCGGATGAAAAACTTTCTTAAACTATTCACTATTTTAGCTAATAAGAACCAAGATGAAAAATTTTTTTGTATGCCTCGACTAATTTTTTATCGTTTTTATGCGCTTCACCTTAAATATAGGATATTTCTTAGCTTTTCAACAAAAAAATAAAGCCGGGCAAAAAATCCCGGCTCTCTGGTTCAAAGTTTTTTGGTGGCGGTGCAGGGACTTGAACCCCGGACGCTGCGGATATGAGCCGCATGCTCTAACCAACTGAGCTACACCGCCAGCACAAGTTTAATTAAGGATTTTTCCTTTTTTTGTCAACTCTTTTCATCACATATTTTATCAATCTTTTTTCTTAACATAAAGTAACTCACGTTCAAATATATATCCTACGACTCTTTCCAATTCTTCCCTGCTATATTTTGCGTCAATGCCCAGGTATTCCAAGGCCTTAATAAGAAAATGAACGCCCCTTTCCAGTGATGGCGTTGCGATGGCGTTGTCTGTTGTATAATAACCCCAGACCTTGAAGGGTAGATCGTATCCTTCCTTTTCGGACAATTCCAAAAAATCATAAACAACAGCCCGATCGTTATCCGAAAAAAAGGCTTTTCTGGTAACTGGTATCTCAACGTGGTCCGCGAGAACCTCGATATCGTACCTACTTTCCATGTATAGTTTCAGCATCTTAAGTTCACCGCCCGTCAGATACCTCTTAACGTCAAGTTCAAGCACTTTCTGAAGCTTTCTTGGGAGAGAAAAATAATTGTCTATGAGGACCTCGTAAGGTGCAGGCGGGTTTTTCCTCTCCAAGCAATACCAAGTTATCTTTACGTTGTGGTAGACAGCATCCTCCGTAAGCAGATTTGTTACAGAGTAAGGCTTGTACAACCTTATCTCAGTTGCTCGTGCCCTCTTTTTATATTTCCCTCCTTCAATAACCCTTAAATGCCTTATCATCTGTCAAGTCCTCTAAATTACGGTACTTAATTTTATCTAATTTTCAAAAATCGACAATATATTGGTACCAAAAGCGTCTTGAGCGAAGCGGGCGGTTTATTAATTTGAACCGCA
>JALSTM010000174.1 GCA_026983715.1 Desulfobacterales bacterium
GATCCGCGTGGGGCTTCAGCAAGCCCATAACCTTCAGCCTGTTTTGGGATCTTGTACTCGGTGTTTACCGGCTTTCCGAGTTCCAACTGGTCTATCCACTTTTCCATGGCAAGGATTACGTACCAGCATTCCTCTGCTCGGGCGACGTGTCTGCCGATTATAGAAAAGGCTTTATCCCCGAGGTCCCTCATTCTAACCTTTTTCGACTTTGGCACACCGAGAAAGGCATTGGCATGCTTGCTCAAAACAGGATTCGTAACCCACATCCTGGCCAGTGGTCCTACTTCGTGGGGCAGGCCATTGTACCTGGGTGCCTTGATAAATGAGTAACCACCCTTCTTGTCGGGAGTTACATCGGTATAGCCGTTGCCTGGATATCTCTTGGTCTCTTTGTCTGTGTACCAAGAATATTTGATTTCTTCTGTGATTTTTTTAACGTCAAGTGGGTAATCTTTTCCTTTGGTGTAGACGCCCTGCTTGAGTAAGAATGTCTTGTCTTCGTCATCCATCGGAAAAACGCCGTAGGATAGAACATTCTTGTGGCCTTTTCCGACCTTGAATAGCTCGGTGTAAGCTTTTCCCACAAGGTAGACCGTTGGCAAGTAGACAGAATCAACGGCTTCTTTTAGCTCTTGGAGGCTCCAGTAAAAGCGGATAATTTTGTCTGCATTAATCGGTTCACTTACGCCTCCAGGAATTAATGCCTGAACATGAGGCATTTTACCCCCAAAGATTGCCAGCATTTCCTGGGCCTTGCGCCTCAAATCCAGAGCCGTGAGATAAGCTTTAACCGCCTTACTATTGACCTGCTTGCTTAACTTATAAATTCCAGGTCCTTCGTATCGGGGTATAAAAGGTGCGGTGTCGGGGCCTTTCACGTAATCGAGGGCAGCCAGGTGGAAGAAATGGAGCAAGTGAGACTGGATGTAGTTTGCCCCCAGAATTAGGTTTCTCACCAGACGTCCGTTGGTTGGCGGTTTAATACCGAATGCCATGTCGAGGCATCGAACTGAAGCCGTACCGTGGGCAGTGGGACAAACACCGCATATTCTCTGGGTAATCTGCGGTGCATCCCGGGGATCCCTTCCCTTAAGTATCAATTCAAATCCTCGGAAAAGCATGCCCGAACTCTTGGCATTTACAACCTTTCCCCCCTCTACATCTACCTCTATCTTTAAGTGACCCTCTATCCTGGTTAAAGGATCAATAGTAACCTTCTTAGCCATTACCATCCCTCCTTATAACGATTCATAAAAGGGTGAAAGTTCATCCCAGAAATTGGGCTGGACACAACCTATGCATAGTGCGTTCTGGACGCACCAGTTTGTGCCGTTGTTGAATTTCCGCTTCCAAGTGTCACAGTATGTTTCGGGCCCTTTACATCCGAGTTCGTACCTGCATCCTTCGTCGCCAAAATATTTTGCAAACTTGCCATCTTCGTAAAAGGATCTATAAGGGCAGTGGTCATGGGTGAGAGTGCCATAAAAGAGAATAGGCCTGTTGTTTTCATCGAGCTTTGGAATTCCGTACAGCAATACGTAAGCTACGGTACCGACCATCCAATCGGGGTGCGGAGGGCAACCAGGAATATTGATAACGGGAGTCTTGATCTTCGCAGCCTTTAAGATATCGATAAGCGACTTAGCAGTTGTTGGGTTCGGTTGAGCGGCAGGTATACCTCCGTAACTTGCACAACTTCCAACGGCAATGGCGGCCTTGGCTTTCGAGGCAAGTTCCTTGGTCCAACTTAACATGGTAACTGGCTTGCCCTTAAGTTCACCAACAACGCAGTACTTTCCGTTTGCGCCCGTTGGTATTGAACCTTCCACCACCAGGAAAAACTTCCCCTTGTACTTCTCTGAAATGCTTGCGGCCACCTCTAAAACGGTTTCACCCTGCGCAGCCATAACCGTGGGGTGTACCTTGAGGCTGATTATCTTTAGAAGTACTTCTTGAATGGTGGGATGTACAGCATTGAGAATCGAAACCGAGCAGCCGGAGCAACCGGCTCCCTGGATCCAGATCACCGGAGGATTCCCCTTGAGCGCTTTCTCCAATGCGTTTACAATCCCCGGTACCATCATTTGTGAAAACCCCAAGGCAACACTGGAGGTACCGCAAATTTTAAGGAAATCTCTTCGCGATAAGCTCATTTTAGACCCCCCTTTGTTAGAGTTAGTGAAAATATTAACATTAAAAACACGCATAATTTATCACAAAAAAGGTACAACTGCAAGTTCTTAAAGTAAAAAAATGCTAAAAACGAGAAACACAGAAATGAATAAAACTTTTAATATTAACTTTTATTGCAAGATTATGTTATTCTAATCACAAGCCTCGTGATGAGCAATTGCAACAACTAAGACTGAATCCGTAACGAAATTTTATGGCTAACTTGTATAAAAGGATCAAAATCAGGCACCTCTTTTGTTGCCCATGAAAACTGGTTTTGCGCCCCAATAAGAAAAATTCTTTCAAAAAGACCTTGACTGCCGCTCAAATCTAGGATAAGAACCCTTGGTTCTTTTGAACGTGACCGATGAGGCAATTTAGTGCCTGATTGGCTGGGACAGTAAAAAATTTTTAGGAGGTGATACCCTTGCATTGTGAAACTGTTAAAGCTGGTCTGGAGTGCGTATTCATGACGAAAAGCGGTTGTGGGTTTAATGGAGGTTCCTGCCACGAGATCGTGGAAAATTGTGAAGGCTGTGATAGAATCCTTGACCTTCCCAGCGGGAAATACTGTCGGACATACCCTGACCCAGCTCTTAAGTGGAAAAACGGAAGGTGCAATTTCGCTACTCATGTAAAAACAGGTAGCGGAAAAACTTCCGTAAAGATTAACCCCCTAAAGGCTTCCAAGCGCAGTACAAGGCGTCGTTAACAATCCTCGAGTGGAAATTGGGAAGCCTTTATGTTTTTGATGACCGAGAAGAGTTAAAAGTGACCGGTTTACAAAACCCAAACTTTTAACTCTTCCGGTCATTTTTTTTGTTCTTTTCCCTTCCGGTTGCCTATCCTTTTGCTTCGTGCTATTGTAAAAAATCGTGTTGACTTCCGGTTCGATCAGAACTAAGTGAAGTGGTTCTGGTGGACGATGTTTTCAATTGAAATAAATTGCCAAACAGTTACTTAGATATCGAGGTTAAACATGTCAGAGACAAAGATAATTACCGGTAACGAAACTGCCGCTCTGGCAGCGAAGCTTTGCAAGGTCCAGGTGATCGCCGCTTACCCTATTACTCCCCAGTCTAAAATTCCTGAGACGCTTTCCTCCTACGTTGAAAGCGGACAACTGGATGCTGAGTTTGTTCGTGTCGAAAGTGAGCACAGTGCCATGGGAGTTTGCATTTCGGCTTCAATTGCAGGAGCACGGGTTTTTACTGCTACTTCTGCAAATGGTTTGGCTTACATGAACGAGCAGCTTCACTGGGCGGCTGGGGCCAGGGTCCCGATAGTTATGGCGGTGGCAAACAGGGGTCTGGGTGCTCCATGGACAATTCTTAACGATATGCAGGATACCCTTTCCCAGAGGGATACGGGATGGATGCAGCTTTACTGTAGAAACAACCAGGAGATCATGGACAAGGTCATACTTGCATTCAAGCTGGCCGAGAGAGTCCTTGTGCCAACAATGGTTTGTTTCGACGGTTTCAGGTTGTCCCACACGGTAATGCCTGTCAAGGTTCCGAGCCAAAAGGATGTAGACGAGTTCCTTCCGCCCTTTGAACCTGTTTACGAGTTGGACCCCGAGAAACCCGTGAATATCAACCCCGTGGTAATGACCGATCCGCTTCCCGGGCCCGATGGCGAACTGTGTCCCAGTTACATGGGTTTCAGAAGAAGGTTGCAGGAAACTCTTGAGCATGTGCTACCGATTTATCGAGAGATAGGAAAGGAGTTTGCAGAGAGGTTCGGAAGGGATTACTCTGATCCTCTTTATCGCTACATGGCAGACGATGCAGAAATACTTTTCGTGGCCCAAGGTTCTGTGGCCAGCGAAGCAACGGCAGCCACGGATATTTTAAGGGAGAGGGGTATAAAGGCCGGTGTAATTGGGCTAAATATCTTCAGACCATTTCCAGCGGAAGATCTTGCTGAAGCAACGAATGGTGCGCGAGTGATTACCGTGTTTGAAAAGGGCATTAGTTACGGTTATGAAGGGGTGCTATGCAGTGAACTCAAAGCTGCCCTTTTTAGCCACAACGGCCATAGACCTGAGGTTTTGAATTTTATCGTCGGTTTGGGAGGAAAGGATTTGAATCCCCAGGATCTTGTGATGGCTATAGAAGATGTTCTGGGTGAAACGAAAGAAGGAAGAAAGATAAGAACCCCCCAGTGGCTGGGTTCAGGGGTGTAAGAATAAAATCAGGAAGGTGAAAAAATGGCTACAACTCTTGAATTACCTGGAGAAGAATTTATTTTGCCGGGCACCAGAACTTGTGCCGGGTGTGGTTTGAGTATAGCATACAGGTATATCCTTAAAGCACTGGGTCCCAAAACCATTGTGACCCTTCCCGCGTGTTGCTTGACAATTCTTCATGGGATTTATCCGAAGACCCCCATTGCGGTGAATGCTGTTAATAACACCTTTGCCAGTACTGCAGCTTCTGCTACAGGGCTTGTAGCTGGGCTGAGAGCGAGGGGGAAAAACGATATTACCATTGTAGGAATGGCCGGTGACGGCGGAACCTTTGACATGGGTATCCAAGCTTTAAGTGGTGCAGCAGAGAGGCAAACTGATTTTATCTACATCTGTTACGATAACGAGGCATACATGAACACGGGGGTCCAGAGGTCGAGTGCAACCCCGCTTGGAGCTTACACGACAACTACACCCGTTTTGACGAAGCAACAGCCAAAGAAGAATTTTCTCAAGATAATGGAAGCCCATAATCTATCTTACATGGCCACCACGTGCTCTTCCTATCCCGGGGACCTTTATGAAAAATTCTTAAAAGCGAAAAACAAAAGTGGTACAAGGTTCATGCACGTGGCAAGTCCGTGTCCGGCAGGCTGGGGATACCCGGCTTCTGATACTGTAAGAATAGGAAGGCTTGCCGTCGAAAGTGGCGTGGTTGTTCTTTACGAGGTTGAAAACGGGGAACTGAGACTTACTGGCAAAAGTTTGAGTATTGCCAGAAGCGGCAGAAAGAAGCCCGTGGATGAGTATTTGAAAGCTCAGGGGAGATTTAGCAAGATGCCTCCTGAACTCGTGGCAGAATTTCAGAAAGAAGTTGATCGAAACTGGGAAGACATATTAAATAGAGCCAAACTTTAGAAACTGCGATAAACTCGGATTTTTAGAAGTAACCAGTATGTCTCGACCACCTTGGGCCGGCCACAACAAACGCATAAAAGTCTCTGAGCCGAAGATAAAATAGGCTCTTGAGAGTGTTAAAAGGGTAGGGCGAGAACAATTCAAGGTCTGTCATTTCGGCCAAAGCGGAGCGCAGGACCATAATTTGTGCTCGCTCATCCGGATACGCTATCAAGCCGGCCCCTGATAAGGTCAGGGAAGCTTGTGCGATATGTAATTGATTCTTTGGTATTTGAGTACATAGTTAGAAGATCTTTTAAAAGAAGGGAGCACACAAAGGAGAAGATGTTACGTGTGCTCCCGGGTTTCAGTTAGTCAGCTTGGCTGGTGGACTCGGACTCCAGTTCGGCGAGGCGCTGGCGCATATCGTTGATCTCCTTTTCCAGAAAGGCGACCTCGTCTTCCAAAAAAGCCTTTTCTTCTTCAGGAGTCAACCACGCTGGCCCTCGCCACCAGCCAAGACCTCTTCCCCAGCCTCGGCCCCAACCGCGACCGAGTCCGAGACCTCTTCCCCAGCCTCGGCCCCAGCCTCTTCCTCGGCCGAAGCCCCGGGGTCCGAGACTTCGATATCCGTACCTTCTGGCGCCTGGTGCGCAAAAACCACGGCCCCAGCCGGTCATTGGTCCCTGGCCAAGTGGTCCAGTCCCATCAAATCCTGGCATATGCATCCCTCCTTTCTTTCAATATTTTAGGTATCGTTACCAATTCCGGGAACCGGAAAAACCACGGCTTCCGTTTCCCCGGGTGTTTCCGAATCTTTTTCCGCCTCTGCCACCAAATCGTCTGCGGCATGCGTCGAAGGTTCGACCAAGCCATGAACGACCGGTACCTCTTTCGGAAACTCCACGGTTCATTTTCCTGCCACACCTACCGAGACCTCTTCCCGACTTCGGTCCCTGGCCCATTGGGCCTGTTCCATCAAATCCTGGCATTTAATGCCTCCTTTCTGCCCCTTGTAGGACACTGTAATTACGCAGCCCGTGCTGCTTTTTGGGAAAATTCTTCTAACTTGCTCGATATTTTCTCCCAGATTATTTTAAGCAGTTGAACGAGATCTTCGTCATCAGCTTCCACCACAGTCTTACCATTTGCAACGGCGCGTACGAATTCCGGGTTAAAAGGTATGTGGTCGATGAAAGTAATGTTATTTGTCTCGCAAAATTTTTCTATTTCAATGGCAACTTTCCTGTTCAGGTCAAACTTGTTTACGCATACCATTGCAGGAACATTAAAGAAGTTCGAAAGTTCAAGAACTCTCTTCAAGTCGTGCTTTCCAGACACCGTTGGTTCGGCCACTACCAAAAGAGCCGACGCATTCCCAACGGCTGCTATCACCGGACACCCAACACCCGGGGGGCCATCGGTAATAATCAAATCAATGCCTTGTGCCTCTGCTAACTCTCTTCCTTTTTGTCTCACAAGGCTTACCAGCTTTCCGGAGTTTTCCTCTGCTATTCCAAGCCTTGCATGCACCATGGGACCATATTTTGTATTCGATACGTACCATTCACCACAGTGCTTTTCCGGAAAATCTATTGCTTTTTCAGGGCAGAAGTGCACACACACCCCGCATCCCTCGCAGTTAAAAGAATTAACGGTAAAAGATGCCTCATCAATTGCATCAAATCTGCACAGCGATATGCAGTCACCACATTGGGTGCACCTCTCTTCAACTATTACCGCTTCGTGACCAGATATAAAATCGTGTCGCTCTACAATTTCTGGGCTCAAAATGAGGTGAAGATCCGCTGCATCAACATCCGCATCAACAAGAATCTTTTCCCCTGAAATGGCTGCAAGAGCCCCCACAATGCTCGTTTTTCCTGTTCCGCCTTTCCCGCTTATAACCACCAGTTCTTTTATTTCTTTTTCCATTTTCCTGTATCCCGGTCGAGTGTTAGTTTTGCAAGTGTTTCTCTATTTTGGACAAAAGCTCTCCCATCATTTGGGACCACTCGGGCAGCTCTTCAACAAGGAGTTTCCCTTCGGCGTATATTTCTGCTACCTTGCGGTCAAAGGGTATCTTCAGGAGAACAGGTATGTTTTGTTTCTCTGCCCACTGTTCCACTCCGGCGTCACCAATTCCATACCGGTTGATAACGATACCGGCTGGAATACCGAGCTTTTCGGTGACTCCCACGGCCAGCTTAAGGTCGTGTAATCCAAATGGTGTTGGCTCCGTTACCAAGACAATGTAATCAGAACCTATCATTGTATTAACCACGGGGCAGGATGTGCCCGGTGGCGCATCCAGGATGGCTATCTTGTTCAAATCGAGCTTTTCCTTAACTTTTTTTATAAGTGGCGGAGCCATGGCCTCACCTATCCTGAGCCTTCCGTGCACGAAACCGGTTGTGTTGTAATGACCGATTTCCAGCATTCCCAGCTCCCTTGTACCTTCGTCTATTGCATCTTCAGGGCACACCAGGAAACAGCCGCCGCAACTGTGGCAAAGCTCCGGGAAAACCAGCACAGTGGCCTCAAGAGGTGCTATGGCCTTAAACTGGCAAATTTCCCCGCACTCCCCGCACCGAGTACATTTTTCCTCGTCCACTTCCGGTATCACCGTTGTCACCGTTTCTCTCTCATCCCATTCAATGTCCAAAAACAAGTGATCGTTGGGTTCTTCAACGTCGCAGTCGAGTAGCTGGGCTCTATTGCCAAGATATGCAGCAAGGTTCGTTGCCAGTGTTGTTTTCCCTGTCCCGCCTTTTCCGCTTGCAATTGTGAGAATCATTTTTAACTCCAGTGAGATTGAACACTTGGGCCTGATGCCACCTTGTATTCGCCTTTTTTGAACTTCTCCACTGCTTCTTTAACTGTTCCTTTCACTCCCGTTATAACGTCCACGCTGGCTGCCTTCAGAGTCTTAAAAGCCTTCGGGCCGCAATTGCCGGTTAATAGTACTTTTGCCTCTTTCCCTATGACCGTCATTGCAGCCTGAACACCCGCACCCTGGGGCAGGTTAAGGTTTTGCTTGTTATCGATAGCTTCATATTCCATGGTGTCCGGGTCAATTATAATGAAGTAGGGAGCTCTTCCGAACCTCGGATCAACACTTGAGTCGAGATCTTTTCCTTGAGCACTAACTGCGATTTTCATATCTTTCCGTCCTCCGTTCTGCTTTTTCTCCTGATGCCATTAACTATGGCATCAGGAGAAGGGAATAGTTTGGTATGGCCATTGTTGTTAATGGTCACAAACATTTGCTCCGGTCTGGAGAGTACCACTCAAATACTGAGAAACGAGTTCTTCGGGTTCAAGATTGGGAGCCCCGGTAATCACTCTAACTCCCCTTTCCTGGAAAAGCGAAATAGCCCTTTGTCCCATGCCTCCGGCTATGATCAGGTTTACACCCATCTCTCCAAGCCATCGAGGCAGTACACCAGGTTCATGGGGCGGAGGGGTTACTAGTTCTTTGTTATCGATCTTGTCTCCGTCTACGTCAATGATTGCGAACTGTTCACAATGCCCAAAATGGTTTGTTAGCTTACCCTCCGCCAGAGGTATAGCGATCTTCATTTTACTGCCTGCTGCCACCTTGACCTCTTCTTTTGGAGCAGTGTCCGCCGGTACCTCGGCTTCGCACTGCATTTCGACATTGTTTACGATTTCATTTAGAGCCTTGGAAAAAGGACCATCGGGTTTCACGTTGGTAAATGGTTTTCCGAGGTCTCCCGCTTCAACAAGACTCAATTCAAAGGGTAAACGCCCCAAAAATGTAACGTGCATCTCCTTTGCGGTTCTTTCTCCTCCACCGGTTTTAAAAATATCTATTTCCTTGTGGCAGTGAGGACATTCAAGGCCGCTCATGTTTTCCACAAGCCCCAGAATCGGCATTCCTACGTGTCGGCAGAAATTTATCGACTTTCTCACGTCTGCCAGAGAAACTTCCTGGGGAGTCGTAACTATAAGTGCCCTTGCATCCTTGATAATCTGGGCAATTGAAAGGGGTTCATCACCGGTTCCTGGAGGTGAGTCTACGATTAGGTAATCTAGCGCATTCCAGTCGACCTCGGCAATGAACTGCTTGATGGCTCCATGTTTCAGTGGGCCACGCCATATTACCGCTGTGTCCGTGTCTTGCATCATGCACTCAATTGACACTACTTTGAGATTCTTGTTGTACGAATGAGGCAAGATTTGCCGGTCGGGGGTTATGTTCAGAAGTCCCCTGATCCCAAGCAGGTGCGGTATGCTTGGACCATGCAAGTCAATGTCCAGAAGCCCAACTTTTTTGCCCCTGTTGGCTAGAGTCAAAGCAAGATACACGGCCACACTGCTCTTTCCCACTCCCCCTTTGCCGCTCATGACCATTATCTTGTGTTTGATGTTAGATAACCTCTTGTTGACCAACTGGTCTTCGGCGCTCATTTTTTCCTTGTGATCGCAACTGCAAGTTCTACCTTCTCCACTACTACATTTTGCCATCTCAATTCTCCTTTCTACGTTCTTTTCTATGTGAATTTATTCCTTTTGCCAGCGTCTACCCCTCCTGCCACCTCCCCGTCCGCTTCTTCTCCTGCAGGGGCCCTCGCGCCCTTTTCGCCAAAACGGAGTAGCGGTTGATGGGCTGAGTTTTCCAGATGCGAGATCATCCAGTATTTCGTCCACGTTTCCGCTGATTCTTGCCATCACCTCTATACCGTTGGCTTTAAGAGAATACCAATCGCGGCGGCACAAATGGTAGCATACAACCTCGTTTACTCCTTTCTCGCTTAATATACCAATAAGCTGATAGGGATTGACGCGGCTTAAATTGAGCTCTTGCTTATCCTTTATTTCCCCTTTTTTCAAGTGCGCAATGACAATTTTTGATGCGCAATCGAGCCTTGGGGCAACTGCTCCGTTAAATTCGGGTATTGCAACTATGATTTCATTCATTTTTCCGACCACAATCTAACCATTAATTGCAAAAGTGCAAGACCGCATTATCATCTAATTTTATAAGCATAAAATGTGCCAGTCTAAGGTATTTTGGATATACCTTGTAAATACGGAATCTTACCAGTCAGAAGAAGGGGCTTAGTTAGGATTGTGTCGCAACTAATTGCATAATGCAATATATGCAGTACTTACGTAATGCAATTTGCAGTAGCATTCACTCCCATTTGAGGATGCTCTGATTAATTACCTAGTTTGCCAATGGCCTCTTGCACGTCGCCCAGACCCCCTGATCTAGTCAGGGGCAGGCACGATACGGCAACCAGTTAGGGAATCCTAGATTCCGGCTCTACGCTTAGCTCCGGCCGGAATGATGGTTTGTCAGTTGTGCTCGTCCTACTTGTTTAATTGATTGGTAGTCCTAGAAATCCAAACTTATCGGAGTTTCCCCTTGTTTAAGACTTCTTCTTTATTGAGAAACCGATGAATCGGTTATTGACGTAATTGGTCCTTCATTTGCCCACGGTTAAAACCGTGGGGTAATAGGATATCCGTGTAAGGTTAAAACCATGGGCTAGAGGTTGGGAACTCGAAGAACGACGGTACAAACCTTGGGTTAAAACCCTGGGCTAAAGGGAACGCTACTCGGGTGATGGTTGGGGTAGCCCACGGTTTCAACCGTGGGTAAAAAATAGGATACCCACCCCAATAACCGATTCATCGGTTTCCTACATCACCTAACCAGAACCGCTGGTTAAAGGCAAAGGCTATTCAAATAAAGGATAAGGTAGCCCACGGTTTCAACCGTGGGTAAAAAATAGGATACCTACCACGAAAAACCGATTCATCGGTTTCTCAAATTATCTAACCGCTATTTCGCAAATGAATGGCAGACTCTGGCTTGTTCCCGTCTTACTCCTTTATTTGATTTCTACCTGAATCCGTGACGAGATTTTATATCTAATTTGTATAACATGTCTAAATTCCTCATTGTTGACCACATAGCTAGGCTGGATTATTCTTTGCCTTTGTTAAGCAATCTTTTTACGCCCTGCGGGTCTTTCACCTGCACCACATCTTCGGCGTCATCGCTCGCCGTATAGTCCACCGGGCTCTTCCTTGTATCTGCGGCCCAGGTGAACGATCACGGATTCAGGTGGGAGGCCTGGAAGTCGGAATCAACCAGATCTTCCTTAATTAATGATCTATGCCGTATCTTTTCATCTTACGCCAGAGAGTAGTTGGGTGTATGCCAAGTTCTTTCGCAGTCTTCCCTCTATGGCCGGCATGTTTTTTTAGTACGGTCCTTATTAACTGTTCTTCCTGGACCATTAAAAGCCTGTTAGCGGAATCTTCCGGTATTACAACTTTTATGCTGTCCATTT
>JALSTM010000175.1 GCA_026983715.1 Desulfobacterales bacterium
AGCTTTTAAGGATTTCACCATCCACGAAACCATACTGGTACTTCCCAGGCTTTACCCGATGCCTACGCTCAACCTACCGGAAGGGGCAAAATACCAACCCGGCGGAATGAAACTTGCCACATCTGTAGGAGAATCGGAAGAATTTGTTTCCTTGAGGGATTACCAGTTCGGGGACTCGCTTCGTCGCATTCATTGGAGAAGCTGGGCAAAGGTAGGAAAACCGGTAGTAAAGGAATACCAGGACGAATATTTTGTCAGGCACGCAATCGCCTTGGATACTTTCACAAATACGGATTACTGCGAGAAATTCGAAGAAGCGGTATCGGTTACCTCTTCCATTGCTCTATCCTACAAAACACAGGATGCAATTCTTGACTTGATGTTCGTGGGACCTCAAATATACTGCTTCACCACGGGAAGAGGCCTGTCACAGACGGAAAAAATCCTCCAGATACTTGCCACAGTGCAGACTTGTACGGATAAATCCTTCGAGGTTCTGAAAAATTCCATAATGGAGCGAGTAACATTGCTGAGTAGTTGTATTTGCGTCTTTATCGAGTGGGACGACGAAAGAAGAAACCTTATCAATAAATTGGTTAAACATAATATTCCTTTAAAGGTTTTCCTGATAACAGACCCGAACGCAGACAAAAAAATAGAAAAAATAGAAACACAACAACTTGGCATAAGCCCCGGGAGCTTTCACTTGCTTGAAGTGGGTAAGATCGCGGAGGGTCTTGCAAAGGTATGAACATGCCATTTTTGTTATTGGGCTCAACCATAATATTCTGGGGATGGCAACTCAACATTCTCCCATTTGCAGCAGCCATGGCTCTTGCAGTTGAGAGTACACGGTTTCTTACGTGGAAGTGCAATTTCAGCAGGAAAGATTTCAGGTACTTCTCCGACCTTTGCAGTATATTGCTACTGGGGATGATAATATACATTATCGCATCTAACAGGTCATCAAAAACCCTTTTGGTGATAATGAAATGGCTTCCGCTACCCCTGTACCCACTGGTTTTATCACAACTTATCAGCACATCTGGCCGTATAGAACTAGGATCTTTGATTTCACTTTACAGGAAAAGAAAAAGCGGCAGACCGGAGATTCTTTCCAAGAAAGTGGATGTCTCGTATCCTTACGCTGCGATTTGTATCCTTTCCGCAACTGTTGCAAACAACAGGTCCGTTGCCTTTTATGCCGTTTTTTGCCTCCTGGCTGCCTGGGCACTTTACTGTTTCCGATCGAAGAGGTTTTCTCTTTCGTCCTGGATATCACTGATTGTACTTGTGGCGGTACTAGGATACTTTGGCCATGTAACTTTACATTATCTCCAGAGGCAGCTTGAGGAGACGGTTACTAGGTGGGTTTCCGAGTTAATAGGCTTCGGTACCGACCCTTACAAAAGTGCCACATCAATGGGTGATACCCTTGAACTCAAGCATTCCAGCAAAATCATAGCAAGGGTTATACCTAGAGACAGTAAAAAGCCTCCGAAGTTCCTTAGAACTGCAACTTACAACATATTCAGGACATCCGTCTGGTTTGATTCGACACCGTATTTCAGGCCTGTGTTTTACGATTCTAAAAGCCGAAGCTGGAGAATTTCCACTCCGCACGGCAAGCGTAAAGAGTCTACCATCTATTTTTACCTTGATAAGGGTTACGGTATATTGCCGGTTCCGGCGGGGACATACAGGATAGCAAGGCTCTACGTTGCCAGAGCAGAAATAAACAGGCTCGGGACAATAAAGGTTCAGGAAGGGCCAGAACTTATTTCATACGACGCCTTTTACTGCGAGGACTACTTGAATGACTCAGCGCCTCATCCTAATGACCTGAGAGTACCGCCCAACGAGGAAGAAGCCCTGGACGAGATAGCGAGAAAGCTCGGCCTTTATTCCATGGACCCTGACAAAGCGGTGAACAAAATTGACGGATTTTTCAGGTCAAACTTTACCTATTCCTTGAAGCCCCCGGTTCCTGCAAGAAACGGCCTCACACCTTTAAGTTTTTTCCTCTTGAAAAGCCATAGAGGTCACTGCGAATACTTTGCCACCGCAACTGCGCTACTTTTGAGGAAAATAGGCATTCCTGCCAGGTATGCCACGGGCTATGTTGTTCGCGAATACAGTAGGTGGGAGAAGATGTACATCGTGAGGCAACGGCATGCCCACGCGTGGGCAATCGCCTATATCAATGGTAAGTGGCAAAATATTGACACTACCCCGCAAGCTTGGTTCGTATACGACAAGTCCCTGGCTCCGGACTGGGAACCCCTTTATGATCTCTGGGCTCAGATAATGTTCATCTACTATAAGTGGAAATGGGGGGAAAGAAAAAATCTCGTGTCGGGACACGCAATTTTCTGGCTGATTATACCACTTCTTCTGTTTCTTGCAGTGAGGCTGTACAGGAAAAAAGGACTCGTCAGGCAGCTACATGTAAGAAAAGGTGAAAAAGGAAAACGAAGAATTTCTGTTCA
>JALSTM010000176.1 GCA_026983715.1 Desulfobacterales bacterium
TACCGTTATTACCTGCCTGGTAGCAAGGTCTTTTGCTTTTGTGATCTTCCGCAAGGAGTTTTCGTTCAATACTGACCTTAGATCCCGAAAAGAAATGATCCCTGCAAGCTCGCCTTCCGAGTTAACAAGAGGCAGGTAAGACACGTTATATCTTTTAAACATTTCGAAAATCTCCCCAAGATGAAGGTCCTCTGGAATCGTGACAACATCCTCCCGCATTACGTCTCTTACCTGGATATTCCTCAAAACCGACTGTTCCATCCCCTTGTAAAGGGAGATACCTCGACGCATGAGCTTGATGGTGTAGATGGAGCCTTCCTGGAGGTAGGTACTGAGCAAGGCAGAAATAATGCATGTGGTCATCAGCGGCAGAATAATTTTATAGTCCGAGGTAAGTTCAAAGATTATCAAGATGGCTGTTATGGGTGCCTGTGTTGTTCCGGACACAAGCCCACCCATGGCCACAAGCGCGTATGCTCCTGATGAAGCTGTAATTTCCGGGAATACCTGGTGGAAGATACTTCCGAAAAAACCACCCGTCATTGCACCGATAAAAATTGACGGGGCAAGGATCCCCCCGGACATTCCAGCACCCAGGGTAATAGATGTGGCAACTATTTTTACAAATATAAGCACAAAAAGCATTTGTACTGTCATGTGTCCCATAAGAGACCGGTTTATGGCGCCGTATCCTACCCCGAATACATGAGGAAAGGCTACTATTATACAGCCTGCTATAATCCCACCTAGGGCCGTTCTAAAAACTTCATGAATTGGCAGTGCTTCAAACATATCCTCCGATTTATAAAGGCACCGAATAAAAAGGATAGACACTAGCGCTGTAAAAAGACCGATAATTCCATAGAAGAAAAACTCCCAGTAACTCACAAGTTCATAGTGAGGAACAATAAAGGCAGGGAAATCCCCGAAAAAGTGCCTGGAAATTGTAGTTGCCATAACAGATGACAGAACAATGGGGCTAAAGGTCGCCACACCAAAGTCGCTCAAAAGAATCTCCACCGAAAATAATACCCCTGCTATGGGTGCATTAAACGTTGCTGCAATACCAGCAGCCGCACCACAACCCACAAGAGTGCGTTGCCTGTCTTGAGTAACCTTGAGAAGTTGTCCAACGGTGGAAGCAACAGATGCTCCTATTTGCACCATCGGACCTTCTCTTCCCACAGACCCACCACATCCTATAGACAACCCGGAGGCCAGAATCTTGACGAGACTCACCCTTGGCCTTATTCTTCCCCCTTTTACAGCCACAGCTTCCATAACCTCAGGAACACCGTGTCCCTTGGCCTCCCTGGCCCAGTAATAAATCATCGGTCCTACTATCAGGCCTCCAAGCCCTGGGAGAAGTATTTTCAGATAGAAAGGAACCTGACGCTGAAACTCCAGAAAGTCTGCGGTATTTTGGTAGAAGAGATACTGAGCCCCTTTAATTGCAAAGCGAAATACTACGGCTCCGTACCCTGCTGCGACACCAATGAGGATGGCAATGATAGAAATAAACACGTGTTCATTTATTTCTATCCTCCCGAGCCTGGTCTTAAGACCAAATTCGCTCCCAGGTTTCATTGCCCCCCTCTTTGGCCGCATTCAGATTATGGATCAGCAATCTTTCAGGATAGTATAGCATATCTAAATTCAGTACGCCGGAAGCCAACCAAGAATGGGAATCACCACCCGGAGCACCTAACTCTTTATCCAGGTATGACTATCCGACAATCCACACGGCCCGGTCTTCAATCGAGGCAAGTGATTTTAGCGAAACACTGCCTATCACAATACTTTTTATCCCCGTCTTGCCTTTTCTGCCAAGCACCACCGTGCCATAGCCACCTTTTTGCGCCTCTTCAAAAATATCTTTCGAAACGTTGAAACTCTTCTTTTTTATCTTCGTCTTAATGCGATCACGCGTTACCCCGGCGTCACTGAGAACTTTTTCTGCCTTAGCAAAAAACTCGTTCATCTGCTTCTCTTCGTCTGATTGATAGCATTGCTCAAGCTCATTTATTTCACATGTTATTCCATCACCAAGCAAGGTTTGAATAGAGGGAAGGGCACTAAAGAGCACGAACTCTACCTCGGGGTCACCCCCAAGGATGAAGCCGGCATAATCTACCGCCTGCAACGAATTGTCAGAATCGTCAACGGCAATCAACACCTTTTTTGATTCGATAACACCACCCACAACAATCACCGGGATTTCTTTTTGCATTTCCACCAGTTCAATGGATACGCTACCGGCAAACATTTTAGTAAAGGCTCCAAGCCCCCGCCTTCCAACCACCACTGCGTCATGCGAACTGCCCTTTTCTGCGGCGGTAAGAAGATCCCTTGCCTTACCTTGCTTTTGAAACTCGGCTTTAACTTCAAACCTATCTTCAGGTATTTTTTTTCTGATGAGCGTTTCCCTGGCTCTTTGGAGTACCTGTTGCGCTTTTTCTTTTCGCTCCTTTTCAAGTCGTTCCTTCTGAAGGTGAAGCTTCCGCCTCAGTGATATATCCGGTTCCTTGGGTAGCGGCGGCAATGCATTCATTATGTGCAGCACGGTTACATACACATCGTTTCTGCCTTGGAACATGAAACCTACATAGTCCAAAGCCCTTAGCGATCTTTCAGAACCATCAAATCCAACGAGTATTTTCCTTTCCATTGGGTCCTCCTGTTTTTTCAGTTTTACATCAAAACGGTTATACTATTGGAAACATCCGGGTTATAATATTTTCTACAAGGATGGCGGCAGATGAAATTATTCAAAATATTCCTATTAGTCTACCAGGGATTTTTCACTTTGGAAAGATGGCACGCGTGATTCTCCACCTGATAGTCCTTGAAAATCTGGTGAACATTACCGGCGAAGAAAGCCGTGAGTGTAGCTTTATACGTCACTTTTTCACTTGACAGAACATAGCAAAGTTAATATAGGTTGCGAGAATTTTAAGTAAAATAAAGTTTGCGAGAGTGGCGGAATTGGCAGACGCACTGGACTTAGGATCCAGCGGGTAACCGTGGGGGTTCGAGTCCCCCCTCTCGCACCATTTTTAATAATTCCAGACTACAAAAAGAAAGCGAGGACAATGAAGTTTGAGCTAGAAGAGATCAGCCCTACAGAGAAGAAGATCAACGTTGAAATTCCTCACGAAGAAGTTGAGAAAATTCTGTCCAAGAAGTACAGAGAACTTCGCAAGAAGGTGAAGATCAAGGGATTCCGGCCTGGTAAAGCGCCTCGTTTCATGCTTGAACGATTTTACGGGCCGCAGGTAAACCAGGAAGCGGTGGAGGAACTCGTGCAGACCAGTATCCCGAAAATACTGGAAGAAAGTGAGATAGAACCCCTGGTTGAACTTGAGTACGACTTTGAAGAAATCGATTTCAAGGCACAGAAGCCTCTTAAATTCTCCGCCATTGCAGAGGTAAAACCCGAATTTGTCATTGAAAATTACAGGGGGATTCCTCTGAAGAAAGAAACGGTCGAGGTCACAGAGGAAGAGGTCGAGGAAAAGTTACAGGAACTCCGCGAAAACAATGCCTACTTAGAGATCGTGGAAAACCCGGAACCTCTTAAAGAGGGTGACTTTGCCGTGATAGATTTCGACACCTTAATTGACGGGCAGAAAAAAGACGATTTGTCCGCAACCGATTTTACTTTGGAAGTTGGCAAGGCCCAAATACATACCGATTTCGACTCTCAGCTTCTTGGGATGGAAGTGGGAGAAACAAGAACTATCAAGATTGCATATTCCCCAGAAACCCCCAATAAGGAGCTTGCCGGCAAAGAAGTAGAATTTAAAGTTACACTCAAAGAGGTAAAGGAGAAAATTTTACCGGAACTAGATGACGAGTTTGCCAGGGACCTGGGGGATTTTTCTTCGCTGGACGAAATCAAGGAAAAGATAAAGGAAGAGCTTCTCAAAATGAAAGAGGCCAGGTCCGACAATCTGTTAAGGGAGCAACTTTTTAATGCTCTTGTAAAAAAGACTTCTTTTGATCTGCCCAAACGTCTGGTAGAGAAGGAAATGGCCCTGATGGTAGAACAATTTAAAAAGCAGCTCGAGGCTCGCGGGTTAACTTTGCCAGATATTCATTCCAGCGAGGAGGCACTGAAGGAGCAGTATCGCCCGGAAGCTGAAAGGCGTACGAGGCTGGCGTTGATCCTTGGCAAAATTGCAGAACTCGAGGGGATCGACGGAACCGGAACAGGAAGCGGGAGTTCAACAGAGAAGGTTATCGAGAAGCTCATTGAATGGGCAGAAATAACTGAAGTTCCTGAGGGTACTCTTGAAGAGGAATTGAAAAAGGAAGCCGAAGAAAAAGCGGCGGAAAAATCAGAACCGGAAAAAAACGAAAACGATGCTCCGGACAGTGAAGAAAAACCCGGAGATAAAAACGAAGAAAGTGGAGAGTGATATGTCTCTTATACCGATTGTCGTTGAGCAGAGCGGACGCGGAGAAAGGGCGTTCGATATTTATTCCCGGCTATTAAGGGAACGGATTATTTTTCTCGGGACAACAGTTACCGATGAAATTGCCAACCTGATCATTGCCCAGATGATCTTTCTCGAATCTGAAGATCCTGACAAGGATATTCACTTCTATATCAATTCACCCGGGGGCCTTGTCACCGCGGGACTTGCAATTTATGACACGATGCAATTCATAAAACCGCCAGTTTCAACGCTTTGCATGGGACAGGCAGCAAGCATGGGTGCGTTGCTGCTGGCTGCAGGGGCAGAGGGTAAACGATTTGCTCTTCCCCACTCCAGAATAATGCTTCACCAGCCCATGGGCGGATTCCAGGGACAGGCCACTGATGTGGATATTCAGGCAAAAGAGATCCTGAGGTTACGAGAGGAACTAAACAAGATTCTTGCTCACCACACCAAGAAACCCCTGGAACAGATTGCGAGGGATACAGAACGAGATTTCTACATGTCTGGTGTCCAGGCAATCGAATACGGTATAGTGGATAAAGTCCTTTACCACAGAGAGACCAAGGAAGAAAAACCTGACGAAGGGTAAAGTAAGAGTCTCTATAAAGGTCCATCTATAGCCAAAGATAAAATAGACTTTCAAATAAATACAAAAACCGTTTTCATGCTTTGCTTCTTTGAAGCTGTCCTTGGAATTGGTCGGAGTGAGGTGACATAGAGGCTATTTTTCTTGTATTTCCCGCGTATTCAGGCGTAAAGCCCTAGGTAAATAACATGACAAAAGATAAGATTCCTCTGGAAAAAAGGATAATACTTGCCCTGGATGTCCCTACCGTGGAGGAAGCAAAAGAAACCGTAAGGAAATTCGAGGCAAAAATAAAATTTTACAAGGTTGGTTTGCAGTTATTTCTTGCCGGGTGGTTTAATATTGTTGAATGGATTTTAGACCGTGACCTTGAGGTATTTATTGACCTCAAGTTTTTTGACGTCCCTCAAACTGTTAAGCTGGCCGTAGAACAAATTTGCAACCGTGGGATCTCTTTTGCCACAGTCCATGGCAACGACGAAATCTTGAAAGCCGCGGTCCAAGCCAAAGGTAACTTAAAGATTTTGGCCGTGACGGTTCTTACTTCTCTTGACGAAGGAGACCTGAAAGATCTAGGATTTAGCTGTTCGGTTGAAGACGTCGTTTTATCTAGAGCAAAAAGGGCACTTGAGATAGGCTGTGACGGGGTAATATCTTCAGGGCTGGAAGTCCCCAAACTTAGAAAACACCTGGGGGAGAAATTCCTCGTTGTGGCCCCTGGAATACGGCCGGTTAAAAACACTCAGGATGACCAAAAACGAGTGGTTACCGTGAAGGAAGCTTTTTTGAACGGCGCAGATTACGTGGTTATTGGAAGACCCATCAGAAACGCCGAAGATCCTGATTCCCTTATCGATAAAATGCACGCTGACATTGAAGAAGCTCTTGAACTAAGCAAATCTCGTCAATTAGGCAAAGGGTTCCACCATACCTGAAAGATACACAGATCGGCGCTGCCAGACTGCATCGAAATAACCACTACGAAGCACGAAAGTCCTGTTCGCGGCATTTAATAGACGATCTCAGCCATTTTCCCTCAAATCTTCCCAGAACGTGTCAAGATAAGCATAAAGGGCCGGAGAACCACCTGTGTGGAGAAAAAGAATGTTTTTATCTTCAGGGAAGTAACCCTTTCTTACGAGGTCAATCAGCCCCGCCATGGCTTTCCCGGTATAAACAGGATCAAGCAGTATCGCTTCCGTTCTCGCTACCATCCTAACCGCTTCCACCATTCCAGGAGTTGGCAGAGAATACCCGGGACCCACGTAGTCACCAAAACATAGAACTGAGTCCCTGGGAATACCTCCTTTTATGCCAAGGAGGTCTGCTGTTTCAGATGCAAGTTTATGGACAATTTTTTCCTGATCTTCCTTGGTACGGCTAACGTTAATCCCCACAACCGAAACGTCAGTGTTCGTGCCGCAAAAACCGGTCACCAGTCCTGCATGAGTACCTGCACTACCGCTGGCACACACCACGTAATCGATCCGTAGTCCCATTTCAAAACCCTGCGTTACAATCTCCTGAGCACAGGCTACGTATCCGAGAGCTCCTACAGAATTCGATGCTCCACCAGGAATAATGTAGGCCTTCCTCCCTTGCCGTGCCAGATCATCCGCTACTTCCTGCATTTCTTTCATCATGTCAGAGCCACCTGGAACGACCTTTATTTCTTCAACTCCCATCAAATGGTAGAGAAAATTATTACCACTAGCTTCAGGCTTATAGCTTCCGGGAACTCGTTCTTCCAATACCAGCCGGCATTTCAACCCTTCCTTCACAGCGGCGGCCAAGGTAAGCCTACAGTGGTTGGACTGAACTGCCCCACAGGTTATAAGGGTATCAGCACCTCTCGATAGGGCATCAGCCACCATGAACTCTAATTTTCTTGTCTTGTTACCACCTCCGGCAAGACCCAAAAGGTCGTCCCGTTTCATGTATATAGTTGGCCCTCCAAGGGCTCGAGTGAAGTTAACCAGTTTCTCTATTGGGGTTCTACCCTCCGTGTAGCGCCTTCGGGGAAATTTTGACAAATTCATGATAGGCTCCTTTTTATCCTAGAATATCGAATATCAAACACTTTTCGGTTCCATACCTGCATATCTTATTGCTGCCCTTGCCAGTAACGTCAACACGTCAAAATAGGGTACTTTCACGTCTTCAGCCTTAAGCGCAAGCGGAATTTCAGTGCAACCGGCAATTATTGCCTGGCAGCCACGATTGACTAAGCTTTCCGCAGCGTTGACGAGGATTTTTTTGACCTCGTAGGGAGATTCTTTAAGCTTACCCTTTTTTATATCGTATATGGCAGTCATAACATTCTGCTGGTTTTTTTCATCGCACACAACCGTTTCTATCCCGGACTCCTTTAATCTATCCTGAAACAGCTCGCCCTTAATAGTACCCGTCGTTGCCATCAATCCAACAATTTTAATGCCGGGGTATTCATTCTCCAAAGTGTCAGCCACAACATCAAATATTGAAAGAATCGGTATATTCACATTATTTTTGATTTGGTCCAGAAAAAAATGCGCCGAAACACAGGGTATAATAATAAAATCGGCTCCTGCGTTTTGAAGCACATTACATCCATCGACTAGCATTGGCACCGGGGACTCACCATCCCCGATAATTGCCATGGTTCGATCCGGCACCTTCGGATTGGAATCTATAATAACTCTCAGGTGATCCTGGTCTCGATCGGCAGGGGTATTTTCCACAATCTTCGAGAAGCATTCCACAGTAGCCTCGGGTCCCATACCGCCAAGAATACCAATTACCTTTTCAGACATAACATTCCAACGCCTTTGGCTATGATTAAACAAGAATTTGACTCAGGAATAGCTTGGTACGTTCGTTCTTGGGATTGGTGAAAAATTCTTCGTCGCTACCCCTTTCAATAATACGTCCCTCGTCCATAAAAATTATTTCATCTGCAACTTCACGGGCAAACCCCATCTCGTGGGTTACCACTATCATCGTCATACCTTCTTTTGCCAGGTCAACCATAACGTCGAGAACTTCGTTTATCATTTCAGGATCAAGAGCAGAGGTTGGCTCATCGAAAAGCATGTATTCGGGCTCCATGGCCAGGCTTCTGGCTATTGCGACTCGCTGCTGTTGCCCACCGGACAGGTTTGCAGGGTATTCGTGTGCCTTGTCCGGTATACCTACTCTCTCCAAAAGCTCCATGGCCTTTTTCTCTGCTTCCTTTTTCGATTTTTTTAGTACTTTCATAGGAGCCAGGGTGATATTTTTTAAAACAGTCATGTGGGGGTAGAGTTCAAAACGTTGAAATACCATTCCAATTTTCTGGCGGAGCTTATAAAGATTTGTCTTCGGATCGCTTAGTGATTCACCGTCAACTATAATTTCACCCTTTTGATAAGGTTCAAGGCCATTTATGCATCTAAGGAGTGTACTTTTCCCCGAACCACTCGGACCGCATATTACCATCGTCTGGCCCTTTTGTATGGTTTCATTGATATCTTTAAGTACCTGAAAATCTCCGAACCACTTACTGACATTTTTGATCTCGATCATAATACCCCTGTCTTCCTACCTTTTTCTTCAAAATGAAGTGATATTTTAGAACCTATAAAACAGAATATAAAAAACACGATACCTACAAAACCATACAACTGAATGGAACGCACTTCAAGATTGTCAACGATCGAAGCCCTTCGTACAAACTCCTGGAGACCAATGACAAAAGCAAGACTTGTATCCTGGAAGGTTATGATAGATTGCGTTATCAAGCTGGGTAACATCCTGCGGAACGCAATAGGAATAAGGACATATCGGGCTGTTTGAGTATACGTTAGTCCCGTGGAGTAGGCAGCATGAATGAGATCCACACTTATGGATTGATATCCGGCCCTGAATATTTCCCCAAAATACGTTGCCTCAAAAATAATGAAGGATATAACAGCGGAGATAAAAGGGTTCAGAGGTTGGCCTGCTATTATTGGCATGACAAAGTAAAACCAGAATATTACAAGTATAAGGGGGATATTCCTAATAAAGTTTACGTAAAGGGTCACAGGTTGATAAATCCACCGGTTCCTAGATATACGGCCGAGTCCAACTATCATGCCAAGAGTTATACCGCCAGCCAGGGCACATGCTGTCAATTCCAGGGTTACTCCAAACCCACCCATCAAGAAACCGAAATTGCGAATTACAGCGTCAAACAAGGCTACCTCCCGATCATTCCTGGTATTTTGAACTTCGATTCGATAAATCCCATAATACGGACCACTGTTAAGCCTAGCAAAAGATAGATAAACATGGCCCCGGTGGTAGCCTCCAGACCATGGAATGTTTCAGCATCAATTCGGTAGCTCATAAAGGTTAGCTCAGCAACTCCAATAGTCATCGCTATGGATGAATTTTTGAAAATAGTAAGAAATTCAGTGGTCAAGGGTGGAAGTATTATCCGGAGCGCATATGGAATAATTACGTAACGATACATTTGAAACTGGGTCATCCCGGTGGAAAGCACCGCCTGATACTGTTCTTTCCCGATGGAGGCAAACCCTGCCCGCATATGTTCCGCCACTCGAGACGCCGTGTAGATACCGAGGGCGAAAATCGCAACATAATAATTAAGCCCCATTATTTGATTAACATAGTGCCCGAGGCGATCACCCAGAAGCATTGGCCCGGCGTAGTACCAGAAAAAAAGTTGCACCAGGAAAGGAATATTACGGAAAAGCTCCGTATATGCCGACGAAAACAACCTAAGAAATTTCCAGGGGGTGACTCTAAGAGTACCTATGACAATCCCAAGGGACAAGGCTATAATCCAGGCCAAGAAACCTATTTTTATGGTCACCCACAACCCCTGGAGCAACCACATCCCGTAAGGCTGCCTCCAGAGAACGCTCCAGTCAAAATTATATGCCATCAATCATCTCCAACCACGTACCTAGTATCTAAAAAATAAAAAAGGGGGCAATAGCCCCCCAGTTAATTACTTTTTCCACCATCCATCCGAGATAGGATACACCATCATTTCTAGATAACTCTTGTATGCCTGCGACATAGGAATGGGAACAACACCCTTTGGTCCCATCCACTTTTTGTACAGTTCAAAAAATTTACCCGTCTTAATGGACCAGATTATAGTGTTGTTAACAAAATCCCTGAAATCAGAATCGTTCTCTCTCACAATATAAGCGTACGGTTCGTAAGCGATGGCAAAAGGAACCGTCATCCATTTTTCTGGATGGTCATCCTTCATTCGAAGTCCTTCAAGTAAACTACGATCGGTGGAGTAGGCATCGATCTTACCGGTCTTAAGCGCTAGCATTCCCTGTGGATGAGTTTCGGTTACAATTATCGCTTTCGGTTTGAACCTGCCCTCCTTGGCCAACTTCTCTACGGCCCTCAAGTTCGTGGTACCTCTCGCTGCCCCGACTCTCTTTCCATTAAGGTCCTGAAGGGTCTTAATACCGCTATCTTTTGATACGAGAAACGTGGTCTCGGAGAAGAAAAATATCATGCTGAAATCAGCCACTTCTTCACGCTTCTGCGTGTAGGTGGTGGACCCCATTTCGATATCGATGGTGCCATTGACTACCATCGGAATCCTCGTTTTAGGTGTAACGGTATAGGGCACGATTTCAATTTTCTTTCCGAACCTTTTGCTCAGATTTTCAGCCAGCAATTTGGCCATGTCCACTGAAAATCCAACGTGTTTACCAACCTTCGGATCAACATAGGCGAAGGGTATTGACCCCTCCCTGAAGCCGATCTTAATTTTTCCCGTTTTTGCTATCTTATCCAGCGTGCCGCCGGCAAAAACAGGGCCGACTGCAAAAGCAAAGACCAAAGCGAGACAAATAACGATTGCAAGTAACTTTTTCATGATACCCCCTTCTTCAATTTAAATGGTTTTTGGTAATCTATCGTAAAAAGTGCATCCGCGCTTTTTACGAAACCCCTATTGCAAAAACCTCTTCAAGAGGTTTAATATCGTGTCGTCATCAGAAAAGATCTTCCGATTCTTCAAATGGATTAATCATGAGCTTCAAAAATTGTCGGACCTGTATTAAACTTAAAGGGATATAAGCGAAATTGAGAGCTGTCGCCGGACGATTTCGGTTTGATTCTTCGAAACGTTTTTTCAAGAAACTCACTTTCTACACAAGTTTGGAATTATGTCAGAAAAAGGGGTTTTGGTCAAGCATGGTATTAATGTTAATTACTCTATCTTAATATCAAGGAGAAAGGATACCAATGACTCAAGGACAAGAAGTAAAAAGCATTTATGCCGACGAACTTAGACAATTCATAAGAGAAAAGAGAGAGTCCGACTACCAGTTGGTAGATGTTAGGGAACCAAGGGAATACAGGGAAGGACATATTCCAGGAGCAAAGCTTGTCCCCCTGGGTGAAATACCTTTACGGATATCAGAACTGCCCCCCGAGGTTGATTTACTCTTTTATTGCAGAAGCGGCAAAAGGTCTAGGATGGCGGCTTCTTTAGTAGCT
>JALSTM010000177.1 GCA_026983715.1 Desulfobacterales bacterium
ATGGTAGAAATACGTTTTGCCAGTTTTGCGATCAGTTTTTCTTACTTTTCGGATATACATGGTAGAGAAGGTAGCACATTGAGGAAGGTGTGTCAAGAGAAAAAGTAATATTCTACCACTACATCGCCATTTTCAAACCTCACCTCCATATATTTCAATAGGTTATACGTAATAAATAAACCAAAATACCTTGGTTATGTTAATATTAAGGGATTTTTTGACAAACTTGGGCTAACCTTTTCAACAACGCAGGGATCCTCACTTTCACATTGACAATTTCCCCTATGAAAAAAGGCTCTCCGGTATAGAAAGAAAACCAGCGTCGTAATCGAGCCTAAAAACAATCCGAATTTCAGAAATCCTCTACCATTTCTCCAGAAACCGCCGAGTAAAAATGCTGTCTTTAACTCCCGTATTATACCTAACCTGAATAACCTCCAGCAACGTCTTATGAAACCTAGTAAGATCTTCCATTTCTACCAGCATCTCCGTCCAGATGCCCTGAACCTTGCTAAGTTTCTTTACGGTGTATTTCTTTACCAGATCACCTTTTTTATCGTAAAACTCCGTGTATATAGGGACAAATATATCCTTTACAACCCAGTTTTTTATGCTTCCATACTGGGATCTGATCCCCTGCTTGGGTTTACTCTCAAGAACATAGCAGGCAAATCCATCACGACTTTCGCTACCCATTAACGTGTGAAAGTAATCATCAACTCGTTTACGCTCCATATCTTCATAAGTAAAATCGCTATTAACAAACCGACGGAATTTCTGCGTCGATACAATTCTTCTGCTTCTCCTTAAAGCTGGCAAATACAAAAACTGATGAGTCTCTCCAATATCCTTTTCAACGGATAGAAATCCGGTACCGGCAATATCTTCCGGAGAAACAAACCGTATCAATTGCTTTATCAATCGTCCATAGTCTTTTTCGTATGAGTAAAATTCTCGAACCCGTTTTCTGCCATTCTTGTTTATCAAAACCATTTTCATCTTTGCCACAAAGTCCTCACCGTTATCCCTATCAAAGATCTTCTGGGCAACTTCACGCCCACTTATTGGATTGCTTTTTTCAAGGATTTTACCACAGTAGCCCGTTAAACTTTCCATATAGAATTGAAAAACAAGTACCAGGGATAAAAAGAGAAAGTTGGCAAGAAATTTTCGCGGCATCACAATAACTCCATTGTCCCAAATGTTAACATGAATCTGTGATCGTTCACCTGGGCCACAGATGCAAGGATGATTCCGGCGGACTATAGTACACTAGGTCCGGCGGGCGAAGACACCGAAGATGCGGTGCAGGTGAACGACCCGCAGGGAGGAAAAAGATCGCTTGACAAGGTGAAAGATAATCCACCCTGGCTATGTGGCCAATAATGAGCAACTTAAACATGTTATATAAATTAACCATAAAGTTTCGTCACGGATTCAGGGTTAACTTACGGCCACGTGAGCAGGCCATTTTCTCGCTGGCACGAGAAGATTATTAACAAACTGGGGTAAAAGTCTTTTATGCCCGTTTTCTCTCCGGTCTCCTTTCTTGAGCTCTTCAAGCCATCCGATTTCTGGCCAGTATCTTTCTTCCAATCCATCAAGCATAGTCATTAACATGCGTGGATTTTTATCGGCAAGTTCTCTTTCAATTTCCATGACTATACCAAAGCATGGCGCCCTTAAGCCATGGTAATTAATCGGTTTGCCCACCTGGTGAAATACGAAACCAAATTTCCTAAGTATCGTGTAGATCTTGTTTTCAGTAATCATGTACCAGTGCGTAATACCGAGTCTCTTGCTCGTTTGATAGATAATTTTGTAAAGACCGGTCATAATCAGCGGCTTTTTGATCCTACAAGAGTTACTTCTTACACCACCATTTCCAGCAAGCATATCTACTGGAGAACCCAAGAACGATCCGTCAGCTTCCACCCCCCTAGCCTTCGCCTTCTAGAACCATCCGAAACTGCAAACCTCGATATCTCGGCAATATTTCGAGAATTCGGCTTTTTTCCTACAAATGAAGGATTGGCTACTTGTTCAACGGGAAATCCTTGCTCGGAGTGCAAAATCAGCCTAATTGTTCCCACAATATCATCACTGCCATTAAACACTGCAAAATGAACCGAGTACGGGTCGTATTCATCCGTCTCAAGGCCACCTGGATGATCCTCTGGCTTTTCAAACCCAAATTCTTCTACGTACGTCCTGTACCTGAGCCTGTAGACCTTTTCCTTGTCTTCCTCAGAACTTGCAATCACAAACTTGAATTGCCCCAAGCTAAACATTGCCTTCTCCAGATAAAAAGTCGCCCCAACTCTTCAAGATCCCAAATATAAATACCTTGCCCCACGATAAAGCAACTATAGTTTACCCAGCAATAACTATGCCCGATTACGATAATGCTTCAGGCCAGAAGTATCGTAAACAGAAGACGGTAAAGAGTTTACCTGGAACAGCATGAAAAATGCTTCTCTCTCAATCAGCCCCAACAACAGGGGGCTTCAGTGCCACCCAATAAAAATATATGGAAAAAGTACAATAAGTGTAAAAAAAAGCCGCACTTTCGCGGAAAGCCGCAACAGCTCAAAGAAATCGAAAATGAAAAAAACATGCAAAAGGGAGTCAGTCCCCTGGTTAGCTACTCAAATAACCCAGGAACCACTTCCACAACATTCCCACTTGATCCGGCATTCGGATAAACGGTGACAGTTTCCGCGTCTACGCTTCGGGGCGGCCGCAATAACAGATTTTGAATTGTTCTAGTTCTCCTTCTATAACTGAGTGCTATTTCTAGAGATTTTAACTTGTCAAAGTTACCTTGTGCGTTACGATAAATTTTATCTTCGTATACCCTGCCAGTAACGAAGTGCCTTTTTTGAGTAGTATGGAAAAGCGAGATACATCTTTAAAAGGTTTACTGCGCCATACTCTGGATGATATTTTTTTTCCAGACCTCGCAGAATCATCTTCAAGAACACGGGATTTTCTCTTATCAGGTCCAGTTCAATCTCATTTATTATTCCAAGGTAAGGTATACGTAGTCCGTGGTATTCTACCGGTTCTCCAATCTGATGGAACAGGAAACCAAATTTTTTTAGCATGTAATAAATTTTTTTCTCAGTTATCATGTACCAGTGGCTGAGGCCTAGCCGCTTGCTTGCATGGTACATTATTTGAAAAAGCCCCAGCACGATGACGGGTCGTTTTCTTCTTTCATGTTTACGAGGCACGGGACCAGAATCAGGTAAGATGCCGCCTTCAGACTTTTTGAGATACGATTCAACGCCGAACATACCGTCTTCTCTACGTCGGCGATATTTTTTACTCACCGCCAGCCTCGAGATCTCGGCTATCTTCTCAGGTGGCGGTTTCTCACCTATGAAGCTAACCTTCGTGGCATGCTCAATGGGGAAACCCTTCTCAGAGCATAAAACCAGCCTAATCGTTCCTATTACTTCTCCATCGTCGTCTATTGCAGCAAAATGCTTCGAATATTTTTCATATTCGTCAGTTTCAAGCCCTCCTGGATGGTCTTCAGGTTTTTCAAATCCAAACTCCTTTACATAGACTTCATATCGTAATTGATAAATTTTCTTTTTTATCTCTTCGTTTTTTGCTTCAACAAAGCTGAATCTTCCGTATCTCAACATCGGCTACGCTCTCCAACACCATAACATTGTTGAACACTATACCCGTCCATATTGTAGGGTTTTTCCCAAGGCAAGTAACTCTCAAATAAACATCATCTTTTGATCTACGTTTAGTCTAGGTTGGGAAGGTCTCTACACGAGCTTAATGGCGCTTACTTTAGTAGCATGATCCCAAAGAGGTATTAGCTGCAACCTGTATTTTGATTAAAAACAAATTTGACCTCAAATTTGCTACCGGTATATCCTCTAGATATAGTTTCATATACCCTCATCTTACGTTATTTTGTCAAGGAATTTTTGTCCCACCATGGCAAAAAATAAAAAACATAACATCTGCACGGTTACAACAAAGACTAGCTCAGCTATTGAAAGAAATCAGAAAAGTCTACTCAGGTTTTTGAAAAATATTCCTATTTTTTCATGTCTCCCTTTTCCAGTTCTCTACAAGGTAGTTCCAAGATTTAAGCGAACGAGCTTCAAAAAGGGTGAAATTGTAATCCGGGAAGGAGACTTAGCGGATTGCATTTATATCATTGAGTCCGGGATGATAGGGCTTTATTCGGACAGGATGTCCCATAATCGGCCTTTCACCACTTTAATGCGTGGTCATTTTTTAGGAGAGATGGGACTATTAAGCGGGGAACCGAGAAACTGCACAGCTAGGGTGCTAGTTGACAGTATCCTATATTATCTGGATCGAGAAGAATTTGAAGACCTATTGAATAGCTATCCTGAAATCGGTCTGTACTTGAGCAGACTATATGCGAGGCGGCTCTCGGGTACTGTGAACAATCCCTCCGCAGTATCAGGACCGAGTACTTCAAAGACTACTGGAACATTTCGCAAGGCAGAGAGAGCAAAAATAGGACTTGCCCTTGGAGCTGGAAGCGCCCGGGAGTTTGCTCATCTCGGTGTTATAGAAATCTTGGAAGCAGCCGGGATTGAGTTAGACATGATTGCGGGGAGCAGTATAGGTGCTCTAGTAGGATGCATATACTCGCACACCGGTTCCATTGAAAGAACCAAGGAACTTATTTTCAATGCCTTACCTACCAGGTTAAAGGCTCAGCGCCGACTCTTCGACTACACCTTACCGGTAACCGGCATAATAAAAGGGGAAAACATTCTAAGACTACTTAGAAAAGCGCTCGGTAATGCCTCCTTCGAAGACCTTTTGATTCCCACTTATGTGGTAGCCGTGGACCTTCTAGAGGGAGAAGAAGTTGTTATCGAAAAAGGTGATGTGTGTGAAGCTATCAGGGCAAGCATTTCAATTCCAGGGATAATAAGGCCCTACAGACTAAATGGAAGATGGTTTGTGGATGGAGGATTGCTTCATCCAGTTCCCGTAGATATCTTCGTGCGCAAAGGTGCGGATTTCATTATCGGGGTGTGTGTTCAAGAAGCAGCACAGTACAGCGTGAAAAACCCCTTTAACACCCCCGGGATTAAGGATGTCCTTTTGAAAACGATAAATATCCTGCATTCTCATGCCACCGGTAGCTGCATAAAAAGGGCGGACGTGATAATATATCCTGATGTAAGCGGTTATGCTTGGAACGATTTTCACCGGGGTAAAGAACTGGCTCGGGCCGGCAGGGAAGCTTGCCTGAAACATATTGATGAAATTAAGCGCACGGTATCCAGTTTAAGGGGCATGAGCTAAGAAGCAAGTAGAGCAACCACAGATTCCTATTCCTTTTTCATGCGCCGTTACAAGGCCTAAGCCTATGAGGGTTCTGATGAAAAAACTCATTGATCTCACAACATCTCAACCTGTGGTAGTGTTTTTTGTCTCCCTTCTGTTTTCGCTTCTTTTTGTGCTTCATCTGCCGGAAATAAAAACCGTGGACAACGTCGATTATTTCACAATAAAGGGAGATCCTGATAAGGCCTTTTACGAGTCATTCAAAAAAATATTTGGAAATGATGAATTTTTCATCATAGCCTTTCAGGAAAAGGACATTTTTACCCACCGCAATCTTTCTATCTTAAAAGACATAACAGAAAAACTGGAAGAGTTACCCGAAGTACGCAAGGTAAGAAGTCTCGCAAATGTCGATGATATAATTGGAGGCGCGGACTTTTTCGAAGTCCGAAAATTCCTGGAAGCTATTCCTTCACACCAAGAAAGTCTCACTAAGCTCAAAAGAAGGGCACTGGAAAACCCTCTTTACGTGGGAAACATTATATCCAAAGATGGTAGGACTGCCGCCATTGCAGTGTTAACGCACGATCGTCCGGAAGAAGAAAGTTACCGCAAAGTGCTCTTATCAAAATGTCAAACAATCCTTAAAAAATATAAGAAAGATGTTGAGAAGTTTTATCTTGCTGGCTGGACAGTCATTGATCTAAACCTTAGTCAATACATGAAAAAAGATTTACTTGTTTTCATACCAGTAACATACTTAATGATTACCCTTGCTCTCTATTGCTTTTTCAGAAATTTATGGCTCACCGTAATTGGTATTGCGAATATATCCATCTGCCTTGGCACCACCATGGGACTTTTCCCAATAATCGGTATTAAAGTCAACAACGTTACGACAATAGTTCCTCCCCTCGTTATGGCTTTGTCTCTTTCAGATACTGTCCATATTTTTTCTCACCTGGACAAAAAGCTCCTATCAATTTACCCGACACCACGAGATTGCATTTCACACGTCCTAAAAAGGCTCTTTGTGCCTTGTCTCTTAACTTCTCTCACTACCGGTATCGGCTTTCTTTCGCTGGGGGTAAGCAAAATACCCCCTATTAGGGAATTCGCTTGGGTAGCATCTGCTGGGATGCTTTTTGAATTTGTATTTACCTTTTTCTTTTTGTCTCCGCTATTGATTTTTGTTTCACCAGAAAAAATATTCCTGGAACACCGAAATTCCAGGGGATTCAACTGGGCATTGAACCAGCTATACCGATTTATAAAAAACTTCCGAAAAGTTATCGTCATTGGATGTTCCTTGCTGATTATTTTATCCTGTATGTTTGCTTTTAGGATAAAGGTCGAAACAAACTTGGTAGACTACTTCAAGCAGAGTAGCCCCGTGAGAATCGCGCTCGATTTTGTCGAAAAGCATCTAAGTGGAGTAAGCACGTTCGATATCTCATTCAAATGTGACAATGAAGATGCTTTTAAAGACCCCAAGAATCTCAAAACTATAGAAAAAGTGCAGAACTATATCAACACTCTAGATGGGATAGATAAAACCACTTCGTTTGTTGATTTTATCAAGCAAATGAACAAGGCATTTCATAATGAGGACCAGAGCTACTATAAATTACCCGACTCTAGGAAGCTCATCTCACAGTACCTCCTTTTGTACGATTCAGATGAAATAGAAGACGTTATAAATGACACCTATGACCACACTCGCATAGCTGTCCGTTCATCGAAACACGGTTCAAAAAAACAGGAGATTATCATTGATAAGATTAAGGACTTTATTGCCTCCGTCCCCCATCGAGGAATGGAAATAAGGGTAACAGGACGAGCCCTTCAACAGGTAAATACAATTGGAGCGCTAGTTAAAGGGCAAGTATACAGCCTTACGCTGGCAGCAATCATGATAACAATTATCATGTTTATTGCCCTAAGATCCTTTGCTATAGGGGTTCTAAGTATCATTCCAAATATATTCCCCATAGCTCTAAACTTTGGCATAATGGGGGCAGCAGGAATTCCACTGAACACAGCAACAGCCCTTATAGCTACTGTAGCCCTTGGTATAGCCGTGGATGATACAATTCATTTTCTTTCAACATATAGAAACAAAAGGAAAAATGAACCTCAAAATGAAAAAGCCGTCAACAAAGTTATCCTAACAAAGGGACGTGCTATAATTTCGTCATCCCTTATCTTGTGTATTGGCTTCGGCGTGCTTACGCTTAGCAGATTTATTCCTACTCTCTATTTTGGTTTCTTAAGCACACTAATTATGATAACCGCCCTGATTGGGGATATAATATTTTTGCCGGCAATAATTTGCCTTGGTAGCGACCGGGAATAATCCGCTGCACTACGAACAAATCTTTGAGTTTCTGCGAGGAGTTAGCTATAGTAAAAATAAACCTTTGCGCTCCTTGCGGTTTATTTTTCTACCGCTAAGAACGCCAAGAAACGCTAAGAGAAAGACTAAAATGAATGAAAAAGAGCTCATAGAAAAACTGAAAACCCTGGGCATTCACACCGAAGAAGCTTATTTTTCCGAAGCCTTCAATAGAAACATTGGTTTACTCACCAAAGAGGAACAAAAAAGGGTGGCAAACGCTACCATAGCCCTTCCGGGCATGGGTGGAGTAGGAGGGCTACACTTGATAACCCTTGTTCGCACAGGTTTTACCCGGTTTCATCTTGCTGACTTTGATGTTTTTGAACCGGTGAATGTAAACAGGCAATTTGGAGCTTCCGTACCTGCGTTCGGTAAACCAAAACTGGAAGTAATGAAAAAAATAGCGCTGAAAATAAACCCTTTCCTGGAAATAAGGGAATTCCCGGAGGGAATAACAGAAGAAAACCTGGATGATTTCCTGGAAAATGTTGACATAGTTATCGACGGGCTTGACTACTTTTCTTTTGATATGAGACGGATTCTCTTCACAAGGGCGCAGGAGAAGGGGGCGTACGTTATTACCGCCGGCCCAATGGGATTTAGTTCTGCCATGCTTATTTTTTCTCCCTACCGAGGCATGACATTCGATGAATACTTCAACATTGTAGAAAATATGCCAGAAGAAGAAAAGCACCTCGCCTATGGGCTTGGCTTATCCCCGAGGCCCACTCACATACGATACATGGACCTCTCGAAAGTGGACTTAAGTAAGAAAGCAGGCCCGTCTTCCGCCATCGCGTGCCAGCTCTGCGCAGGAATGGCTTGTGCAGAAGCATTAAAAATAGTGGTTGGCAGAGGCAAGGTGAAGCCCGTACCCCACTACTTCCAGTTTGATCCGTATCTCCTGAAATTCCGAAAAGGTGAACTATACATGGGAAACAGAAATCCCCTCCAAAGACTAAAGATGAAGGCTGTGAAAATCCTCCTTCGGAGACGCAAAAATGTTATGGAAGAAACAATTCCAGTTGCATCTGCAGTTAAGGTCAAGGACAAAAAAATCCCTTCAGAAATAATGCAATTTCTCATAAGATCTGGGATACAGGCCCCATCCGGGGATAATTGCCAGCCATGGTACTTTTCGTACAATGGTGACACTATCAATCTGTTTCTAGATAGAAACGCTGACACCTCTTTCTTTAACGTACACCAGATTGCTTCCACCATTTCTTGCGGAGCTGTAATTGAAAACATTCGCGTGGCCGCGACGAGGTTTGGACTTGCAACAGCTATTTCTTATCTTCCCGATCCTTGTGATAAGGACCTGATGGCGAGCCTAAAACTATTCCCCGTCGACACAGAAGCTGATCCCCTCTTCGATGCAATATGGAAAAGACACACAAACAGGAAATTTTATAAAAAAAGACACTTTCCAAATTTTATTTTCAGGGAACTTGAGACCACACTTACCGGTTTTGAAGGCGTTAAGCTGTCCCTTATCACAGATAGAAAAAAACTTAAAAGCCTAGCAAAACTAATCTACCGGGTAGACCGAATTCGAACAGAGCATCGCCCGCTTCATGAGCACCTTGTTCAAATGATACGCTTTACAAAAAAGGAAGCCACTGAGAAACGATACGGCTTCCCAATACAAAACCTCGAAGCTGGACTGGCTGGAAACATATTTCTCTGGCTAACAAGACCTTGGTGGGTAATGAACCTGGTTAATAAGATGGGCCTTGGAAGAATGGTTGCGCTTCATTCCTACCAGGCCATGGTTAAGTGTTCGGCAGCCGGATTGCTAACAGTGCCAGAAATGGATCGTACAAATTTCCTTGAAGGTGGACAAGCGTTAGAACGAATCTGGTTAACGCTTACCAGATACGGTCTCGCTATGCAGCCTATGACAGCTATTACTCTTTTTTGGCTAAGGTGGCAAATGGATGGCGAAGCCGATTTTTTGCCAGCCCACCGAAGGTTACTCAGGGAGGTATGGCAAGATTACAGAAAGTTGTTCCCAGATGTCGACTTTTCAAAGGAAGGGCACGTGATGCTCTTTCGTATGGGTTACGCGCCCCCCATCACGCACCGCACATACCGGAAAAGCGTGCAGAATTTCCTAACATAAGGTTACATTAAAGTTGTCACCTCGCAGCCACCCTAGCCTTTGAGCTTTCTGGCTTCCCAGCTTTCCAGCCTCCTAGCCTTTTAGCCTCCTAGCTCTTCTACCAATGCCTATCAGGCCGATGATTCCCAGTCCCACCAGGAAGATCGTAGATGGTTCGGGGATAAAAATAATCCTAGGCACTCTCCCGCAAATCATTATCACTATTGCATATTTCTCTTCTCTTTTGAAATCGAGGGCTAGCTTAAAAAAGGAACGAATTTAGTTGACTCCGTTATTCACAGTATGGCACATTTTTATTTAAGAGACATAAGTACTCGAGACACTTTCTCTACACGAGAAATATACACGAGAATGAAGGACAAACAGAACATTTTAAGAACAAAACTCTACCTAGAAAGGATACCTACATTATAGGCCATGTTTTGGCATAAGTTTATTTCTTCTTTCAAAAAACCGCCAAGGATCCTAGAACAAGAAGCGATACTCGATATGGATGAAGTGAGAGCTTACGACGGCCTCGTGTCTAAATACATGGGCATATTGCATGAGGGATTTGTGGCAACACTTCTTAGTATAGGACCATCTCACGGCAACGTTCTGGAAGTAGGGACAGGAACCGGCAGGATTTCCATCACTCTTGCCAAACATACTTCCAAGTATGCTATTTACGCAATTGACTTATCTCAAAATATGTTGATGGTTGCTAGAGAAAATGCTCAACACGAAGGTGTTATAGACAGAATAACTTTTTTACCTGCCGACGCGTGTAATCTCCCGTTTGAAGATAACACTTTCCACATGGTTTACAGTCATAACATGATGCACCACTTACCAGATCCTGAACCCATGCTCTTGGAAATGGCCAGAGTATTACGGCCTGAGGGAGCTTTTGTCGTGCGCGATTTAAAAAGACTACCTCCTTTTTGGCGATGGATACATGTAAATCTTTTTGGGGTTCATTATGATCCTATAATGAAACGCCAATATAGAGACTCAATCAGCGCCGCTTTTTCAGTGGATGAATGGAAAACGTTAGCTACACAATTTCCGCTTGAAGACATTCACATATCACGGCAATTCGTGACACATATTAGCATTCACAGACCTTTTCTCGGAGAAAAACACAAGAAAACTAAATTACCCCTTTCATTGAAGACAATTCCCAGATCTCTTTACACAAGCTAGGCTAGATGATGTTTCTAAATACCATAAGCAGTCCTAGAGGTTAAAAAATGGATTCAATCTTTGAACATTTACCTGAATCCGTGAAGCTTCCGAGTGATTTTGTGAATTATATCCAATGGTCTCAAATCGTTATTCGAAAGTATAGATCAACTGAATTTTTAATGACCTCTGGACCATTATCTCCGTATTCCGGGTTAAGAAAACCTCATTTTGCTGATCGAGGCCATTTTTCAGGCACACCTCCATTTTAGGGATCCATAATAACAACTAATCTGCGTAAAAAACACCAAAACTTATGTTGGCAAAAGCCGATGATAAAGAGCCTCAAATGCTTGAAAGGCTGGGCAGTGTTTCCCAAAACGCACTTTCAGGCGATTCCCTGTTCTTATAAACCGAGCTGCCAGGTACAAAAACTCCTGTATAATTGTTTTGATGCGCCTTCGCTTTGCCTTATGCCTCACTGGGGATCTCCACCCAA
>JALSTM010000178.1 GCA_026983715.1 Desulfobacterales bacterium
AATACTTATCACTGGCTACATCCACGTCGAGGCGCCCTTTGACTCCCATGGGAAGGGTAAAGTTATTTTTACTTCTCCACCACCACCTTTCTTTTTTTATCCTTGGGTAACCGGCAGCAGCAAGTTCGCTGTCACTTTTGTGATCCGAGAGATAATCGAACCTGAACATTCCGAGGTTTTCTTCGCTTTGCTTGTATCTGAATTCAACTCCCATCATCAGCCCGCGATCAAAGTAGTAATTGGGATATAACGTGGCATCGGCATGGTCGTTAATTGCCCAATAGAAAGGAGTGGTAATCCCGAAGCCGTTGAGATCAGAGTTGCTGTAACTGGGGAAGAGAAAACCGCTTTTGCGTTCTCGTTTCACGGGGAAAGTCATGTAAGGCGTGTATAAAACAGGCACACCATCAATATTAAAGCTCACCTTTTTAGCCTTGCCTTTCCCCGAAAGCTCAACGTCCATTTCTTCGAACTTAAATGACCAATCGGGGTGTTCCCCGTCACACGTGGTTACTTTGCCTCTTTCAAGATGGTACGTGTCTTTACCGGTTTTCTGGAGTACTGACGACCTGATGTAAACATGCTGATCGTAAAAGAATATTGTTCCGTTTTTAACGGTACCCGTTTCACTTTTTATGTCAAAATCACCCTCGGTCCCTTTTAACCAGTCTCGTCCAACTTTAATGTATACGTTACCTACCAGGTGAGCTCTGTGAGTTAGGCTGTTAAGAGAAATCCTGTCTGCCTTTATTACCTTGTCACCGGAGGTCAAACTGACGTGCCCCTCTGCGTAGTAAACTTTCTTCTTGCTGTCGTAGCTCAAGTTATCTGCCTGGATCTGCCAGGGTAGCTTACTTTTCTTTGCCTTATCAAGCATACTTGAAATCACGGGGGCAGGATACAACAGTAGGGTTATCAAGATGGTCAACACAGGGAACAACAAGAGTTTTTTCGCTTGTTGCACCTTTTGATGCAATGCTAACTCCTTTACATTGCTATCCTGAGGTTAGGTAGAGTACCGTTCATGTATATGCCTTTAACTTCCCCCACGAGATACAGGGATCCAGCTATACAAATCAGATCATCCCTTGATGCCAGGTTGCGAGCCTGGTTTAGAGCGCTCAAAACGTCAGGTATTACGTATAGCCTCGAATGGTAGGGTCTTGCGAGAGCTCTCAATCTTTCGGGATCGGCAGCTCTTTCATAGTTTATCTTTGTGAAAATTACCGAATCAGCAATGGGAAGCAGCCTTTTCAAAATACCCGCACAATCCTTGTCGTTCATAATGCCGATAATAAGGTGGAGGTTCTTGTACCTGAATTCCTTTTCCAGTCCACGTCTCAACGCTTCGGCCCCGGCCGGGTTATGAGCTCCGTCCAAAACCACCATGGGGTTTCGCTCCACGATCTCCAGCCTCCCAGGCCATTCTACGGAAAGTAATCCGTTTATAACATCATCGAGAGAAACAAAGATTCTGTTTTCCCTGCTCAACACTTCCAAGACTGCCAGGGCCAATCCGGCATTATAAATCTGGTGATCACCGATCAGGGGTAGCTCTAGGCTTTTCATTCTCCATTCATGACCGTAATAGTCAAATACACCCTGTCTTCTCTTGCGAACTCGAAAATCCTTTTTATACTGCCACAACCTACATCCTTCGGTAGAACACTTTGTTTTTATTACAGCCAAAGCAGACGGTTGCTTGACTCCGGTTACCACGGGAACACCCTTTTTAATGATACCGGCCTTTTCCCTAGCTATGGCAGTGAGTGTAGAACCCAGGTATTCTTTGTGCTCGAGGGAGAGGCTGGTAATCAAGCAAATCTTTGGATGTATCACGTTTGTGGCATCAAGTCTTCCCCCCATCCCAACTTCCATTATTGCCCAGTCTACCGCTTCCTGGGCAAAATAAAGGAGCCCCATGGCCGTGACCATTTCAAAAAAGGTGGGGGGTTCTTCTTCCACGATGTGTTCACGTACCCTGTTGAATAGCTCAACAACACGATCCCTTGAAATATCGTGATCGTTAATTCTGAACCTTTCCGTAAAATCCACAAGGTGGGGTGAAGTATAATAACCAACGCGATAGCCGGCCTCCGTTAGGATAGATGATATCATTGCTCCTACCGAGCCTTTCCCGTTAGATCCGGCGATGTGTATAAAATTGAGATTTCTGTGCGGATTACCGAGTCGTTCCAGGAGGTGTGCGGTTGCTGAGAGTCCGAACTTTATGCCGAACTTTTGAAGTCCATACAAGTAATCAAGGCAGCGCTGATAGTCCTCTGCGTGCAATTTATACCCCCAGTTCCGGTAACAGTACGGTCAGATTCTTCAAAATGGAAAAAACAATCGTTAAACGTGCCAGCAATATAAAGTTTCTCTGGGCTCGGATTGCTTACAGGTATGAGGCATCATGTTCTACGTACGGTTTTCCATACCGTTATTAGCTTTCATCTTCATACAAACCAATTAATCATACTCCCAGAACCATTACCTGTCAAGGAAATCAAACCTTGATTCTGTAAAGGTATTAATCGGGGTTTTCTTTAATCAAAAAGCATAATCCACAGCAAATTAAAAGCCCCTGTTTGCTCCATTGAGAAAAACAGGGGCTTCAGTAAAAGGGGGTTTAGTTTTTATCTGACTCTTTAACCGGTGTCCTTATTTTGCCGGTTGAGGCAATACCTGTTTCGGTTTTGTAGTGTCACCGGTTGCATTCGGGTAAAAAGTATACTTGTATATGGGCTTGCCGGTTTTTATGGCTTCAAGGCATTCCTTCATAAAATGGTTGAATTTCGGTTTCATGTCGTAAGCACCATGCCACCATGCGTAATCCGGACCTGCCATGGCAACGCCCATTCGGTTTCTTCTGCCTTCGTGGTGCCAGAGTTCGTAAAAGAGAAATTCCGGTTCTTCATCGAAGAACCTGCTCTTATCCAACAGCCCTTTTTCATACATTTGCGTTAGCATTTTTTTCGCAGGCTTGAAGTATACGTCGTTGTATTCCTGAACAGTCTTGTCAAGCTGAGCAAAATGGTTCGTGACCCACAGCTTGCTATGGCACTGCATACAGATCGATTCCATTTTCTGCCTTTCCACTTTCCAGTTTGTCTTGGCGGGGAATGGCTTGAAATTCTCAGGATGAACTGTTAACGGTGCCTGAAGTTCCCAGGAAAGCCTTTCCGTCACGTCGTGAGTAGTAAGGACGGTCCCGGATCCTGATATATGGCAGGATGCACAAACAGGTCCCCTGTAATCAACTCCGGGAGTCCATGTTCCGGGAGCGGCGTTCCAGTTATAATCTTTTCCATAGCTTGCGTAGATATCGCCGTGCTTTGATTCTGTGAAGATTTCAATCTGCGGATGATCTGGCCCGAGGTGGCACTGGCCACAAGCTTCCGGCTTCCTGGCTTCAGCTACCGAGAACCTGTGCCGTGTATGGCAGCTAGTGCAACTTCCCTTGCTTCCGTCGGGATTAATTCTTCCAACACCGACACTGGGCCATGTGTCCGCCGTTAATTTTCCGTCTTTGATCTTGACTATCGATCCGTGGCAATGATAACACCCCGTAGTTCTTTCATTATCGCTATTCATTCCCTTGTTCATCCATGGGTCAACCTTCCACACGATTTGCAGGGTATTGGCATGCTTGCTTCTGCTATACTGCTTGACTTCGTCTGGATGACACCTGGAACAATCCTTGGGAGTTACAATGGCGGAAATGGGAACCTTGTACTCGGGCTTGCCGTAAGGTTGGTCGGACCTCTCATACTGTTTGAAATGCGCTTTGCTTACGTCAGGATCAAATTCTTCCGCCCTGTGGCAATCGATACACGTAATGTTAGCGCTTGCATGCCTGCTATGTGCCCAGTCCGTAAAAATCCCCGGGTTTTCCTTTTTGTGGCATTCAATGCAGGCAATACCTTCCTTGGGGATACTCCTCTCGATGCGAAACTCTTTAACCTTAGCCTGGTTTGGCGCAGGTTGGTTTTGAGCCACAACGCCGGATGGGAACGAGTAAAGGAAAAACAAGGTACACATTAAAACCGATAAAATTAGGACCCTCTTCATAACATAAACCCCCTTTCTTGTATTGAAAAACGTCTAATATATTACGTCTTCACCCATCTAAAATAAAATGAACTTCTGATTAATTAGACAAACACCCAAGGGCAACTTGCACATCTTGCCCGCCATTTCATCTGGTCAGGTCATGCCGGAATAAATATTTTAAACTGTCCTTGTCTACTACTTTGACTGATTGCTAGTTTAAGAAATCCAAATTTATGAAACTTTCCAAAAATGACCCCAGGTAACTGTATTTTCCATCACTGGGCAAAGGTTTTATACTGCTTATACTGGTAATAACTTCTTGCCACATGTACGAGGTTGTAATGGCAATCCACGCATTTCTTTTCATACCCGGGTCTGGCATAAATTACAGACCTGTGAGCAAGCATGGCTCCGCGTTTATCTGGTATGTAAAGGATGTTTCTGTGGCATTTCTGGCATTGCTCATTTCTGAAAGAAGCATAGGCTATCTTGCGGTTCTTCTCGTGATCGTAAGGTTTGCCGGAAAAATGTACGATGATATCTTTTATTCCGTGGGCAGTTTTGGCGTAGAAAAAGTTCCAGGTGTCGTGAGGAGCCGGAAGGTGACAGTCCATACAGTCTGCCACGAAACCCTGGGCGTTATTTACGTGTGTTGATGTTTTCCAGGTATTGTAGGCAAACTGTATTTCGTGGCACGACGCGCAAAATTGTGGCGTCGACGTGCGAACCATTGTGTAATAAGTCATGCTAAATAGAGGGAAACCAATTATGATTCCCAGCAGGATAAGAAGGATAGATCTTAGAAATCTTTTCCCCGTACGTTTCTCACTCCTAGAAGCTTCCCCCATGTTGCCCCCGACATCATCGGTTTATGGTTGTTTGTGATTCCACTTTCAAAGATTCGCCGCACGTACACGTGGCAGCAAAACACCTTTAGCTTTTAACGAGATTCCTTCTTTGTCAAAGCAAAAAATTGTAAAAGTTGTAACAACAGGCGTAACTATGGAAATTTGTCTTTCTTAGAGTCAACTAGGCTGGAATTTGTACCCCACTCCCGGTACCGTCACAATATATCTCGGATATTCAACGTTGGGTTCTATCTTTTTCCTGAGCCGCTGTACGTGTACATCAACAGCCCTCGTAGAATGATACAGTTGGGAATCTCGCCAGATCTGGTTGATTATGAAATCGCGTGAGAGAACTTCACCCGGATACGATATGAAAAGCTCTAACAGCTCGAACTCAGTCTTCGTTAACCTGATCTCTTTCCCCCTAATTAATACGATTCTGCTTTTAAAATCAATAGAAAAATCTTTGGTTTCGTAAAAATTTTTTACTAAGCTTCTTTCAGCTCGCTTCAACACTGCCTTAATTCTCGCAGATAACTCCAGGAAATTAAAAGGCTTAACCACGTAATCGTCGGCACCGCACTCGAGTCCGAGCACTTTGTCGGAGAGGCCATCTCTTGCGGTGAGCATTACAATGGGAAAGTCAAATTCACGCCTCATTATTTCACATACCTTGATGCCGTCGATATCGGGTAAATTCAGGTCGAGTAATATTAAGTCGGGTCTGTTCTTTTTGGCCATGTCAAGGCCATCACGGCCATCGTAAGCACACAGCACCTCGTAACCGTCCAGTTCCAGGTTGCCCCGTATTGTCTCAACAATGTCTTTGTCATCGTCTACGACCAGTATTGTTTTCTTTCTCTTCTCGTCCGGTTGAAGCATTGCCTAGTGCGCTCCCTCCGCGAGATGCGGGTAGTGGAATTAATATCACAGATAATTTCACTATAGATTAACGATTTAGGCAAGGTTTTTTCTTACGTCATACGCAAGTGTTACATGTTTTACAGCATGGTTACCAAATGATGTGATATGTAGTAGTCGTGAAAATCCGGATGTCTCAAAACACCGAACAAAACATTGGATCAACCTGACTTTGGAAGGACGATCCGACATGGCCATGAAGATGTCCTCCGTAAAAATGCTGGTTGTTTTGCTGATTGTCTTGGCCCTCGTTCCCGTCATCTCAATGAGTATGGCAAGGACGTCCACCACCAACTACTGCATGTCGTGCCACGAGATGAAATCTCACAAAAGTGAGCTGGAGAAATCGAGCCACGCCTTTGATAAGGACAAAAAGCCCATCGAATGCGCTCAATGTCACCTTCCCAACTCCTTCGGACTGAAGTACGTAGCGGTGAAGGTATACCTGGGAGCAAGGGACATGATGGTTCACTACCTGGGAGATCCTAATAACCTAGACCGAAGAAAGATGCAACAAATTGCACGACGCTTTATTCTTGATGATAATTGTAGGGCATGTCATCAGGATCTCAGTAAAAATGCAAAGGGTGAAAAGATTTCTGAAATCGGGAAGTTATGCCATGATGCGTACCTAGGCATAAATGGTTCAACCAAGAGTCGGTGCGTTGGATGCCATTTCAATGTTGCTCATTTGCCTGATTTTGACAGGCGTTATTTTTTCAATGCCAAGTTTGCCAAGAGGCTTCAGGAAGGGGAGAAAAAGAGATGAAACTCGGGTTCTTGGGTGCAACAGAGGGAGGACGCATCGGTAAATGGCCAATTATTATTCTTGCCGGAATGGTAATCGCGGTTGTAGCCTTCCTCACCTACATAAATGTTGCTTTTCCCAGGGTTAAATGTGAGTACGCCAAACACCTAAAAAGTCCTGATACCGCTTCTGACTGCTATGCGTGCCATTTGAAGGCCACTCCCAAGGTTGCTCAAGACTGGTATGAGAGCAAGCACGGAGTGATGCTGGTCAAGTGCTTTGTGTGCCATGGTCAACCTGATGGAAAAGGTTCTGTTCCGTACGCGGTTAACCCTGATGTAAACACTACCTGCAGAAAATGCCACGATCCTAGCATCAAAAAGATGGAGAAAAAGTACGGGCTGAAGCTGGAATGTAACAGTTGCCACCCTTTTCACCAGAACTCGATTCATCACAAGGCGTACGTAAAACCCGTGGCAAAAAGAAAAATCTAGTAAGTAAACGAACTTTTTAACGGAGGGAGGGGAATAAAATGGATATTACCAGGAGAGAATTTTTAAAGTACACGGCTGCTTCTTCGGCGTTCATGGCCATAGGAGGTCCGCTTGCTTTTGCGGCAAGCAAGGATCAGACTGTAGATCACTGGGTGAAAGGGGTTTGCAGATTTTGCGGTACGGGTTGCGGCGTAATGGTTGGAGTAAAAAACAAGAAAGTTGTAACCGTAAAGGGAGACCCCAACAATCACAATGCCGGATTTCTGTGCCTAAAGGGCGCATTGATGACCCCGATTATATATGCCAAGGAAAGAATAACTGAGCCGCTTATTAGGAAAAATGGAAAACTTGTGCCGGCCACCTGGGATGAGGCCCTTAACCTGACGGCGTCAAAGTTCAAGGAAGCAATCAAAAAGTATGGGCCTACTTCCGTTGCCTATTACGGTTCAGGGCAGGCCCTGACAGAGGAGACCTACCTGGCTAGCAAAATATTCAAGGCCGGGCTAAAATGCAACAACGTTGAAGGGAATCCGCGGCTTTGTATGGCATCGGCGGTGGGAGGCTATGTGACCACCTACGGAAAGGACGAGCCATGCGGTTCTTACGATGACATTAATGCCGCCACGTGTTTTTTCATTATAGGGTCCAACACTTCAGAATGTCATCCCATAATATTCAAAAAGATAGCCGCGCGAAAGCAAGCCGATCCCAACGTCAAGGTGATTGTGGTGGATCCCAGGAAAACCAATACTGCCAGAATTGCGGACATCCATGTTTCTTTTAAACCGGGTACCGACCTAGCAATTCTTAACGCCATGGCCTACGTTATTATAGAGGAAGAACTGGACAACTACCGTTTTCATTCCAAGTACGTCAATTTCATGGACAACCAGAAAAACAAAAGGACCTTCGAAGACTACAAGAAGTTTCTGGAAGATTATACCCCGGAGAAAGTGGAGAAAATTTCCGGTGTTCCAGCAGAAACCATAAGAAAAATTGCAAAGATTTTCGCAGAATCATCCGCCACCATGTCCCTCTGGACCATGGGGATCAATCAGCGTATCAGGGGTGTCTGGGCCAACAATCTCATAAGCAACCTCCACCTTTTAACGGGACATATAGGAAAGCCCGGAGCCACCCCTTTTTCTCTCACGGGCCAGCCAAATGCGTGTGGTGGAGTGAGAGACACCGGGGGGTTGTCTCATCTTCTGCCAGCGGGGCGGCTTATAAAGAAGAGGGAACACAGGAATGAAATGGAAGAACTCTGGGGGCTGCCCAAGGATTCCCTTAACCCCAAACCCGGTTATCATACCGTTGCTCTGTTCAAAGCGCTTGGCGAAGGGAAGATAAAGGCTCTTTTGATACTCTGCACTAACCCAGCTCAGTCCTTGCCCAACGTAAATAAGTATAGAAAAGCGATGGCCAGGAAAGACAATTTCATAGCACTGATTGAATGTTTCAGGGATGCAGAAACTGTTAAGTTTGCCGATGTGGTGTTCCCGGCTGCCTTCTGGTGTGAAAGGGAGGGAGTGTACGGATGCTCGGAGAGGCGTTATTCGCTTATTGGAAAAGCCATTGACCCACCTGGTAAGTGCCGGCCGACGGTCAACATACTGGTGGACCTTGCGGTGAGAATGGGAGTTGATCCCAAGCTAGTTCCTTTTAAGAACTCTGCAGACGTGTGGGATGAATGGCGGAAAGTGGCAAGACCAACCCCTTACAACTTTTGGGGTATAACGAGAGAACGTCTAAGAAAGGAATCGGGAATCCGGTGGCCATGTCCCACGGAGGACCATCCCGGTACAAGGATCCGGTACGTCAGGGGAGAAGATCCCAATATTCCGAAGGATTATAAGCACAAATACTTCTTTTACGGAAAGCCCGACGGAAAAGCCGTGATCTGGTTCCGACCGTACAAAGGGCCCGCGGAAGCCCCGGACAAGGACTACCCGTTTGTGCTAACCACTGGCCGCGTAATAGATCACTGGCACACCGGCACCATGACAATGAAGGTTCCGGAGCTGCGCCGTTCTTTTCCCAACGCGTACGTTGAAATTAATGAAAAGGATGCAAAAAAAATGGGTATACAGAACGGGGACAGGGTGCTTCTGGAAACCAGGCGGGATAAGATGGTTTTCCCTGCTCGAGTAAGTGACGTATGCAGGCCTGGCCTGGTGTTCGTTCCGTGGTTTGACGTCAATTTGATGATAAATAAGCTCACAAAAGACGCTTTTGATCCGGGTTCGAAACAGCCAGAATTTAAGATATGTGCAGTTAGAATAAAGAAGGTGTAGTAATGGCTATTGCAGGACTCCTGGTTCATACCTTGAAAGAAAACCTCCAAGATGTGGAAAGGCAGTTAGATTCCATGCCTGAAATGACCACGTATGGAACTAGCGAAGACCAGTATATTATCGTGGTTGCCGAAGCTCCATCTGAGGAGATGGAAAAGAGGGTAGAAAAAATCAAGAAGCTGGATGGTGTATTAACCATTTACACGACCTTTGTTACGGTTGAAGATGAATTAGAAGATGAGTAGCAAAAGGTTTTTAAGGCCTCCGGGGGCCAGACCTGAAAGGGAGTTTCTTGCGCGCTGCCTGCAATGCGGGCAGTGCGCCCAGGTGTGCCCCTTCTACTGTATCTACATGCACACGGGGTTTAATCCTTTTATTTCTGGCACTCCCCAGATAGATCCCAGAAAAGCTCCATGCCATTTATGCATGCATTGTAGCGAAATATGTCCCTCCAATGCCCTCGAAAATGTTCCCAAGGAAAAAGTAAGAATGGGACGTGCTGAGCTCGATAGGACCAAGTGCCACACGTGGCAAGGATTTATAATTTGCCGAAGTTGTTTTGAACGCTGTCCGTTGAAGGGACGTGCCATTGTCCTGGAAAAGGGGATTTATCCGGCGATAACGGAAAAATGTGCGGGTTGTGGAGTGTGTGAGCACGTGTGCCCTAAAAAGGCCATTGTAACTATCCCAACAAGGTTTGTCACATGAAAAAACCGTCGATTAAAACTTGTCGTCGTTTTCTGCAAGTTTTCATAGCGCTGGCCTTTGTTATTATTCCATACCTGAACAGTTATCGTATAAACCTCTTTCGAGGGAATTTTCTCTGTTTCCACGCTGCTGGTTTACCTCTTGCCGACCCCCTTGCGGTGCTCCAGGTCAGTGTCAAGAACTGGTATTTGTCGCCAAAACTCCTGATCGGAGCCGGAATTGTCCTTAGCATTGCCTTTGCCCTCGGAACTGTTTTCTGCTCATGGATCTGCCCTTACGGCCTCCTGTCTGAACTGGTTCATGGTTTAAGCAAGAAACTGTTACCCAAAAAATTTAAGGGGTTTGTAACAAAAAGGAAAGGATTTCCCATCAAGATTATTATTTTCGGACTAGGATTTCTTGGTTTTTTGCTTTTTTCAACCACCCCCGTACTTAACCAGCTTTCAATGCCTGCCTGGTATTCTAGGATATTCCAATTTATTTTCGTCCAGCATCATATTTCCCTGGCAATACTTTTTGTGTTCTCTGTCCTTTTGGTGGAATTTTTTGCCAGGAACCGAATCTGGTGCCGCTACGTTTGTCCTCAAGCCGTTCTTCTTGTCCTTGCAAAACTTCTTAACTCCCGTAGGCTGCGAGTTGTCTACGACAAGAACAAGTGCATAATCAAAAAAGGCAAGAGCCCGTGTGAGCGGGCATGCACGCTTTCCCTTGATCCCAAGACGCTAAATCCGTCACTTGAAACCGAATGTACGAACTGCGGCGATTGTATAGTCGCATGCAAGAAAATGGGCCAGGCACTGGAATACAGATTTGGTCTTTCCACTGAATAATTTAAAGAAACTCTGTAAGAACAATCCAGAATCCGTCATTCCGGCCGAAACGAAGCGTAGATCCAGAATCCATCACCGTTTATCCGGATGCCTGATCGAGTCTGCCCACGACTAGATGAGGGAGTCGGCATGACGTGCAAGTAGCGCTGGGCTATTTGAGCAATTAATCAGAAGTTCATTAAAATTACCACGGATCCACAGAGTTTACTGAGAAAGGCGACTTTTCGCCAATCATGAGATAATGATTGACGAAAATACTCATGCTACTGTCGTTCAAGCATTGGCAAAGATAAATATCGTACCCATAGATATCGAATACTTTGACCCGTGTTTCTGACGGAATACTGAGTTCCATATACCTAACAGAAATAGGTGTTCTATTTTCACGTTTAATTGTGGTGTGGAACACCACATTATATGTTGACATTCATGTCAGCATAGTGTTTTTGTTTGTTGGTATCTTCCGACAGACAAAAGGATAAGTCTACTCTGTGAACCTTGTGACTCTACGGTGAAAAAGTAAAGGCATAAGGGTAACTGATGAATCGATTCACTGATAAGGCTGGGAC
>JALSTM010000179.1 GCA_026983715.1 Desulfobacterales bacterium
GCTCAAAAACATTATCACAAAGTGGGTTCTGGATCCTCGCAATGACAAAATGTTACAGATGTTTTTTAGGAACCGAACCACTCGCTTATGGGCAAGTGAATCACCAAAATTACCTTCTCTAACCTCGCACGATATGGTATCTTTTACCTGATTTAAGCACGGATTTCCCCGGAAGATCCATATGAGTTTATTTTCACCAAAAAATCCCTTTCCACAAAAATGTGGTGTGCGGAGATTGAAGATATGAAAATTGAAAAGATTGTTCAATATTCTCCTGATGAGCTTATTGCTAGACTTCGTAACGTAACAATGTTGAAAAGACCGGACATCTACATTTATAAAAAGGCTCTCATATCGCTTGAATACATCTCCACCGAATGCCTCTATCCCGCCCAGAGATATGTCTTGATCCAGGAAATAAATAAGGTTCGGAAACTTAAGTGGGAACTGGCGCAACACGGAGTCGATCTTTTTGCCCTTAACGGCTTTATTAAAATATGGTTCGAAGACGCCGAAGAACCTATTGATCTCCTGCCACCAATCGTGGAAGAATCCATTGAAAAAAACGGAAAGATTGTAAACATCATAAACGATGGTATGCACAGAATTTACCTGGCTCGCCTGGAATGGGTAATTCCCCAGGTAGTGTTCGTTAGGGGGGTTCCGAAGGAATACCCTTACTATGCCTATCCAAATCCTGATCAATGGACTGGGATAGAACTGGTAGACAGCTTACCCGAAGGGTACGTAAAGAAATGGCACAGAATTGAAGATTATCACAGCCTGTACCGAAATTTTAATTCCGCATTTGATAACGTCGGGGCTCCAAGGCCAAGATTTGAAAATAAGAAATCCTAGTGATCGATCCTTTAGAACATGTGCAACATTTTGTCATTGGGAGGAATCTGACAAAGCCAGACAATGAAGCAATCTCCTTAGAATATCAAAGCCTTGGAGATTGCTTTGCTGCGCTCCCAATGACTGTGCTCTAGCTTTTTGTTTGACACCACATTTAGGAAGCGTCCTACTAGAAAGCTTACCCAAGGAAGTTTCCGAGAAATTTTAACAGATGTTCTCTCACGAGCCTGACTCCTTCGTACATCGAGGATTCCAATACCAAGAATATTTCCCTTCTATTGGGTACCAGTTCACTGATTATCTCCCCTAACCCCTCAGCAACCCTTGAAGCAAATTTCTTGTTCACCTCACCATCCAGATAAAGATGCCAGTAATTGAAAGAACCAAAACTGTCGGGAAAAACTGGGTCGTAGCCAGAAAGTTTTTCACAAAGAATAATCCTATCTTTTGCCTTGATACCTGCTAATTGTCTTCCCAGGATTTCCCGATTGGAATCATCAGCTATGGTTACATATCTATGCTCATCAGGAAGTTGAGAAAACATCCATGACAACCTTTCAACCACTCCCTTTTTCTCGAACCTCGTAAAATCCAAAATCACCGGCCCGAGTTTTTCCCTAAGCAATTCCAAGCGATCAAAAAACTGCCCTATTTTTTCTTTGTTCCCAACTTCAAGCATCCAATCCACGGGAAAATGCGGGCAAAAAAGGAACCTTGGCGGGGTATTCAGATACCAGTTATCCAAGGTCATTGAGTGTGGAAGTTGCCCGAGGGTAGACTCAACTTCCACCATGTTGAAATGGGAAGAATAAAACCTGAGGTATTGTGTGGGTCTTAACGAAGGAGGATAAAAGTCACCCTTCAAATATTTGCCCGTCCAGCCCACCATGCCCAGGTACAAATATCCGGTAGTAGGCAAGCTCATCATCTGCCTAATTTTCCTCAAGTGCCAGCTCAATTAGCCTATCCAGAAGCTCTGAGAAAGACATCCCTGCAGCTGCTGCTGCTTGAGGATAAAGGCTGGTTTGCGTCATACCGGGAATAGTGTTTGTTTCCAGTACATAAATATTATCCTCGGCCACGATCATATCCGTCCTGCTGTATCCCTTACAAAACAACGCCCGATGCGCTCGAATTGCGTACTCTTGGGCTTTTTTCGTGGTTTCTTCATCCAGACGCGCAGGGCATATTTCATTTGTGGCCCCGGGTGTATATTTTGCCTCATAATCAAAAAACGTGTAATTTTCACTCGGTATTATTTCAACCAGGGGCAACGCCTCTAGCTCGCGGTTGCCAAGTACTGCCCCCGTTACTTCGGTTCCCTTTATGTATTGTTCCACGAGGCATTTAGTATCGTACTGCCAGGCAGTTTCAAGAGCCTCTTCCAGCCCGGAAGGATTATCAACGATACTTAATCCAATGCTTGACCCCTCGTGTTCCGGCTTAACCACAACCGGAAACCGGATGGCTTCTTCAATAACCCTGACCGGATCCTCAACACCTTTTTCCAGAACAACATAGGGAGACACCGGCAGCCCTTCTTTTTCATAGAGTTTCTTACTCGCAATCTTGTTCATCGCCAGCGCACTACCCAGAACTCCACTGCCATGATAAGGTATTCCAAGCAGTTCAAGGAAACCTTGGATAGTTCCATCTTCCCCTAGTCTGCCGTGCATTATGATCAAGGCTACATCGATATCCTTGGCATCGGCTACCAGCTTCGGCAGGTCATCCCTGGGATCGTACTTAACGATTTCGTATTTTTCCTTGTCAAGCGCTTCAAAAACCTGCTGCCCACTTTTGAGAGAAACCTCCCTTTCGGCAGATGCCCCCCCACACAAAAGTGCTACTCTTAACTTTTTCATAATTACCCCCGAAGTTTACTAGTGGATCAATTCCGAAAAAACATTTTCAACATTCAGCCATTGCGAGGATCCCGCACCCACTTTGTGATAATGTTTTTGAGTTAATATCGAGATGCATGGCTTAAAGTGGGTGCGAGAGACGAAGCAATCGCCTCACAATATCAAAATCTTGGAGATTGCTTCGCTGCGCTCGCAATGACCGTGCTTTAGTTTCTTGTTTGACACAATATTCAGGAAACGCTTGTTAGTTCTAGAAATCCGAATTTGCTAGAATTCCCATTTGTATTCATCGAAGCTTCCTAAATCTTAAGTTACCCAAGTTGTTATCCAGATAAAGAACATATTCAGGGCTAATTGGTATTTTGCTGAAAATTTTTCTCTCCAGCATCTTCATCTTCCTTTCCATCTCGGAAAGCCATCTTTTCTTTTTAGCAGTATTACCGTAACGTTCCCTCAAATCTTCGAATCTGTGTTCCAGGGTCACAATTCTGTCATGGAGCACCCGTTTGTCAGCATAATTAACTAGTTTAACTTCATCAATAGGTTCTTTTAATTCCTCGTCCAAAAGACGGATGTGGTTTTCAACCACCGGTGCTAGTTCTTCATAACCTGCTTCTCTGACAATTTGTGCACCCATTTTTGCATGATTTTCACCGGTTAAAAGCGATTCTGTTTTCCCTATGTCGTGAAGCAAACTTCCGGCTTCGATCAAGGAAATATCTAATGGGCAACCGTAAAAAGACAAAAGCTTTCCCAGGAAAGTAGCTACCTTGGCCACAACAAAACTGTGACGCTTAATATTGTCAAGCATCCCCGTTGATAACATTAATTGTACGCACTGGTGAGTATCAGGAATCATAACCTCTACGGCACAATTTATTAGGCTTGGGTAACTCTAATGACTTCTTCAACAGTTGTAAAGCTTTCCAATACCTTTTGAGCCCCATCTTGCCTGAGAGTAATGAGGCCTTTTTTGAGGGCAGTCTTCTTAATCTCATTTGAGTCAGATGTCCGACTGATAAGGGATTTGATTTCGTCATCCAGGATCAGCAATTCGTAAATTCCCATTCGCCCCCTGAATCCTGTGTGACTGCATTCCGGGCACCCTTTCCCTCGATAAAACCTTGTTGCGGAAATCATTTCTTCATCAAGTCCAATTTCCCTGAGTGAAAACTCATGAGGATTATACTCTTCCTTGCAGTAAGGGCAAATAACTCTAACCAGCCTCTGCGCCAAAATAGCGTTTACCGCTGAGGATACAAGAAACGGCTCAATCCCCATATCTATCAGCCTTGTAATTGCGCCGGCAGAATCGTTTGTATGTAAAGTTGAAAAAACCAAATGCCCAGTCAGAGCTGACTGAATTGCTATTTCCGCCGTCTCCAAGTCTCGGATTTCACCAACCAGTATCACATCCGGATCCTGCCTTACGATTGATCGCAGCCCCGTTGCAAATGTCAGGTTTATCTTCGGGTTGACCTGGATTTGTCCAATTCCGTCCAGTTGATACTCGATGGGATCCTCGATGGTGATGATATTCTTGTCAGGAGAATTAATCCTGCTAAGAGCGGCATAAAGAGTTGTCGTCTTTCCGCTACCGGTTGGCCCGGTCACAAGGATTATCCCGTTTGGCTGGCTTATCAGTTTTAAAAAGGTATCAAGTTGCGTGTCTGAAAGCCCAAGTTCTTCCAGGCGCAGCAAAGATTCACTCTTGTCCAAAAGCCTTAAGACAACCCGTTCACCAAATATTGTAGGCAACGTGGAAACCCTGATATCTATTGGCCGGTCGCCGATCTTTATCTCTATTCTCCCGTCTTGCGGTAATCTCTTTTCCGCAATGTTCAACCTCGCCATTATTTTTATTCTGGAAACAATTGCAGAGTGGATGTGACGTGGAGGAGAGAGAGTATTGTAAAGAATGCCATCTATCCTGAACCTTACCTTGAGGTGTCTCTGGAAGGGTTCAATGTGGATATCGCTGGCCCTGGATTTCACTGCCTGAGAAAGAATAAGGTTGACTAGCCGTATGATAGGAGCATCGCTGGTATCATCCAGCAAATCCGCGGTTTCTTCAAGTTGAGAAAGTATTTCGGAACTTTCATCACCATCCATATCCGCAATTACACTTTCGGCCGTGTGGGTTGCCTGATCGTAAGTCCTGTTAATGGCCGATAAAACTTCGCTCTCCGGTGCAAGGTATATTTCGATATCATTATTCTCAAGTATGATCCTTACGTCATCGATAGCCGGAACGCTTCCCGGGTTACTTATTACTACCGCAGCACGGCCGTTGAGAGCTTTTATCGGTACTATTTTGTGAAGTCTCAAATACTGAATCGGAAACTTTTCCGTAATTGTAACATCGAGTTGTTCATCGGAAATCTTATCCACAATGGGTAATCCCCATTGCCTTCCCAGGGCTTCAATTAACTGATTTTCGCTAAGTAAATTGGCTTGCAAAATTGCTTCCCAGAAATCTTTTTTTTTCTCTTCCTGAATTTTTCTTACCTCTTCAAGAGATTCAGGAAGCACGTGGAAATCTTCAATAAGAATGTTTTCAAGGACTCTCATAGCTCAAGCAGTTCCGCCGTCACCTGGTGTTAAATGAATACTCCTATTATCTTCTTTATCGCTATTTCATATACCATTGAGATCCTGTCTCCTCAAAAGATTTTTCCTCTAGTTTATCAATATACTTTTTCTTTCCCCTTGTAAACTCGGTAGCTTCCTGGGGATTAGTAATAATATGAGGGGATATGAAGATCAAAAGGTTAGTTTTTCGCTCGTTATTCTTTTCCGACTTAAACAGCCAGCCTGCAGCCGGTACGTCACCAAGGCACGGAGTAGTTGTTTGGCCGTATGTCAGCACGTCACCAATTAACCCGCCAAGGACTATGGTATGGGAATCCTTTATTTCGACGGTAGTTTCTGCAGATCGCTTAAGCGTTGTAGGCGCAAGCTCCTCGTCTCCTATCCCGGGTATGAGTCTCGTTACCTCTTCAACAATTTTCATTCTCACAAAGCGGTTTTCGTTTATGTGCGGAATAATTTTTAAGGTGACGCCAACGTCCTTGTAATCAAAGGTTCTAATCGCTCTGGAAGTTGTCTCTGTGCCTTGGTCTATTCTTGTTACATAGGGAATATTTCTGCCAACCATAATATTTGCTTCTTCATTATCTGTGGTAAGCAATTGAGGTGTAGACAAAATTCTAATATCGGTCCTGTTTCTCATTGCCTGGATCAACATGGATAACGAAGGGAATTCCATTCCCATGAAGTGTATAGTTTCCCCGATAAGTCCAAGGGTTAAACCCGATCCTAGCGCAGGTGTTATTCCCTGGCGCACTGCACTTGTCATACTGCCAATATTCGAAGCGTTACTTCCACCAAAAAGGAGCCCTTCCTTGCCGGATACACTAGGATTATTAAAGCTCTGCCACTCGACCCCGAGGGATACTTCAAGATCCGTGGATACTTCCATGAGTAGAGCCTCTACGAATACTTGGTGCCTGGGGATGTCAAGCTTCTTTATAACCTGCACAAGTGTCTGGTAATCCGAAGGGTCTGCAGTAATTACCAGGCTATTTGTTGCCTTGTCCGCTACGATTTTGACGCTCGAGACCATAATTGGCCGTTCCCCTTTAACCTTGCTGGCTTTTCCCCCGGTGATGTCGGTAAGAACCTTTGCAAGTTCTTCGGCATCAGCATGTTCAAGGTAGTACACGTGAACGTTACCCTTACCAGTGGGTGTTGGCACATCAAGCCTTTTAATTAGCGCTTTTATCTTCTTGGTTTCGTTGGGAGTGCCTACTATAACCAGCACGTTTATCCGTTCGATGGGAACTATTTTCGCCATCGTTTGGTACTTTCCCAGTCTTCTTCTTCCCTGAACCTTTGCTTGGAAAAGTTCCATGAGTTTACTGGCAAGCTTCTCCGAGGAAGCGTGCTTAAGTTTAATCACGGAGAAGCGAACATCATGGGTAGAAACGTCGATATCTCTTATTATCCTCACCAAACGATTAACATTTGACTGGTAATCGGTCAAAATCAGGGTATTGGCAGGCGGATAGCTCGCAATAAGCCCCTGCCTTGAAACAAGGGGAGTCAATAACTTCTTTAATTCATTAGCATCTGCATACACAAGAGGCACTATCTGGGTAATTACCCTATCTTCACCCTCTCCTCTATACTCCGGAGCAAATAGAGTTTCAACGTTTTTATGTCGCGCCTCCCCCGAAGGAACTATCTTGTTGATCTTACCAGCAGGAACAATGGTAAAACCGTTGACTTCCAGAATCGACTCAAAAACTTTGTACGCTTCTTCTCCCGTAACAGGCTTGGGAGAAATGATGGTTACTCTACCCTTAACCCTATCATCCAAAATGAAGTTTTTACCGGTAATATTGCTTATGATCCTCGCCAGTTGCCTAATATCCTGATCCTCACCATCTATCTGGTAGGTTATCGGACCCTTTTTTTGCGTTTTTTTGGTACGATTTTCACCAAAACAGAGGCTACTAATTATAAAAAAAGAAAATATTCCCAGAAGTATCAGACAAAACGCCTTCCTACACCTTTTGTTAGTTTGCATACGCTATTTCCTCGGCCCCACTGTGAGAGTTTTTCTCCTTTTAGTAACTCTGCAAAGTTTTCCTGATAATCCTATTACGCCTCTTAATTTCCAGTTCGACAGGATCCCTACTCTTCAATATTTCATCCAGTAGTTCAACATCAGCAGGATCAGTGAGAGGTTGACCGTTGACACTTCGAATAATGTCACCATCTATCAAACCTACCTTCCTGTAAAGCCCCTTTGGACTGACACGCCGAATTCGAAGTCCTACCACTTCCGAGCCTTCAATAACAGGATAAAATTTTGCCGTTTCTTTCACTCGGGTAGCATTATCTGGTCCGCGGCGAAATCCCCCTCCCCTTTCAGGAGGCTCTTCACCCATCAAGGGAATTTCTTCTGGCATCTTTTTCGGAATTCGCCTCGGGGTCCTCCTTCTCGGTCGATAAGAAGCATAACGCGTCCTGCTGCTCCTTCTCCCAGCATAGGTCTTTTTCTCAAACATTTTCAAAACTTCTTGTTTCCCATCTCTGTCCAAAATAACTTGGAAGCGTTCTATCTTTGCAATTTTCACTTTCGACTTTTGACCCTTAACCTCAATAAAATCACCTTGCTTGTATATCCGCTGCTTCCTCTTTACTTGATCTTCAATTACGGCAAGAGGTTCTCCATTGCTTGCCAGTATTGTGCTGGCCAACCTTAGACGAAGCCTCGTTTCGGGCAAATTTGACACGGAACCCGATGTTGACTCGGCTAAATCAAAACCTGCGCTAGCAAAAAGATTTCGCTTTACAATTACATCGTACTCGCTACGTTGATGTTTTTTTGCCAGTTCTGTAGAGACCGGTGCCTTACTTCTACTGGTAGACAGGGGTTGGCTTAATTTTTTCCCGTTCCACCATATTCGAAAAAAGTTTCCGACAAGTAGAACAACAAGGATCGAAAAAATACTAATGTATAGACGTCGATATATTTTTGTCATAGGATGGTTTAAAGACCTGCTGCTATCTCTTTGATTACTTTACATTTGTCTTAGTACATGGTATAGGACGCTCGATTTTTTGTCAACAAAATGCAATCATTTGATACCTTTAGCTTGTAGAAGAGGCTATGCATCTACAAGACAAGAACGGATAAAAGGTGAATATGAAATCAGACAGAACCAAAATTTACGGTAATTCTTTTTTATGTGCTTATATTTTATTGTTAATCACCACACTACTTTGTTCCATTGCCAATGCAAAGACAAAACCTCTCAAGGTGAATGCAAGGGAGGCAGTTTTAATGGAAGCCGAAACGAGAAAGATACTGGTTTCTCAAAACTGTCACGAAAGGATACAGCCAGCTTCCTTTACAAAAATAGTAACCCTTTACCTTGTTTTTGAGGCCATAGAAAACGGTCAGATCCAACTCACGGACATGGTTCCTATCAGCAAAAGGGCATGGCGTACAGGCGGATCAAAAATGTTCGTCCGGGTAGGAACGCGAGTCCCCCTTGAGGAGCTTATTAAGGGAATTGCCGTTGTATCCGGAAACGATGCATGCGTCGCCGTTGCCGAATATCTGCAAGGGAGCGTCGAAAATTTCGTAGACAAGATGAACGAGCTTGTGAGAAAACTCGGCTTGAAAGATACGCATTTTTCGACTCCTAATGGTCTACCCTCTAAAAACCAGTATTCCACGGCCTATGACATGGCCATGATAGCGGCAAGCTATATCGAGCGTTTTCCACAGGCCCTTAAATACCACTCTATGCAGGAATTCACTTACCAAGGAATCACGCAAAACAACAGAAACAGGCTGCTCCGAAAAGCACCGGATCTAATCGACGGCTTAAAGACAGGCTACGTGGCCGATGCCGGTTACCATCTGATTGCAACGGGGAAAAAGAAAAATATGCGCCTTATTGCCGTGGTCATGGGAGCCACCAAACCATCAATTCGTGAAAAGGAAGCCCTGAAACTAATCTACTACGGGTTTGGAAACTTTGCAAAGCTCGACCTTATCGACAAGGGAAAACCTGTAACAAGGGTGAAGGTCTGGAAAGGGAAAACGGATGAAGTTAATCTGGTAGCACGGTCCTCTGGGCACGTAGTTGTTCCTGTTTCGGAAAAATCGACGGTAAAAGTAGATATCGATGCGCCCAAAAGTTTGTTTGCTCCACTCAAAAAGGGAGAAATTAAAGGCGAGGCCCGGATTTTGTCGGGTACAAAAACGCTGAAAAACGTTGACTTAGCAGTGGAAAAAGACATACCCAGGGCTGGCGTCATAAAACGTTTTTACCAATCGGTACTACTTCTGGGCATAAAAACAGACATCAACAGGCTTTCCATAGCCTTACTTCCCGCCTTAGTCCTGTTGGTGTTTGTTTATTTCCTTGTAAAAAGGAGACGCAGGAAAAGACGCCGTTTTTATTAAATTCTACCTATTTTTTGTTTTCCGGTCGATCCTCGACCTTGTCTCCTAGTTGTCAACACCCAAGTCCAAGCTTGGGGAAAACCCATTTGTTTAAGACATAGAAGAGGACAAAAAAACCTATCAAGTAAAGTATTCCTTCTGTCATGACATGCCTACCCCTCATTTTTTTCAATTCTACGGTTGTTTATTTTCACCCCTTTTCCTAAAATTTAACATAGCAGATTGAAATCCACATGGCAAATAAAGATAGAAATTCCGAATTGCTACGGTCGGAATTTCAAAGCAGCAGGAGCAAAAGAAGGAGGTAAAACAATGGAAATTTACTTTATGCAACACGGTCCGTGTCTTTCAAAGGGACAAGACCCTGAACAGCCATTAAGTCCTGAAGGAGAAGAACTCATCAAAAAGGTAGCCATTGCAGTGGCAAAAATGAAACTAAACTTCGATGTTATCATCGCAAGCACCAAGAAACGCTCGCTTCAAACAGCCACAATAGTAGCCAATACCATTGGATACCCGTCGGAGAAAATAATCGAAACTGCCCTTCTTAAACCCATGGCTCCAACGGAAGAAACGATCAACTTCTTAAAACAGTACGAAAGGGAAAATAGTATATTACTCGTGGGACATCTGCCTTCATTAGCCGAGTTGGCATCCTTTCTGCTTCTGGATGGAGCAAAACTATCACTTCAGTTCGAAATGGGCGGTATCGGAAGAATCGACGTGACATCTTTACCAACCCATGAAGGAGAACTTAGGTGGTATATTGTTCCTGAACAATTAAGGCTCATCGCTCAATAGATTTCTTGGCACAGGTAGAGCCTGAAATAATGTTGATAGAAACTTATAGCTATGCTAACTTACTAGAAACTAAAGATAAAATCTACGCATGCTCGGAGACTGGTAAATGAAGGTAACCTTCTGGGGGGTGCGGGGCTCTTTACCCGCACCCTTATCGGAGCACGAAATAAAGGAAAAAATCAAAAGCGCCCTGAAGGGCGCAAAAGACCTTGATCTTTCGAGTGACGCGGAAATCGATAGGTATGTCAAAAATCTAAGGTTCCATGAACGAACAACTGTCGGAGGCAATACATCCTGTGTAGAAGTCTGGGGGAAAAAAACGCTAATTATTCTTGATGCGGGATCTGGGTTGAGGAACCTTGGAGCATCCCTTATGAGCAGGAACTTAGCCACTCACAACACTGACATCCACATCCTGATCAGCCATACACACTGGGACCACATAATGGGATTTCCCTTCTTTTCACCTGCTTTCATCCCGTCAAACAGGATTTTTATTTACGGATCCCACAGCAATATGAGAGACAGATTTTTAAACCTCTTTCATCACCACCATTTCCCTATAAACCTTGAGGCCCTTAGAGCCGAGATCAATTTTACATACTTTTCAGAAGACGAAACAATTGACATTGGCGAATTTGAAATATCGAGCATTCCCCTTCATCACCCGGGAATATCATACGCATATCGGGTAAGTGACGGTGACACATCCCTGGTATATGCCACGGATGGAGAATACCGAGATTTAACCGAAGAGGCCCTCCATAATTACCTTGAATTCTTTAGCGACGCCCAGCTACTTATTTTCGATTCTCAGTTTACCCTGGAAGAAACCATGAGAAAAGAAGGCTGGGGGCACAGTTCGTCTCTTGTAGGGGTTGACTTCGCTCTCAAGGCAAACATAAAAAACCTCGCTCTTTACCACCATGAACCTTCGTATGATGATCGCAA
>JALSTM010000180.1 GCA_026983715.1 Desulfobacterales bacterium
TCCTCATCTTTTACGACGTGAAAATAACGTGAAATATTTCCGACCTTTTCACGTGTTTTACATTCTTTTTAACAGGCTTGATTTCTTTCGTAGAGCAGTCAAGATTCTAGTCGCTTAAGCCCGGGGCAAGGGGTATCTTGGCAGGACAAAACGTACGTTCGCAAACCGCTTACTAGATCGGTGAAATTCATTAGAGATGAATGATTACCTCTGCATTTAGCAATAGCTCTTCAAGTTGTCGATTTGCAGTTCGCAGGCGATTTACCCATACCGATGTATCAACAATAACCATGATGACTGCTATGCAGGTCTTCTTCGTCGAATGGGTTTTAAGTCCCTTTAACTATCCCCTAATCTGACAAGACGTTTGCTGCTTTCGCGTGCGATCATCGCTTGAAGGCCCAGGTGAACGATCACGGATTAAGGAAACCGGCTAAAGAGACTTACGGCGTCTTACTTCCTCGAGGTTGTTTCTTGCAAGTTCATAATCAGGGGGTGATAAGTCCACGGCCTTCTCAAGTATAATTTCCGCTTCATCAAATCTCCCGAGATCCACCAGGCTCCACCCCAAGTCATTAAGATAAAGATAGTTATCCGGATCGAGTTCAACTGCGAGTTGGGCTTCTTCTAAAGCCTTTTCTAGTTCACCCAGCAATCCGTAGCAGTAACTCAATGAGTTATGGAAAAGAGCTACCTTAGGATATTGCGTCATTGCAGCCTGGTAAAGCCTGACAGCATTTTCGATATCCTTGTTATCGACTAAAAAATCCCCTGCCTTGTCTATAATTATGGCCAGATCCTCGGTATCTTCGGGAAGCCTCGTAAGAGACATAAAGTGGTGCATTGCTTCATCTTTTCTCCCAAAGATGTACTCGTAAGAACCCACCGTAAGAATTGCCGGCGCATAAGTTGGATCAATTGCAAGTGCGATAACCTCACCGGGCAACGAGAGGCTGGAGTCATCTTCCAGAGGCATAACCTCTCTTATTATACTTTCCGCAATGAATGAATGATACAGATAATCAGCCGTTCTTCTTCTTTCCATGGCGGGTTTTTTTTCATATTCCCGCCGCAACCTGGAAAGTTCTTCTGACTCCTCAACTAACCGCGAAAATGGCACTTCACCAAAATTGAGTTCATCACCCTTCATTTGGTTTTCAATCTCCTATTAGCAAAGTCTCTATTTTTATCGTTCCCTGTTTTTCTAATGGGCATCGGAGGATAGATCTGTCATGTGCTCTCTTTTTAAAAATTTTCTACAATATAATACATTAAAAACGAAACGTTAACAAGCACGCCAGATAAAGAATTAAACGAACTCCTAACCTTGCGTTCTTTGCTTGCCCTGTTAAATCCAGCAAACATCTAACCGGGGCGTCTTTGCGGTTCAAATTATAAAACCGCCCGCCGCGCTTAAGACGCGAGGGCCGCGAAGGAAAAAGCTATTGTGGCCGGCTGGCTTTCGCCGCCCTCAATGCCTTGCACCCCTCACGGGGTAGCAAGACAACATTAAAGATATTGAAGGAACCTCTCGTTAATCGCCCAAATAGCCTAGGACCTCTCATACGTCATGCCTGTCTCGATTTGGGATCCAGCTAGAAAGTGTAGATTCTCGCTCTGCGCTTCGCTCCGGCCAAAATGACAGATCTTGAATTGGCCTCGCCCTACTTAATCGATTGCTAGCTCTAGAAATCCAAATTAATCAGAGTTTCCAGAAGTGAAATCACCCAAGAAGCTCTCTATAACTGACGCAATTCATCGGTCTTTAAGAGCTCGGTGTTTTTTGTCAGCCATTGCCTTAATGCCACGGCTTCATTACGCGTGAGATAACCTCCTATAGTAACTTTTGGAGTATTTTTCTGAATGAACCAAAAAAGCTTTTGCGCAGGGAAAACAACAGACACGCAAAAACCCTTTGTATGAGCGGTTGAACGAGTGCCACTTCTACTTTGAATCCTGTATACTACAAACGGGATAACGGAAAATCCTCCTATATCTTTAATAGAAATTGTTCGACAAGAAGGTATTATATTGGCTTTGCGTTCCTCAATTATCAACTTACCACTTCCTTCATCGATTTCTACAACCTGTCCTGTTTTATGCCATTTCCGCCACAAGCCAAACGAAATAATAGAACCAACCAATACTGGCGCTGGCATTAGCCTTACTGGCCAGGGGACTTCGCCCGAAATTATTATTAACTCCACAAGAATAAAAAATAGTAGGAAAAAAGTTGCAAAAAGAAGCATAGCCTTGGCAACTCTACTACGAGGAACAAGTATATGCACCTTGTTATTTCCGATACAAGTAAATGCTTCATATTGTTCAAGATCGAAACAACTCATTTGCCCTTTCTTCCTCGTTTGTCTTATTCACAGTCCCTCTGATTAAGTATCCAAAGACCCAGTAAGCACTTGTTCGTTATCCCATACCCCTGACCTAGTTGGGGGCAGCCTTTGTTCAGGCGTCTAAAAATCGCAACCATAACAATTACTAGATTCCCGCTTCCGCGGGAATGACAAGTCGCCAATCCTATCACCTTGGAATTCTCTTTCACTTCCTCTTCAGCATACCATTTCCGTCTCTTTATTCGCATCTTTCTTTTCCAGTTTAAGGATTTCTCTCACTCTCATAATCAAAAATCAATATCCATACCAATCGAAATTTTCCTGCGATAATTTCCTCTCTCACCCCGCTGCTCTGTTTCGTTGTCAAACAGGCATAATTGACCTGCAAAACCAAATCCGCTAAAGCTCAAAAGGATATTGAAAGCGGATCGTTGCCTTTGCCTGCTCGAACCTGTGGCTATGCCACAGTACCGTGAACGAAAAGGGTTGGTTTTATTTCATTTGCTACCGGGTTTATTACACTAATTACTTGACTGACACGGCAGTATTTCATAGACTTAAGCGTGGGTATACTTTTTGAAAACAATCGAAATCCATGTTCAGAGCAATTTAATTGAGCACTCAGAAAAAAGTCCTAGTTTCATTCATAACACCTAATTTTGCTTCGGTCTTTCACACAGTAATCATAATCAAATAATGTGCACCATTTTGGTGCAAAGCGAAGGAGGTTGCGATGGGAGGTAAAGGATATGTTGCACTGATAGGTGTAGTTTGCATGATTTTCCTACTCTCGGGTACCGGCCACGGGTTGGCAAGAGAAATACCAACTTGTGAATCTTGCCACGTAAAAGTTACCCCTGGCCTGGTAAAAGACTTTCACAGGAGCAAAATGTCAGAAGCAGGGATAAGCTGTTACGATTGCCATGGCAAGGCCCACCAATCGGCATCAGACGCAAGTAAGGCCAAGCTTCCTACCATTTCTACCTGTAAAAAGTGCCACGAGGAAAAAGCAGAACAGTACATGAGCGGAAAACACGCTTTGGGCCTACTCGCAATAACAGCCTTTCCCGATTTCGCCCATAAGCAACCGAAGGCTTATATTGCCGGGCAAAAAGGCTGCAATGGTTGCCACAATCTTGGCATTACCGATGAACACGTGAGAAATAACGATCTCAGGAAGTATTATAAGTACGGGATGGATTGCCAGAACTGCCATACCAGGCATGCTTTTTCCTTGAAAGAGGCGAGAGAACCAGAGGCGTGTAACAGCTGCCATACCGGCTTTGACCATGCCCAATGGGAATTCTGGTATCACTCAAAGCACGGATCAGCGTATCTCACAGACAGAAAAGCACATCGAGGCCCCACATGCCAGGACTGCCACATGCAAAACGGCAATCACAGGGTCATGACAGCATGGGGTTTCCTTGCATTGAGGCTACCTGAAAAAGATAAGGAATGGCTCGGCTACAGGGTTACGATTCTCAAAGCCCTGGGGGTTCTGGATAAAGACGGCAAACCGACCCCAAGGCTTGAACTGGTAAAAAAGGCAAATATGGCCAGGCTTGATGAGAAAAGCTTCATGGAAGAAAGAATGAAGATGCAGAAAACGTGCGAAAAATGTCATTCTGCCAACTTTGCTAAAGAAAACCTCAAGAATGCGGATCTCATGATTAAGGCAGCCGATAAGATTTTCGCCGAGGCCATCGAGTTAGTTGCAGGACTTTACAGGGACGGCATAATTGTGAAGAAAACGAACAAGGCCACATGGCCGTATCCGGATCTTTTAAATTTTTATGAAGTCGATACCCCCATCGAACAAGAATTATACGAAATGTTCATGGACTACCGAATGAAAACGTTCCAGGCAGCGTTTCACATAAACCCCGATTTCACCACCTGGTACGGGTATGCAAAAATGAAAAAAACACTGGTTGAAATGAAACACATGGCCCAGCACATGAGAATGAAAAAGAAGATGATGGCCAAGATGAAAGTCAAGATGAAGGCGAAAAAGTAGGTAGATTAAGATTTATGCGCCTTGTACACGCGGGGGAACATTATCTATATTCATACAGCATGGCAATCTAACCACCATGGCCGGAAGGGTCCAGCTAGAGCCGAAAATAAAATAAATCTTCATCAAAAAGCAAGAGCCAGCCTGGATGAATCAGGTTGGCTCTTTAGCTTGCCTGGTAAATCTTCGCTGACACAAGCAACCTCCTTTTTGCCTGCATTCACACAAACAACCTGTTATCGCCCATTTAGGTTCGATCTACGGCCACGTCCTTACACCCTAGCTCAAGCGACAGACCTAAAACTGTGGCGTTGACATGTAACTGGCTCAGGTTTATATTTGCGCTTGATCGCTAAGTAGGAGGGAAAAAAATAAAATGAAAGCAATAATCAGTTTTGTTTGCACGGTTTTTCTTGCTTGTAATATTGCATTTGCCGGAGGGCTTGTAACCGGTGGCAAAAAACATCCATTCGCTCCTGGAGACAAAGTACTCTTCGAAACCAACTTCAACCAGTGCCCCGTAGGGGAAGCGCCCCAAGGGTTTGACGAAATAATTGGAGCCCCCGAGTGTGTTAAGTTTCAAAACCATATTTGGGTAGCTCCTACCAGTGCTGGCGATTTCAAAATCTACAAGAAAATCAACCTTGGCCAAGGTGACTTTTCCGTAGAGTTTTCTGTTGTACCCTATAATCCAGAATATGAATGGATAATATTCAAACTTTATAAAGGTTCCCCAAAGGGATGGCATGTTCAAGAGATCGGATATTCTCTCAAACTTAGCTATTGCGAATTATCGTTAGAAGGAGTGGGCAAAATAGCAACGATTAAACATTGCAAGAAAAAAGTTTTACATATTGCTCTTCAAGCCAGGCGCAACCAGTTTAGGGTATTTTTAAACGGGAAACGTCTTACTGCTGTTCCCTTTAGAATAAGAAAACGTGAAAAAATAAGCGGTTTTGCACTAATGCGCGTAAGGGGAAGTAAACCTTATCAGACACTTTTCAGCGATATAAAAGTAGCAAAATACACTGAAAAAGAAGCAAAACCGACGCCTGAACAGCTTGGGATAGAAGTCAAAGCTACGCCTCAAGGCATAAATCTCACCGTCCCTGAACGAGTTCTCTTCGATTTCAACAAGTTCGTATTAAAACCCGATGCAAAAAAGGCTCTTGGTGTCATAGCTGATGTCATCCGGGAAAATCCTTCTGCCCGTATCCTGGTAACAGGTTATACAGACAATATAGGCAGCGAAGAATATAACCTCAAGCTTTCCCTGCAACGGGCACAATCGGTGGCCGATTTCCTCATGTACTGCGAAAAGATCAACCCCAGCAAATTCAAGATAGAAGGGAAAGGCGAGGCTAATCCCATTGCTGATAACAGTACCGAGACAGGCCGCGCCAAGAACCGCAGGGTTGAAATTAAGCTTCTCAAGTCATCCTAGGTAAGAATCTATTGCATTGGAATAAATCCGTTTAGAAACCAGTTTCATTACCACAGGTGTTACGGAGGTTAACCATGCGAAAAGTAGCTATTTTCTTGTCATTGATTCTTACCACCACTATAGGCTACGGCGCAAATAACTGTCTGGAAGTGGCCCAGAGTTTATGGAGTCTCCAAAACCAGATAGTAGAAAAAAGTTTCGAGCAACTTACTCCCGGCGCTTGGGCTCAATACAACAATGGTTTTAAGGCTGTTTACCTAGGAAAGCGGGTTTCCCCGAATACAGGGAAAGAACTTTACGTAATCGAGTACCATGGAAGACAGGTTGGCCAGATATGGTACAAGATCACTCCCAAGGACGTTACGTACCAAGGGAAAATCTATCATTTTGAAACCCTTGAACCCATGGAAGCTTATGCCCTCATGCGAGGCAAAGCCTATTACGTTTCCAAGGAAATGATAGAAACCTACATGGGGATGAGCGGCCATAGGCGGAGTACGATCCTCGAAGAAGGTACCATCTTATCTCCGCCGGATTGCAGTCATGTCCCCGAATTACGGGAGACTTTCATAAACTTTCCTGGCGGGAAAAAAGTGAAAGCAACCGTAATAATATCCACCGAAAACGAGGCTAAACTTTATTGTAGCCCGGATGTTCCCTTTGGCATGATAAAGGTGGTATCTTCTTCTGGGAATAACAGTAACAGTGATCTTTTAGACTTTGGATTCGGAGGTGGTAAGGCGAAAATTTCAAACAAAATGTTAAAGGAATCCGCATCTATGCCCTTTTTCCCGCAAATGGGAAACGTGGAAAAACTGCCCTTTAAGCTTCCGAAAATGAGGTAAAAACACAATGAAAAGAGTCTTCTTAATCTCGATTATTGGAATAGTATTGTTCCCGCTCCTTTCGTGGGCAATTGTTTTTACACCCTATACTGTCAAGAAAATACCCGGTAAATTTTACTTCACTCCCGCTGCATCTTCGTCCGAATTTGCGCTTTTCGGGTACATGAGCAAAATTACCCCGACTCCAAAGGAGATCGAGGCTGAAAAAAAGCGCATCACCACCATTATTGATGAAGGCATAAAAAAAGAATACGGAAGCTGGAAAAATTTCGAAAAAGTGATACGAAAGGCTGGTAAAGAGACTTCCAGGGAAATGCAAAAAGAGACCCCCAGACTGCTTAAAACCCTGATGCCACCATCACTGGTCAAAGAAGCCGTACCCCTATTGCTAAAGGGAGCACTGTTGTTCGCCAAGGCTCACCCCGAAGCAATGCGAGAACCGGTGGGAAACGTTGGAGAAACAGGGGTAATAGTCGTTGACAGTTGGGGCGGGGTCACAAAAATTCCCCTGGGATTAAATGTGCCCGTTACTTCCATTGATATCTCGCCCGATGGCTGGAAAGCAGCGGTTTTAACCGACATGAGTTTCGAAGACAAAGCGGGGCAGTTGCACGTACTGGGAGAAATCTCCCTCATAGATCTTAGAGCCAAAAAACGAACCAGGAGTTGGGTTTTTGCCAACCTAGCCGGGCACGTCGCATTCGTGCCAACGGTGGCAAACCTGCTCGCCTTTACCTGTTACACTGACATGCGCGATTTTGGCAAGCAGGAACTGGTTTTTCTCGACCTTAAGTCCGGACAATTAAGAGGAAAATACCGTTTTCCCATAATAGGGAGCGGTTCGGCATCGATTCATGGCAGAAATGTCCATTATCCGGGATTTAAATTCGCTCATGATAAACCTATAGTTGCCCTTTACACCAAGGGGATGTATGAGCTTCGTAACATCATAACAGGAGAAAAGCTCTTCAAGGTCAAAACCAACAGCCATATACTTGCCTTTGCCCACAGTCACCCGTGGTTATTCACAGGGCTTGGGGAACTCTGGGATTATCAGAAAAAGTCTCGCCTGGCTGTTGTTAAACGTTCATTTTCTCCCAGTTTTCCATTAAACGACGTCCAGTTTACCAGAGATGACAGTACTGTCATATACCTGGAGGTCACAAGGTCTTTATATCGTCTTGATACCCGAAGCGGAAGGGTAGTCGCAACCACGAAGAGAGCGTCCAAGAGGGCGGGACTTTTCTTTTTAACTCCCGACAGCCGTTACGTGGTCTCCTTTGTCCCCATGGGAGGTCTCATAAGTTACAAAGGTAAATACCTGAGGCGGCAGAGGCTCTGCCTGCGCATTTTTGACACTCAAAACCTTCGCTGGCAACAAGACATCTGCGTTGGGAATTCAACAGTTGTGGATGCGGCCGTGGCAGGAAGGTCGTTGATTGTATCTGACTTTGAAAGCCTTCACGTATACGCTAACGCCTCTTTTCCCACTTCAGGAAAACCACTGCCCGCCATGAATACCGGCTCTGTCTTGGCAAGGATCGACAAAGACCCGGCAAAATTTGCAGGGAAAATCATTGAGCTTGATGGCTGGGCCTGGGGCTGGATGGCCAGAGCACCAAGGGAACTGCAAGGCAAAAGAATACCGTCTGCAAGGCACAATTACGGAAGTAGAAACGACGGGACGTTCACTGATGGAGTTATCTCGGTCCTTTACCCGGTACCGGTACAATTCTCAGGTCGGTATCATCTTAAGGCAAGGGTGGTTATTACTCCCTATGGCTGGAGGCTGGTACCCGTCGATTAGCAGCACCCTTTTACGATAAGGATACACTTTTATTGATTACCCGAGTAGCTAAAAACCACTTACACGGCATGCCGGATGTAATCAGGCATGACAAGCAAATGGCCCTTGGCTACTTCAGCAACTAATCAGAGATTTTAAAGTATCGGTACTGCAACTAAACTTGTTAGCTGTTTCACAGCCACCTGAAAACCCCGCTATACAAAAGCTCGTTTACAGTGTAAAATAGGATGGCCTTAAAAAGCTTACCGGATTCGTTTTAAAGAAACTTGGGATGCCGTGATTAAATTCATCCATGCTGCAGACATCCACCTGGACAGCCCCTTGAGGAAACTAGAAACATACGAAGGGGTCCCTGCGGAAGAACTGCGCCGCGCCACTCGTCGCGCTTTCGAAAACCTCGTAAATCTTGCCCTTGAAGAATCCGTCAATTTTGTGCTTATCGCAGGGGATCTATACGACGGGGACTGGAAGGATTACAAAACCGGCCTCTATCTTCTTTCCCAGTTAAGAAAACTGAGGGAAGCAGAAATTCCTGTTTTCATAGTCGCAGGAAACCACGACGCACTTAGCAAGATCACCAAGGACCTCGCGCTTCCTAAAGGAATAACCAGGTTTCCGACTAAGAAAGCTACGACAATCATACTGGATGATCCACCTGTGGCCATTCACGGACGAAGCTTTAGCACGAATATTATGAAGAAAAATTTGGCCGTAACCTACCCTTCGCCCGTTCCCGGCTACTTTAATATTGGACTTCTACACACATCTCTAAACGGTAGAGAAGGCCACGAAACCTACGCCCCCTGCTCTCTCGAAGATCTCATAAACAAAGGCTACGATTACTGGGCTCTGGGGCACGCTCACCGCCTTGAAACGGTTCATGAATCCCATCCCTTCGTAGCATTTCCTGGAAACACCCAGGGTAGACATATTCGCGAAACAGGGCCAAAGGGGTGCCTTCTTGTTACGGTCAATGAGCCCTACGAGATAGATGCAGAGTTCAGGAACCTGGACGTGGTGAGATGGGAAAGGATTAACGTGGATGTATCAGGGGCAGAAGATCCCTACGAGGTGTTGGAACTGGTTGGAAACCAAATAAAAGAAACTGCCGAAAAAAATGATAACATGCCGTTGATTGTGAGGCTTGAAATATCGGGAAGTTCCCCGGCACATGAAGCACTCTCTGAAGATGTAGATCGTTGGACGAATGAAATTCGTTCCATTGCAGGTGATATTACCCGCGGCAATACCTGCATTGAAAAAGTTGTCTTTCGGACGTCCTACCCGAAACGAGCCAGAGATATCAGCTTTAAGGAAGGTCCCATAGGCGAGTTGATTACCTACTTGGACAATCTAGAATCCAGCCCTGAGCTGTTGCTTGATCTTGGTTCCCTGATCAACGACTTGATGAAAAAACTCCCACCCGAACTGAAACAGGGAGAAGACTCCCCAAATCCCGGGGACCCCCAGTGGATGGCAGAGATTGTCAGGCAAGTAAGGCCAATGTTGATACGGAAATTGCTGGAGAAGAGGTCGCCCAAGTGAGAATACTCAAGTTTAAACTCATTGCCTTCGGCCCCTTTACCGATGTGACAATTGACCTGGACAAAGGTGATGGTGACTTTCACCTTATTTACGGCCCCAACGAAGCGGGAAAAAGCTCCGCGTTGAGAGCTCTCACCCAGGTGCTCTTTGGTATTCCAACCCGATCCCCTGACAACTTCATACATCCTCATCAACAAATGCGCATAGGATGCGTACTGCAACACAGCGACGGGACAGTAATCGAATTTGTGCGTCGCAAGGGGAGAAAAAATACGCTTCGTACCCCGGATGATGCCGCGTTGCTGGATGAAACCATACTGCATAAATTCTTGGGTGGCCTAACCAGGGAAATCTTCGCAACCATGTTCGGTATCGGTCATGAAGACCTTGTCCGCGGCGGTCAGGAAATAATTAGGGGAAGCGGGAATATAGGACGCGCACTTTTTGCCGCAGGAGCCGGCATATCTGATCTAGGCAGGGTTCAAGCAGAACTTGCACAAGAAGCAGAAGCACTCTTCTCACCCTCTGCCACGAAAAAAACAATTAACATTGCCCTTAGAAAACTTAAAGAAATCCAGTCCCAAATAAGACAGGCAGAACTACCAGGTTCTGAGTGGAAAAAGCATGATACGGCGCTAAAAGAAGCAATTAACAGAAAAAAAGAAATTGAGGCAACACTTGAGGAAAAAACTTCCGAGAAAAAGAGGCTCTGGAGAATTAAGGAAGCTTTACCCCTTATTGCGCGCAGAAAAGAGCTCCTAAAAGAACTTGACAACTACAGCGATGTAGTCATCTTGCCAGAGGATTTTGCTGAAAGACGAACAGAGTCTCTCAAAGAGTACAGAATTTTGCTGGAATCAAAAAGTCAAGCACAAGAAGAACTGCAGAGAATAGACGAAGAAATCGAAGGAATCGATCTTGATGAAAATATTCTCAGCCACGCCGATCTTATCGAAGACCTTTACCAGCAACTTGGCAGCTACAAAAAGGCCTCAAAAGACCGTGTAAAGCTTTCTGTTCAAGCAGAAAATATCCGAAGGGAAGCCGAGGAAATTCTCCACCGGCTCAACGAGAGCCTTGCGCTGGAAGATGCCCACGAACTCAAGCTCAAAAAAACGGAAAAGGTTCGCATAACGGAGTTGAGCACCAACCTCGAGAAATCGAGAGCCAGTCGGAGAGAGATCCTGGAACAAATCTCGAAACTGGAACTGATTTTAAAAAGAATAGAAGCTGATTTAGGCATCACCGGGAGTCCCAAAAACGTTGATGACATACTTGATGCAGTTGAACTTGCCCGCGAACGTGTCCCCATGGAAAAACATCACGTCTCTAAGCTCCTGGAAGTCGAAAATTCTGTTAAAAGCCTGAAGGCTAGGCTTTCCCAACAATCATTTTGGGCCGGGAGCATCGAGGATCTATTGACATTGTCCATTCCTTCATCTGAAACCATAGACCG
>JALSTM010000181.1 GCA_026983715.1 Desulfobacterales bacterium
TGAACTCTTCCAAGCATTGTATAACAGTAAACTGGTAAAGGATAAGCTGAAAGATGTGGAACTGACTGCCGTAACAATAAGGGAACGAGCTGCCGAGCGGGCCTTCGATGCCAAGCAAAAGGGTTACGGTCCCGACAGAATTCTTTTCATGGTCTCCACCAGTGAATCTCACCATCGGAGAAATTCGGGGATTTCTCTCGCCGAATACTGGAAGATGGCTGAAAAATACATAAAAATGGCTCACGAAAACGGGATAAAGGTATGTGGCACGGTGAGTACCATCTGGGGATGCCCTATTGAAGGCCCCACTGAATTGAGCAAGGCGGTGGAATTTACCGGCCGATGGCTGGATATTGGGGCCGATGATATCGAACACGCGGACCATGATGGCTCGGCACCTCCAAATAAGGTCTACGAATATTTCTCCATGGTACTTGATAAATATCCTGATCCGAAGCTCCACGTGGCACATTTCCATGTCACGAGGGGATGGGGATTGGCTAATGTTTTGGCAGCATTGCAGGCCGGAATCACTCATTTTGAATCCACCATGGGTGGTACAGGTGGACAGCCGGCAAACTTTGTTGACGACTGCCCTGTTCCCGGTACAGGAAAGTATTACTATGCCGATCCAAACATTGTGGGGTTGGTTTGTACTGAAGATATGGTGGTCATGATGGATGAGATGGGAATAGATACCGGAGTAGACGTAGATAAAGTTCTTGAAATTGGAAAATGGATTGAAAAGATTCTTGGGAGACGTTTACGCTCCGAATGTATAAGAACCGGTCGAATACCCAAAACCGGCACCGGAAGATAGGCTCGGAAAGTTAATTTCAAGGCAAAAAAGGGAGGCCTCGCAGGGAGGTCTCCCAAATTAACTGGTAAATCCTCACTACTTCTACTTGACGTTACATTATGAGTTACCGGGCAATTGTAGCTTACGAGCGGCAGGGCAAAATTATCCACGGGGCATTCATTATGGCCGCAATAGTCCTTGGAGCCCTGGCCACCATAATTCTGACTACAGCAGGCAGGTTACCTGAATTTAAAATTTTCATACCGAACAAGCTTCCTGAGAACCACTATTTACAAGCAATACTGTACCAACGTGAACTTTTCCCCTTTTACATTCACCTTATGACCTTGACTTCGATTTCTTACCTGATTCTGAGACTGGTTAACTTTTTCTGGCAAAAGATTTCATTATCACAGGTAGAAAGGGAAGTGAATGAGAGCTTGAAATTCACCGAAAAGATGACTGAATTTAAATCAAACCTGGATCATGATTCGCTTCTAAGGTACTTTTATAATATTCGCAGAAAGCTTTCAGGCGGAAACAGGTACAACTGGGCGAACCTGGTCAGCTCTGCTCGGAGAAGACTTTTCGCCGTATTTGAAGGGACCAATAATTTAAGTGCCGAGAACATTTTGCTCGTCAGCGACACCGCTAGCTCGGTAGACCATACACAGGTGTACTACGGATACAGGCTAGTGGGATTCATGGCCAGGCTTATTGTTCTTGCGGGAGTAGTTGGAACTATTATGGGATTAGCCATACTCGCAGCCCCCGTAATTTCCGGCGACATGGAAATAAACATGGCTGTATCACACATAAGCGAAAATTTAAGCATGGCCGGCTATTCAATTATGGTAGGTGTTTTTCTATATGTCTTTATTTCTTTTTCAAGGCATCTGGATGAAAGATATTTGGCTCACCTAGATAATTTCCTAGTCATGGAAATAGTACAGAAGATACCTTTCAAGAATCCCGATTCATTAATATTATTGAAAACGTATCTACGCACTCTGAGAAGCATCGAAAAATCAATTGACGATCAACTAAAAAAACTGAACGACAGGATTGATCATTTGATCAAAATCTCAAGGTAGTCCTTCAAAGATCCCGGAAAGTTGGAATACTATGCCACAAACCTGAATCCGTGACGAAACCTTATATCTAATTTGTATAACATGTTCAAATTGCTCATTATTGGCTACATAGCCAGGGTGGATTATTTTTTAACTTGTCAAGCAATCTTTTTACTTCCTGCGGGTTGTTCACCTGTACCTCATCTTCGGCGTCATCGCCCTCCGTACATAGCGTACTATCGTCCACCGGGCTCTTCCTTGCATCTGTGGCCCAGGTGAACGATCACGGATTCAGGATAAACTTTCTAACTGTTATCAGTACTATTTCAGGGTGGCAGTGAAACCTAACTGGAACCCCCGAGGATCCTGCCCCGGATGTCGTATAACCTTTTATTGAACCGTATCTCCACGAACCAAGAGTGAACCTACGCGGAACCTTCACGTGTGTGTACGGGGCTCCGATTCCTGGAAATCGAATTTGACCGCCGTGAGTATGACCGCACAGGCAAAGATTAACCTCATCTCCTTTGCAGTCGTTTATGATTTCAGGCGAATGTGAAAGTAAAATTTTGTAATCATCCTTTCCAGTCTTTACCAGTGCTTTTTCCAGGTCGTGACACTTGTAGTAATGTGGATCATCCACTCCCACTATCCACAGACGGTGCCCGTTTCTCTCGATTGCTTCCGCATCGTTTATCAACATGCATATCCCGGTGTCTTCCAGTTCTGGTGCAAACTCAAGGCAGTCATGGTTTCCCAGGACACCGTAGATACCTTCCCTGGCATGTATATGCCGCACTAGTTTCCTAAGCTTGCTTGTAGTTTTATAGAACCCTCCATACATTTTGAATCTGAAATCTCCGCCAAGCAAGCATACATCAACTTCCAGTGGATCGACTAACCTAATGAGCCTATCCAGGAGACCATCTAGACCATCAATGTGCAAATCACTGATAAAAAGAATCGTAAATGGAGCAAACGGAGATCCGATTCTCGAATCGGTGATACGTACTTTCTTAAGCTGGACATCGAGAGCGTTTTCGAGTCCCTTTTCATAAAGGCGAGTTAATTTCAAGAAACCTTCAAAACTGTAACGAAACAAAAAAGAGTTCTCAAAATTGAGATATCTTGCCACAACGGGTAGCGGTTCGTGACAGGACCTCCAGTGTTTAAACTGCCTGCTTGATCGAACGTACCGCAGTCTTCCCCCTGCTTGTTTAAAGTCCATTTCTTCGCCCAGGATGCTTGCCGCATGAGCCATGGGAACAAAGAAGAGTAAACATGCAATCGCAAGGGGAAGTGATAAGTAGTCGGCTTTATAAAAAAAGGCTATGGGAAAGCTTGCTTCAAAAACCTGGTCCAGGATAACAATGCGCACACCGGGCTCAAGCCCAAGCTGTCTCTTGATCAAGCTCGAAAGAAGATCTCCGAGCATGCTGAGAGAAGCGGCGAGAAGGGAAATCGAAACCGGGAATTCCATGAAAAATCCCAGGATTCCTCCGACCACAATTGCTCCAATGAATCCCCTGATAGTTTTATGAGCCCCCAAAAGCTGACGACCATTTTTCAGACTAAATCCGAAATCAATAGGTTGATTGCCGACGTCTCCGAGGATAATTGAGAGCAATACGGGGGTTATGTTTATCAGTAGAAGGAAGATAACAATTTTAAAGAAAACCATATTTTCTCTTCTTTACCCAAAAGTGAGAAATTCTTCCGATATCACCAGTGAGCCAGTTCCACCTCCCCCCATGCTCCGAGCCTATCTCCGATTATAATAACAATCCCCAGCAATCCGGCAATATTTTGTGCCATTTCCAGTGCACTATTAATATCCTGAGGCTTTTTTACAATGTTTCCCAGAGCTGTTGCTGCCGCATCGGCAAGGGCTGCATTTTTTGATATCACGGTCACTGCATCAGCTTTACCAAAGCTCAAGGAGTGCCCGACGGTACCAGACGAAGTGCAGATTCCCACGGGAAGCTTATCGGGTGTAAAGCGTACGGCTATCTTGTTACTTAAGGGAGACTCCCCCGCATAAATTCCAACTTCAACAGGCCTTCTCATGGAGAGAAAACAATCTCCGCCGTTTTCCACAATTATCTCGGAGGTGTACTTTTTAAGCCCTTTCCCGACCCTGGAAGCAATGGCGCCTGCCACTGCAGCCATGGGACCGGTTCCCGCGTGCTGCGAAGCCATGATCATTTCTCTCACTATGGCCGGAACCGTAAAATCCGGTATAGGGATAGGGGTAAGAGATTTTAGAAAAAGGGGGTTATCCCGAATAAAATCTTCAATGTGTTTTCGGTACGTGTGGACCAGGTTCTTTGTTTCCTTGCTCAGATCTCTTTCCGCTTTAACCCATAGATCGGTTTCCCTTACCTTCACCTGGAAACCCACAAGTTCTGGCTTGATACCTTGGTACCTGTAAAAACGTTCCCGGTACTTCTTCACCTTATTCCCACTCGATGGTACTGGGAGGCTTGGACGAAATATCGTATACGACCCTGTTCACACCCTTAACTTCGTTGATAATCCTGGTAGAAATTTTAGCAAGGACCTCGTGGGGCACCTTCGCCCAGTCCGCGGTCATTGCATCGACGCTCTCTACTATCCTTACAGCTATTACCTGTTCATAAGTGCGTTCATCACCCATGACACCAACCGTATAGACGGGGAGCAAAACCGCAAAGGCCTGCCACACCCTGTCGTGCCATCCGGAGACCACCATTTCTTCCATGACAATGGCGTCGGCTTCTCTCAACACCTTGAGCTTATCACGCCTCACCTCGCCCAGGCACCTGATTGCAAGGCCAGGTCCAGGAAACGGATGCCTCATGATTATTTCCTCGGGGAGCCCTAGTTCCCTCCCCACAAGCCGAACTTCGTCTTTGAACAGTTCCCTCAAGGGTTCCAGGAGCTGTAGCTTCATCTTTTCAGGAAGTCCACCGACGTTGTGGTGAGTCTTAATGGTAGCAGACGGGCCCTTGAAAGAAACGCTCTCGATGACGTCCGGATATAAGGTACCCTGAGCCAGGAAAGTTGCGTTGGCAAATTCAGATGCTTTTTTTTCAAATATTTCTATAAAGAGGTTCCCGATGATTTTTCTTTTTTGTTCCGGGTCCACCACGCCCTTAAGTGCCATAAGGAAGGTTTCCGAGGCATCAACGTAATGAAGATCCATATCGAAGTGATCACCAAAGATCCTCAAAACCTGCTCAGCTTCCCCCTTTCTAAGAAGTCCATTGTTGACGAAAATGCAGTGGAGATGCTTTCCGATTGCCTGGTGAAGCAAAACCGCCACCACCGACGAATCCACACCACCACTTAGAGCACAGATAACTTCGTTTGATCCCACCTTTTCTCTCATTTCAGAGATGGTTGTCTCCACAAAGGATTTCATTGTCCACGTCGGCTTACAGCCACAGACCTTGAAAATGAAATTCTCCAGTATAAGTCTCCCCATGGGCGTATGAACCACTTCCGGGTGAAATTGAAGCCCGAAGATCTTTCTTTGTAGGTTTCCCATGGCAGCAATGGGAGAATTATCACTTTCTCCCAGGACTTCAAACCCTTCAGGAGCACGATCAATCCTATCTCCGTGGCTCATCCAAACCCGGATGCTATCTTCTTCAATGCCTGAGAAAAGGGGTTCTTTCCTGGTTATCTTCATGTACGCAGGGCCATATTCCCTTTCTGCCGCTGCCCCTACTTGGCCTCCAAGCTGGTAAGTGATCAACTGCATTCCGTAACATATTCCCAGGATTGGCAAGTTTAAATCATAAATATCCAGTGGGACTATTGGCGCATCGGGGTCTGTCACACTTGCAGGGCCACCGGAAAAAATCAACCCTTTTGGCTTAAATTTTTTAATCTCGGAAAGGGACCAGTTGTACGGGTGAATTTCGCAGTACACGTGACTTTCTCTCACTCTTCTCGCAATTATCTGTGTATACTGAGATCCAAAATCAAGGATTAAAATTCGTTCGTTATTAAGCTTTTGCATTTCACTTTACCTGTTTTCTACACGGTAATTGGGTGCTTCTTTTGTAATTATAACGTCATGGACGTGGCTTTCCCTTAAACCTGCCTGCGTAATCCTGATAAATCGTGATTTTTCCCTTAGTTCCTTTAGATTACGGCATCCCACATATCCCATACCTGCCCTTAAACCACCGAGTAACTGAAAGATGCTCGCTGACAGAGGCCCCTTGTAAGGGACTCGCCCTTCTATGCCCTCAGGGACCAGCTTCGTAGCTTCATCCACCACGTCCTGAAAATACCTATCCCTGCTTCCTTCCTGCATCGCACCAAGGGATCCCATTCCCCTGTAGGTTTTGTAACTTCTGCCCTGGAACAGTATCGTCTCCCCGGGGCTCTCCTCGGTGCCTGCAAACAGGCTACCGATCATCACCGCGTGGGCCCCGGCAGCAAGAGCCTTAACAACGTCCCCGGAATACTTAATGCCCCCGTCGGCTATTACCGGAATCCCATATTTCTCACCCACCGGAGCACATTCAAATATCGCACTAATCTGTGGTACACCAACTCCGGCAACCACTCTGGTGGTACAGATGGACCCGGGGCCAACCCCTATTTTGATAGCGTCAACTCCTGCTTTGGCCAACGCTTCTGCTCCTTCGCGCGTGGCAATGTTTCCAGCCATGAGTTCAGTTGCCGGAAAAGATTTCTTAATTTCCATTATTGTATCGAGTACTTTCTTTGAATGCCCATGAGCGGAATCCACGACTATGATGTCCACCCCTGCGTTTATCAACGCTTCTGCCCTTGCCAGCCCTTCGGGTCCCACACCAACAGCCGCACCAACCCTCAGCCTACCAAGGCTATCTTTACAGGCATTGGGGTATTTTTTTAACTTCATAATATCTTTAATGGTGATTAGCCCTTTAAGCCTACCTTTTTTGTCTACCACAAGTAACTTCTCTATTCTGTTCTTGTGAAGTAGAGCTTTTGATTCTTCAAGGGTTATTCCCTCGGGAGCCGTTATCAGGTTATCTTTTGTCATCACGTCTCGAACCTTCAGGTTCATGTTGGTTTCAAATCGAAGATCCCTGTTGGTAATGATACCAACAAGCCGCTCCCCATCAACAACAGGGACACCTGATATTTTGTACCTTTTCATTACTTCGAACACGTCAGATATCTTCTGGTCAGGCCCCACAGTTACAGGATCAACAATCATTCCGCTTTCCGATTTTTTGACCTTGTCAACCTCCTGAGCCTGCCTTTCAATGCTCATGTTGCGATGAATTACCCCCATGCCGCCTTCCCTGGCCATGCTTATGGCGGTATCAGCTTCCGTAACGGTATCCATGGCAGCACTGAGAAGGGGCATATTCATGGTAATGTTTCTCGTTACCTTAGTCTGGATATTGGTTTCTACAGGTAGTACCTCTGAATAACCTGGCAGAAGTAAAACATCGTCAAACGTTAATGCTACCGGGATATCACTTACTTCTTTCATCGACAGCTCCTAATAGTTTATTTGGTTTTCAAGTCTTTCTTTAACACCTTTAACAAGGATCGGCCATGCAATGGTTGCATCACAATAAACTTCGGCGTACATCCCGCCTTCTTCAGGGGGAACAAATTTACCCCAAGATATCCCTTCCCGGTACGTACAGCCGCTCAACCCTCCCCAGTGTACGGGTTCAGGGCATATGCGTACTCCGTAATGAAACTTTTTTTGAGGGATATCAACCTCACACCTGTTCCTAGCTATCTCAAGAAATGGCCCCACCTGTTGAGCCCAATTTCGAGGGACTCCACCCCCAACGGTAAAGATGCCAACCTTTTCGGCTCCGGCAATACGTTCTGCATAGCTGCATAGATCAAGAAAGGGGTTAAAATTGAGAGGCAGTTTCTTTAGCGCTTCAAAAGGGGCTGTACCAGGATTTTCTTTTAATTCCTTTTTCATCATCCAGGTGGCAAAATCAAGTCCGAGCTCGGAGTCGGTAAACGCAGGGACGTACACGGGGACCTTCTTTCTATATGCACTTTTTAGAATTCCGGGAAGACGCGTGTGTTCATTTAACCATTCACCTATTTTCTCACAGATAAACTCCGAAGACATGGGCATGGAATGATCCATACTGTCAAGTATTTCAGAGAAAATCCTCTCAACATTATCTAGGTTCTTTTCAAGCTCCAAGGTATCATAAACCCTGTTGTAACCTTTAAAGTATAGTTCGCTATCATCCATGGTCGGATCGTACTTGAAATGAAGCATCCCGGTGCCTTCCACTAGCCCATGAGCCATCAGTGCTCCCGTTGAAACAACAACATCAAGCCAGCCCCAGTCAATCATGTGGCATATCAGCAGGCCCATCTTAGCTACAGTCATAGCACCGGAAAACGTTCCTACAACCAGACAGTCCTTATCCAAAATCATCGCGGCAAGGACCTTTGCGGCTTCACCGAGAGACCTTGCTCCAAAGGCGGTCTTCTCCATTGCTTCCAGCATACCCGAGAAGTTTTTAACCTTCTCAATGTCCAAACTTTCCAGGGGTATTAATTTGTCAGAAACCCCATCACAATAGCGATCCGGTTTTCTCAGGGCTTTTTCTTTCATTTTTTTCCGTTTCACCTCACGTCTAAAACAAACAAGGTCAGATACTAAAAGTTCCTGAACCAACTGAGAGCCAGAAAATGTACATGAGCCCGGACATGAGAGTACTCACCGAGATATTGGTGGCAGCAAGCTCTGGATCTCCATGCAACTCAACCGCCATTATGTAGGTCACCGTGGCACTGGGAGCCGCAAGAAGGATTAAGCACGGGAGCCTGTAGTCACCCGGCACCTTGAGTGCCCGCAAAAACACGTAACCGGTAGCGGGTAAAATAATTAGCTTAAAAAACGTGGCTGTCAAGGTGCCTTTTAGATGTTTTTTTATATTTTTTACAGAGATGGATGCTCCGATAAGAAACAAGGCCATGGGAAGAGCCATGTTGCTAATGATTTTAAGCGTTCTCTCGACAAAAATAGGAATGGGAAAGCGAGTAAGGCTAACAACTATCCCCAGTAACGTGGCAAGTATTATTGGGTTGATTGAGATTTGCCTGATTACTGCAAGGAGATCTGTTTTTCTGGTACCATCTCCCTTCCCAAGGAAGTATTCAAGCACACTGACCGAAATAAAATTCTGAGTCAAAATTAGAAAACTGCCTATGATTACCGTTTTGGTAAACCCGGTTCCTCCCAAAAAGTAATAAGCCACGGCAAAAGCCACGTACCCGAGGTTCCCGTGGATAGAACTTTGCACAAGGGTGCCCCTGCTTTGGTTATTAAGCCTCGCTATCGAAGAAACCAGGAAAACGAGGGCAAAAGTTATTATAACAGGGCCAATAAGACTTATCACCGCGTCCAGGCTTATACTTTTTCTGAAATTTGATTCTGCAACTTTTTCAAAAATCATCACAGGTATTGCCACGTGGTATACGAGGTCATTTGCAGGAGGCGTGAATTCCTCCGGTAAAAACCCTCTGCTTCGGAGTAAATTACCAAATATTATAACGGCAAATATCGGTATGATAGTCGAAACTATTTTTTCCATTAGAACATCTACTTTAAAAGTCTTGACGAGCACATGAAGTTTAATTATAGAAACACTTCCGATTCTAATGCACCAACAGAGGAAAATTTTTTAATTACCACGGCGTGATAAAGAAAAACAAGGAAATAAGAAAGCATAGTGATAAAAAGAGTTGACTTTTTTTGCAGGGTCATTAATGATTTTTTTAAATCACTCAGTGCATGATTGGAAGCAGAAAAACAGATAATGCGCAGAAGAGGTATCACAGATGGAAAAAGAACTGGAAGATAAAACAACACAGATCCTAAACGATGATGACATTGTTGTTCCTGACTTACTCAAGGATGATGAGATTACCGAAGAAATTGTTGACGATGAACTGCTGGAATTTGAAGCTCTGGCTGGGGCTGCAGAAAGAGCCATAGAAATAAAGGACATAAAAAGCACCAAAGACTGGCAAAAGTATATCAGCCAGATTGACGTATCACAGGCAAAAAAATATTCCATTCACGATAAGTATGAAAAAGGGGATATAATTTCTCACGACAAGTTTGGCCTGGGAATAGTGTGTAAGGTATTAACCCCCAGGAAAATGGAAGTGTTTTTCAAGGAGGGCAAAAAATTAATGGCAATGAGTTACCCCCTGGGATAAGAAGTACACGTGTGGGCGGTTGTGGTTAGCTGTAAGCAAGGTCGAGGAAAAACAACTACCAGTAACGGATATCTTTGTCAAGATCACTAAAAACGTCTTCAAGCTTGTAAAGAAGTTTGTCTAGTTCGTTTAAATTTCTGGAAAGAAGCATTTCTCGTGCTTCTTTTTTTATTGTCATTGCTTTCCTGTAGAAACTACTTAGCTTTTCCCGGCTTTCTTTTGCCACTTTTGGATCTTTTATAATGTCTTCCAGGATATCCACAATCTCGTACAAGGATTTATCTTCACATACGTAATTGGCGTAGCCGATTTTTCTCAACCATTCGTAAAGTCTGGGAAACGTTTTAGAAAAGTTTTCCTTGTAGAAAGGAATAATTTTGATATCGATTTGCATGTACTTGCTCATAATCCCTCCCTTTTTAGCCGATAATCACAAAACCACCCAGGACTATTTATTATGCTCGCTATCGAGGAACTCTTAACTAATAGTAAAAAACATATTATAACTTGACAGAATAGGCACTATTTTTTAGAGAGAAGGTTGCTTAAAATAATTATAATCTAAAAACCAGGCTACGAAAAATGTATGCAAAAATGATTGTATTGAGATTCCCGAAGGAGGTCGTAGACAAGCCAATAGTAACTAACCTTGTTCGGAATTACAATCTCACTTTTAACATCCTGAAAGCCACCATTTTCCCTCGTAAAGAGGGACTCATGGTAATGGAACTTAGAGGGAACAAGAAAGATTACGACAGGGGAATCGAATACTTACAGAGACTAGGCGTAAAAGTAGATACCATTGCTCAGGACGTAAGACGCGATGAGGAAACTTGCTATCAGTGTGGTGCCTGCACGGCGGTATGCCCGACGGGAGCCCTAAACATCGAAAGACCTTCAATGAAGGTCATATTTAACTCGGATAAATGCAGCGCATGTGAACTATGTGTAAAAGCATGTCCCACACGAGCTATGACAGTTAGTTTTAATCGCAATATTGATTTTTAGCAGCTACCAGATGTAGGAGGAAGCAGATGCAGTACAGCGAAATTGTCATGGATCATTTTATGAATCCCAGGAATGTTGGAGACCTAGAAAACCCGGATGGTATTGGTGAAATTGGCAATCCCTCGTGTGGTGATATTATGCGGATGGTTATCAAGGTAAAAGATAACAAAATAGAAGACATAAAGTTTAAAACCTTTGGATGCGGTGCTGCCATCGCCGTAAGCTCTATGGTAACGGAGATGGCCAAGGGTAAAACGCTTGAAGAAGCGGCTAGTATAAGCCGGGACGATGTTGCCAAGGCACTGGGGGGACTGCCTCCCAAGAAACTTCATTGCAGCAACCTGGGAACAGATGCATTGAAAGCAGCAATCAATGATTACTGGATAAAACAAGGTCATCCTGAGAAAGTGGTACCTTTGGAAGATGAACACGAAGAAGTTGATAAGGCAACCTGTTGCGATAGCGATGAGCGGCGGTGTAGACAGTCTGATGACCGCATTGCTGCTGAAGGAACAGGGAGTTGAGGTCTGGGGAATACACATGATAGTCGGGGAACCTTCTAATGCGGAAGGCTATACCGATTCTTATTCCAACAGATTTAAAAAAACAAGAGAAGTTCTTGATCGGATAGAGGAAAATCTCCAACTGGAAATAAGAACTGTTGATTTCAGGCAGGTTTTCGAGAAAACCATAATCAAGCCTTTTGTTGACTCTTACCTTGACGGATTGACTCCTAATCCATGCGTTGTCTGTAACGCAAAAATAAAATTCGGAATTCTTCTAGAAAAGGCCCTTTCGCTTGGGGCAAGGTCGTTCGCCACGGGCCACTACGTGAGAATATCATGGGATTCTGTTTCCAAGCGATGGCAACTATTGCGAGGAATAGACAAAGATAAAGAACAATCATATTTCCTTCACCAGCTAACGCAGGATCAGCTAGAACATGCCGTCTTCCCCCTGGGAAATAGAACAAAGAAGGAAGTTTACGAGTTAATAGGCAAACTCAACATGGGTAACGTACCATCCAGAGAAAGCCACGAAATTTGCTTTATCCCCGACAATGATTACAAAAATTTTATACGAAAAAGAGTTGGAATTGAGGACATAGCTGGAGAACTTGTAGACCAAAAGGGAACAGTTCTGGGGAAACATCGGGGGATTTTCAGGTACACCGTAGGACAGAGAAGGGGGATTGGCATTCCTTCATCGGAACCATACTACGTAGTAAGCATTGACCCAAAAACGAACAGGGTTCAGATTGGGAGAAAGGCGGATCTTTACGCAAGAAGATTGGTTGTATCAGGCATTAACTGGGTTTCCATAAGTCCGCCAACAAAGCGTATAAAAGCAGACACCCAAATAAGATATCGTCACCGGCCAGTTTCTGCATCCATAGAAGTAGTGGAAAAAGATCGGGCACTCGTGGAGTTTGACACACCTCAAAAAGCAATTACCCCGGGCCAGTATGCCGTTTTCTACGACCACGATCTCCTTCTTGGAGGCGGACAGATAACCGAAGCGTTACGTTAAATCGCATATGAAAAAGTTCGCAATAAGTACCCTTGGTTGCAAGGTTAACCAGTATGAATCAGCTTTAATTACAGAGTCTCTGGCAAAGTCAGGTTACCGACAGGTTGATTTTACCGGGCAGGCGGACATTTACATTGTAAACACGTGCACCGTGACGGCCAAGGCAAGTTACCAGTCTAGGCAGTTACTGAGAAGATCTCTCAGGCTTAACCCCCATTCGATAATTGCCGCCGTTGGTTGTTACCCGGAAGTAGAAGCTGATAAAATTGCATCCATGGGCATCGCGACTCATATCCTTGGGAATCTTGAAAAGCTCAATATCGTAAGGTACCTCGAACTGCCTGGATCACTCAGGGAACCCCTGGTAAAAGTATCCATGACAAAAAGCACAAGTTCCCTGGAACTATTCCCGTTGGAGAAGTTCCCGGGACGAACGAGAGCATTTCTGAAAATCCAGGACGGTTGCAACACCTTTTGCACTTACTGTATAGTGCCTCACACCCGGGGAAAAAGCAGGAGTCTGAAGAGAAGGGACGTACTAATACAAATTGAACACTTTATTGCCCGTGGATTCAAAGAAATTGTTCTAACAGGAATACATCTTGGCAAGTGGGGAGAAGATCTCACTCCCACAGAGTCGCTTTCGTCCCTTCTTGAAGAAATCCTTATTTCGTTTCCCGGTTGTCGGTTCAGGATTAGCTCTATAGAGCCCCCGGAGCTAACCGAGGCGATACTCACTTTGATGGCCGAGCATGATAATTTTTGCAAACACTTACATGTACCTCTCCAGAGCGGATCCGATGAAATCCTGAGGAGGATGCATCGCCCGTATACCGCCGGCTACTACCTTGAACTGTTTCGAAGAGCACATGATATGGTGCCAGAGTTGGCTTGGGGACTTGATGTGATAGTCGGATTTCCCGGAGAAAGTGAAGACCTCTTTTCAGAAACTTACGAACTACTCAAGGATCTCCCCTTAGCCTACATGCACGTATTTCCCTTTTCTCCACGAAACCATACCCCTGCTGTACACTTTCCGGGACAGGTGCCAGCAAAACAGAAAAAAAGAAGAGCAGCAATTTTAAGGGAATTGAGCAACGTGAAACGAAAGGAGTTTTTGTCTCGATTTCTCGGTAAGATCCTCCACGTACTTGTGGAGGGGAAGTTTAGTGAGGATAAAAACTATTTTCAGGGACTTTCTTCTAACTACATTCGAGTCTATTTCAAAAGAGGGAAAGCAGAGGAAAACAGTATTGTCAGGGTTATAGCTGAGAAACTCTTTGAAAACGGCCTTCTGGGAAAAGTAGTCGGGTAACATGCCTTTTTGAAGACGTGGTGAGAACTTTCGCTGGTGGTTACGCAGGAACCCACATCAAGCAACCAGAAGAACGAAAGTACTATTCGTTAGAGAACTATTTACCCATAATTACCCTACTCATTTCCTTTGCAAGTCTGCAAAAATCTTCAACCGACAGTGTCTCCGGACGAGCTTCAGGTGACACACCCGATCTTTCAAAAACTTTCGGCAAAAACTCTTTGGCTCCCGGATCCATGCGTAGGAGACTTTTTCTCAACATTTTTCTCCGTTGCCCGAAAGAAGTCTTGACGAGTTTTACGAAAAGTTTTTCTTCAGGCGGCGCAAGTAGTACCTGCGGCTTTTTATTAAAGCCTATTTTGATTACCATGGAGCCGACCTTAGGCACTGGGTAAAACTCTTCAGGCTTAAGGGTGAACCCCTTTCGGATATCACCCCTGTAGGCAAGCAACACTGTAAGTATCCCATAGTCCTTTGTACCTGGCTTGGCCACTAGCCTTTCAGCCACTTCGGTTTGGAGCATAAACACGGCATCTTCTATAAGGTAATGGTTTTCCCACAACTTGAACAATACTGGGCTGCTTATGTTGTATGGAAGGTTACCAAATACCCGGAGCTTTTTCCCGGCTTCTTGGGCAATGGAACAAATATCCACTTTCAGTATGTCTGCCTCAATGATTTCGATTCTCGACTTAAGATCTTCTGGAACAACCCTTTCTTTAAGAAGTTTCACAAGTTCAGTATCAACTTCCACAGCATATAATTTTCTTACCCTTTTTGCGAGAGGCACGGTAAGAGCCCCCAAGCCCGGCCCCACCTCCAGCACCACGTCTTCACGTCCGACATCGGCGAATTTCATGATTTTTTCCACAGAATGTTCGTGGACAAGAAAATGCTGTCCCAGCTTTTTGCTGGGTCTCTTGTTCAGGCTTTTTAGAAGTTTATTTGGGGAGATCATGTTTTTGAAGAAAAATTGACTTGTTTCAGTGGAACCTCCTTCCTCCGAGAATAAGGTTCGAACTCTAGCGGATTTTTTTCTTCCCCTTCATTCAAGTATTTGTAATACCCCGCCGCCGCTATCATGGCTGCATTATCGGTGCAATATTCTAGGGGAGCAAGATGAATTTTAATTCCTCTAAACTCTCCTTCTTCCATAAATCTCTTTCGAAGCCTGCTGTTTGCAGCAACTCCTCCAACTATGGCCAGATGCCTTACCTTGAAATTCTCAGCGGCCTTGAAAGCTTTCTCGAGCAACATGTCTACCACAGCTTCCTGGAAACTAGCGACAAGGTCTTCGATCCTGTACGAAGTTTTGTTCTCAGAAGCCGGATTACCGTAGTCCCGGAGAAAGTTAGCAACGGCGGTTTTTATACCACTGAAGCTGAAATCATACGATTCCTTCCCCAGGAACGCTCTCGGAAAACGGAAAGCCGCAGGATTCCCGTCCCGCGCCAGCCTATCAATTATGCCTCCTCCTGGATAGCCAAGGCCCAGCATTTTGGCCACCTTGTCGAATGCTTCACCGGCCGCATCATCCCGTGTATTCCCAAGGAGCCTATACGAACCTACATTTTCAGAATAAAACAAGCTGGTATGTCCTCCTGAAACTACTAGCAAAACCAGGGGAAACTCAATGGGTTCATCTGAGAAGAAAGCGGATTGAATGTGGCCGTGCAGGTGATCGACGCCCACTAGCGGGATGTTTGACACGTAATGAAGTGCCTTGGCAGCGCTAATCCCCACCAACAAGGCTCCGATAAGACCGGGCCCTTGAGTTACAGCAAGCAGGTTTATATCGTTTAATTCCACTGAAGCCTCGTGCAAAGCCTTTTCCATAACAGGTATGATGGCTTCTAGGTGATGGCGGGCAGCAAGCTCAGGTACAACTCCTCCAAAGGGACTGTGTATAGAAATCTGGGAAGAAATAACATTTGAAAGGACTCGTTTCCCATCTTCAACCACTGAGGCCGCCGTCTCATCGCAGGAACTCTCTATTCCGAGGACAAGCATTTGCGTCAGCGTTCTCCCCTGAGGAATTTTTCGGCCATTTTTACATCTTCAACACTACCGATGTACAACGGCACCCGTTCATGGATATTATTTGGTTTTATATCGAGGATCGGCTTTTTCCCGTTACTGGCATATCCTCCTGCTTTTTCCACAACAAAAGCTAGCGGAGACGCTTCACATAGTAGTCGCAACTTTCCATGGGGTTTTTTTGGATCCTTGCTATCGGCAGGATACATAAAAATACCACCTTTTAGTAGGTTCCGGTGAAAATCGGACACCAGGGATCCCACGTACCTGGAAGTGTAGGGGCGTCCATCTCCAGCCTCCGGTGTTTTGAGGTAATCCACGTACTCCCTAACGTTTTCGTCCCAGTAATTGTAGTTTCCTTCGTTCACGCTGAAAATTTTTCCCCGTTTCGGGATCTGTATATTTTCATGGCTTAGCAAGAATTCCCCGATACTTGGATATAACGTAAAACCATGCACTCCCTGGCCGGTGGTGTATACCATCATGGTACTGGAACCGTAGATAAAGTAGCCGGCAGCCACCTGTTCTGATCCCTTTTGCAATACTTCATCCAGTGTTACGGGCCCTCCTTCTTCTTTTCGCCTGTAAACAGAGAAAATTGTACCGATACTTATGTTTACGTCTATGTTTGACGAACCGTCCAGGGGATCCATCACGAGAATGTAAGGCCCCCGGGAAAACGGTTCAGGAATTTCCATTATATCGGCACTCTCCTCGGATATAATAGCACAAAGAACCCCGGTGTGCCTTAAACGCCTGATTATCGTTTTGTGGGCATACTCATCCAGTTTTTGTACCTGCTCCCCGTAAACGTTTATTTCTCCCGTAAAACCGTATATATCCACAAGGCCTGCCTTGTTAACTTCCCTCGAAATCAGCTTTGCAGCAACCACCAGTTCACTCATAAGCCTGGAAAATGCTCCCGTGGCAAACGGTATCTGCTGCTGCTTCATCAGTAAGTGTTCTATGATTGTCATTCCATAACTGCTCATCTTATCCTCCCAATCCGACCTGTTCATATGTACTGGAAACAACGAGACAATCACACACCTCTCTCCACCTTTGCCAGATGTTGTCACGATTATCGTGTACGGGGTGAATCGTCAGGATTAGTTCCCTGGTCCCTATTTACCACTTGTTAATTTCCACGTATCTCCCTTTTCAGGTTCTTCCATGAAAGTGTAACCCATCTTACGGGAACATCGCCACCAAAAAATTTGACGAACTCATTAATAATTTTCTCTGCATCCTTCTTGGAATAAACCACTATATTCCCGAGAGGGAACTGGATTGTAGTATTGTAGACTTGCAACAGCAAAGAAAAGGTATAGCTGGTCAACCAGTGTTGGTTTACTTGAAGTCTCTTTATATCATTTTTGGTAAAGCTAATACTATCCCTGCCCGGGGGAATTCTTTTGACAGCTAGCAATTGTCGTAACCTTAACCTAACAAACACGACTGAAAATACGAATAATGCCCCAAGCGGCAATAGGACGAATAATATTGCCGAATCACCGTCATATATTTTAATTATCCCTGGCATCACCCACAAGCTTATAAAAAAAGCTATCGAACCAATCACCACAAGGATTCCATTTCCTACCAGCAGCATCGATCTTGAAAATTTTAAAGTAAAAGTGTCACCTCGCCTGCTTAAAGTCTGAATCAGACTGCACCTTGTTTCAGCATCCCGGAAATCTCTTTTAAGGCTCGCACCACAGTAAACACAAAAATTACTGCGTTCATCAATTTCTTGGCCGCAATTATGACAAAACACTGATACTCTCCATGATTCTAGGGGCACACCACCAAAGAATTCCAGCGTTTACCGGAAAGAGTAACACAACAGCGAGGAACGAAAATGAATTTTTCTTGCTTTACCTGTTAATCTTAAACTTATGACCACAGGACCTGCAAGACAACCTGTTTGCCAAAGCTGCTCCAAGGATTCCTCCCCACCAGGTAAATCTTTCAATTTTTAGATCTGAACTGCCACAGGCGGGGCAAACAATTCCCGGTTGAGAAGCATTTTCTTGACCTTGAGGCACATCGGGGATAGGAATACCTTCTCCCTGCAGGCTCTCGTCAGGAGCCGCATCTTGTGAAGCTCCAGAATCTACAACAATCTGGGTGCCGCATTGAGGGCAAAAACGCGCATCATCCTGAACTTCTTTACCACACTTTTTACAGAACATTTTTAACCTCCTGCACTAAATTTTCTCATTGTCTGATCATCAATGAACCCTGGCGGTAATTTAAACCGACAAGGAATTGTTACCAAGCTTGTAAAATAGATAAAGGAATGATCCCAGCGCAGCAAGATCAAGCAGGGCTGTAAACATTTGTCCCGTCCCAATCGCAAAAATGGTTAACAGAACACTTAGCCCGGCAAACACCATCGCACCTTTTCTCGCTTCCTTTAAATTTCCCCGCTTGTACTGTTGGTAGGGCCATTTCCAGATGAGCGCAGCGAGACCAAAATCTAGCAAGATAAAAAACAAGGCCGCCCCGCCTTTCCCGTACTTCATTAGAGTCCCCATAAACATTACGCTGACCAACCCCAAGAATACACAGACTCCGATGGGCACGTAAAAGAAGATATCTAAGCTTTGAGTAGATACCTGCTGATGCGGGGGAATTGGAGGGACCTGTTGGAAAGGACTACTCTGCCCACCCGCAGGACTTCCCGCAACGCCGGGGCCATCAGGGGGGCTTCCCATTTGATTACCACCAGAAACACCAGGGGCAGGTGCACCGCAACCCGGGCAAAACCTGGCATCAGGAGGAAGAGCATTTCCACACTTAACACAAAAGTTAGCCATCTCACTCATCTCCTTTCCGGATCTCTGATGAGTTCCCATATTTTGACTTGCTCTTATAACTAGAGAAAAATTTGAATTATGTCAAATCCTATTAATTAAGGAAACTTTGATCAATTACTAAGTTTACCAATAACCCTTTCCATGTCTCGCCGCCCCTTTATTTTGACAGCTACTTCCTAATTATTGGGTTAAACAAAAAGCTAAGGCAGCGAAGCCGCAACCAAGTTTGAACCGCTAAGACGCTAAGAGCGCAAAGGGATATTCTTTTTTCCTTGAGCAGTGCCCCAGTGAAATACTACGTATCCTTCGGAATTTCACGGGGCAAGTGCCTGCTCAAGGAAAGAAGCCTGCCCTTCAGGCATGCTGTTGGTACAGACAATCTGAGTTGGCGCCTGAAGCTTTGTGTTTTGTGTGCGCTTCCTAGGATATGCGTGTTGTCCATTGCCCTTGTTACCCTGAAAGGGTGCAAGGCATTGTGGGCGGCGTTAACCCGCCGGCCGCAATATTTTCCTTCTTCGCGTTCTTTGCGCCTTAAGCGAAGCGGGCGGTTCATTTATGACGGACACTGGTAGTATAAGAATTATGACACGCTAAAACGCTACATGTTTATAGGGAAGTATTCTAATACTTGCCGCAAAATCACGCCTGCGCTTCTTTATATTGCAATAATACACAGCAATGCCGGTATTGACGTAAATCTTCTTCGATGATATCTTCGGACGGCTTATTATAGAAACGTTGTAAACGCAGAATCGATCTAGCAACAGAACACGATTAACTTGCCGCAGTGCGGCGGAGCCGCCTGCCGCTCGATTTATTGTTATGAATTATCAACAGATGTTCGGAGGTGAAACAATGAAAAGGTTTTTCTGGGTCGTTCTGTTTTTTCTGATTCCAGCTATTGCTTGGGGACAACAATTAGTGACCGGCGCAAGTAAAACCTTTATTCCAGGAGACCAAGTACTTTTTGAAGAGGATTTTTCTCGGTGCCCTGTAGGAGATCCTCCTATGGGATTTGATAAAGTAACTGGTGCAGGAGAATGCGTAAAATATGGCGACCAAATATGGATTGCTCCTGCTACTGACGGAGATTATAGGCTGTACAAGAAATTAGACCTTGGGACAGATGAATTTTCAATCGAGTTTGATTTTCTGGGATACCAGGATCCCGGCGGCGCTGACTTTCTTTTTCGGTTACTTGAAAGCAAGGGAAAAGCCTGGGATCAGGCAAGACTACCCTATGACCTTCAAATACATGATGATTATAATGGATATACATTTTGGCTTGAGGGTGTCGGGGGAATTGGAAGATTGGAGAAATTTCACAAAAAGAAAGTACACGTGGCAATTCAAGTGAGACGCCATCAACTTAGGGTTTACGCTAACGGTAAAAGATTGACGGTAGTGCCTTTCAACGTAACTTCCGGCGAACACGTAAGCGGATTTGAACTGATGTTTTATGATGATACTAATAAATACGGAGCACTTGTCAGCAATATAAAAGTCGGCAAATATACAAGCGCAGAGGAAAAACCGCAGCCGGAAAAATTAGGGATTAAGGTAGAAAAGACTGCCGAGGGGACAAAACTCACTATCCCCGAAAAGGTCCTTTTCGATTTCAACAAGTTCTTTTTGAAACCCGAAGCAAGAAAGGCCCTTCACTTAGTTGCTCAAATGTTAAAAGAACATCCTGACAAAAACATACTTGTTGTTGGGTTCACAGACAATATAGGGAGTGATGAGTATAACTTGCGTCTTTCCTTGCAAAGAGCCCAAAGTGTTGCCGATTATCTCATCTACGTGGAAGGAATAAAGAACGGCAGGATAAAAATAGAAGGCAAGGGTAAAGCAAATCCCGTTGCAGATAATTCTACCGAGGAAGGAAGAGCAAAGAACCGCCGGGTAGAAATAATATACTGATATTCGGATCATGATGATTCCTGGCAAACCCTAATAGATTCGGATTTCCGGCACCAGGTATTATTTAAGTAGGGCCATAATATCTTAGATCTGCCATTCCGGCCGAATCAAGGCAGAAAACCGGAATCCATCACCGTTTCTGCGGATTCCTGATCCAAGCCTGCCTCTTATTAGCTTGAAGGAACTCGACGTGCAAAAGAGGTGCTTGGATATCTAAGTAAGAGGCTCTTAAAGCCACGTATCGCAAGGAGTTTTGGACGCCGAGGGCTAGGTGAGAAAATACTCAAAAAATCTCGTTGATGGACTTGTCTAACTTAAAAAGGCAATCGCTCTACACTCTGAATAGAGTGACGGATTTGCAGTTTTGCCAATATATATTATTGATGCCCTCGGCAGGACTCGAACCTGCGGCACCCGGATTAGGAATCCGGCGCTCTATCCTCCTGAGCTACGAGGGCATAAAAACTAGTATTTCGTATCATTACAACCGGTGCTTGTCAAGGTGTATGTAAGGCATCTCCGGACCAGGTTATCTCAATATATTGCGGATATCCCCCGACTAGACTAAGAATCCGATGACCTATAAAGCCCTCATCCACTCCGGTTTAAGTGCGACCTCTCCCCTTAGCGCCGAATCTATAAGCGCTAACACCTTCTCCTTATCCTTCGGCATTCTTGCTTTTATGGGGAGATAATTAGATGCATGGTTAGCCATGAAAAGGCCTTTCATGTCAGTACATCTAAACATTTCCCTAAGTTCCATCAGCAATTTTCGCTGCCCCATTAGCTTAAAGTGCCCGGCCTTTACGTCTTCCGCAAGGGGCGTATTGGGCAAAATCATCACCGTAAGAGCACCTACATAATCCGGCTGCATTTCACTTAACAACCGACCTGTTGCCTGGGCATGCCTAAGTGAACTCTCTTCTCCCGCGATACCGAGCAAAACCGTTACGGAAAGTTTTATACCTGCGTTTTTGACCCTCTTTCCCTGTTTAACCAGATTTTCAGCCGAAGTCCCCTTGCGAATTTTTCTTAAAGTTTCGTTATCTCCACTTTCCACTCCCAGGTAAACTATTCCCAAGCCTTTTTCCCTGAGTTCCAGTAGCTCATCATCGCTTTTCATCCTGATACTCTTGGCATTGGCATATGTCCCTACCCGTCGCACCCAGGGCAGATGTTCACGGATCCTATCCAGGATCCATACAAGCCTTCTTTGCGGAATAATTAGCGCATCACCATCCATCAAGAACACTCGGTGCTGGTTTTTCATGTACTTTGAAGCAAACACTATGTCACTTAGGATTGTTTCATCATCCTTGATTGCGAAACGCTTATCCTTGTAACTCCCGCAAAAAGTACACTTATTGTGGGAACATCCCAGGGTGACTTGTAACAAAATGCTGTTAGCTTCACTCGGCGGCCTGATAATTAGCCCCTCATAATGCATTCCATCGGCAAGCATAACCACTCCACTGTCAGCCAGACCTTTTACAGTTTAACACGCGACTTTACATCTCAATTTCCACGCACGTAGCGAAATTCGCATCTTTTATCCCACGCATGCGCAAATAGCAACACCGATATACCCTAGGTTTCCAACCGAATCATTCCCTTGGTGAAACAGAGTTCCGGCAACCTGGGCTCTTCTTCTATTGTGGCCATCTTTTTCTCTTTTTCCGCCAAGGCTTCTTCAAACCTTGCCGGATCTTCAAGTGGAGCCACATAGCCATACTTTTCTTTCAGCATCTCTTCGTAGCCTTCCGTCACATGCAATACCGCATGGTCGAAGAATCTTACCAGCAGAAATGAAGTCTCCAGGATCTGGTTTAGATCGAGACTGGAGTTAACATCTCTTTCAGCCGTCATAAACTCCCAGAGCTTCCTCTTCGTGAGATACAATGCGCTTATCACTTCCGGCAACGCTATTCCCTGTTGAAAACGCTGCTTACCGAGGTTCCGGTAATGCTCTTTCACCTCCCCTCGTTCATTGTCTTCGCTCAACCAGTAACTAAACCGGCTACAGATGTCATGAATCATATCAAAAAGAGTATTTTCACCGATGTTTCGATAAGATGTAGTGGTTGGATGACTTAGTATCTGTTTTACAATTGATCTTGATAACTCCGAAGCATTGCTCTGGATTAACTCAACAAGTCTTTTGGTCAACATAGCGCCCCCCTTTGTTTACAATTTTTAACCTATTAGACTCCCAAAGACTTATAGTAACCTAACGTTGTGTAATAAATAGCAAAATCAAAAAACCGGTTCAGATACGTGATTAAGTCTATGCCAGAGTTTAGTTCTGCAGGTGCATCCATCAGCCCCTTTTGCGATACGGTGTCCCAGATATGCCTCTTGGTAAGGATGAGATACCGCACCAGTTCTCGTAGAGGGAAGCCCTCCATTCGTCGTCTTTTACCCAGTTCCATATAGTACGATTTTACGTCCCCTTTTTCGGGATCTCTCATCAACCAGTACCCAATACGGCTATAAAGTGCATGAATATCTTCGTATAAGGCCTCATCATCAAGCGTCCTGAACGACTTGGTATCAGGATTGTTCAGAAGCCTGGACTTCAGATCTTCTGCCATGGCTGGCGCATTTTTCTCTATCATCTCAATCATTTTTTCCAGCATGGTCCCCTCCTTTCTTTGAACGGCTTGCATCTAGTTCCAATGCCCAAAATCCGACCTATCCATCTTTTAACATAAGTATATTCCGAGATCCCGGAATCTTCTACCCTCAAACGGGGAAAATGATACTAAACAGTTAGCCTTAATTTTCTTTACCGCCGTACGTTATTTTGTTAGTCTTTATCCGCTTTGCCGAAGATTTATAAACCCAGTTATTAAGGAGCTACTATGATAATTGAACAACTTGAAGTAGGAAATTTTGCTGTTTTTGCGTACGTTGTCGGATGCCCGGAAACGGGTGAAGGGATAGTAATTGATCCTGCAGACGAAGTTGACAGAATTCTCAAAACTGCTACCAGAAAAGGAATAAAGAACATCAAGTACATTGTTAACACTCATTGTCATGCTGATCATTGCGGTGGGAATAGGGAGTTGAAAGAAAAGACTGGCGCCAAGATAGTTATCCATGAGGATGACGCCGAAAGACTGGCAAATCCTTCTCCATTTATTTTGCAGCTTTTTAGATGTGAAGCTTCGCCTCCGGCCGACGAGACCGTTACTCACGGGGACAAAATTGAATTCGGCAATGAATCTTTAGAAGTGATTCATACCCCGGGGCATACGCCCGGCGGGATGTGCCTTTACACCCCGGGGCACGTTTTTACCGGCGACACCTTGTTTGTCGGCAGCATAGGCAGAACAGATCTTCCGGGAGGCTCAATGCAGAAATTGCTAAATTCAATAAAAACCAAACTCCTCGTTCTCCCTGAAGATACAATTGTATATCCAGGACATAACTATGGATCTTTCCCGAAGTCGACCATTGGTCAGGAAAAGAAATATAACCCTTTCCTCAAGTGGTAGGTTGGACAAAAAACAAGCAGTGCTTCCTAGCATGTGTTGCCTTCCAAACGAATTGAGGTGAAAATAAAAGAAAATCTCACCTTCGGAGGCTTCACTTGCAAGAAACTGTTGACACACAAACAGCGAAGAAGTGGAGAAAGCAGGTACAGGCCATCGGTTTTAGAGGAGCGGTAATTGCGCTTCTAAAAGAGCACGTTGCAACCATCGAGAACATAGAGAAACTAAGAACCACGATAAAAAGGCTCCGCAAATACGAACCAGATCTTGAAATTATCCAACAACTGCTAAGAAACAAACATTGGAAACATGATGTTGAAGGTATTATAGAAAGGCTACCTCACACAAATGCAGAGCCGGAAGTACTTTTCGTATTTCGAGGAGGCGGAAACGTTCCGACCATACCGGCTACGGACGGAAAGAAGGTATACTTTAGCAGCGGCCAGACTCTTTACTCCGATGATGCCATTACAGGACAAGTATCCTGGCGAAAGAAACACCCTCAAAAGACTTGGCAGCAGGTATTACTAAAAAATCACATCCTTTACGCTGCTTCCGGTAAAATTCTATATGCATTGGATAAAACCAGCGGTCGTCTACTATGGAAATTTCAGAGCACAAAGGACCTAACTTCACCTTTCTGCTCGAAGGATCACGTTTTCATTGGTTCTTACCAGGGGACTTTATATGCGCTCAACTCCCAAGACGGCCAAAAATGCTGGACATTTAACGTGTCAAAAAGAATTGATGTTGGTAACAGTACCTGGCATGGACTTGTTTTCGCCGCATCGGAGCAAGGCACTGTCTATGGAATAAGGATCAGTGACGGAGAGTGCGTGTGGAACTTCAGTGTATCTTCCAGGATTGGTAGTATCCCTTCGGTCAAGTATGGGCTTGTGGTTTTCGGGGCGGAAGATTACAAAATCTATGCTCTTCTGGCAAACAGCGGACAGCTTTATTGGGAATTTATGACGGGCGGAAAGGTTCATGCTACGCCCCATATAGCGGGTGATGTGGTTTACTGTGGATCCAGAGACAGGCATCTTTACGCTATAGACATAGAAGCCGGGAAAGAATTTTGGCGATTCAAGGCTCTTGGTTATGTCTCTTCACCAACGGTTTCGGGTAACATGGCCTATTTTTCTACCCCTGGAAGAATATATGCCGTGAGCACCAAAGGCCACAAGATGAGGTGGTGTTTCCCCCTCGGGTTTCCAGTAGCTACTGCCCCCGTGGTTGAAGGAAGAAAGCTTTACACAGGCACCGTAGAGGGGCAGTTGATATGCATTAAACTTGAAGAAAAACTAACTGAACAGACTGCAGCAAGGGTTCTAAAAAGGTTCATGGAGAAATAAATCGCCGGGAAAGTTCCAATAGGAACGACCCATTAGACATTGAACTAAAACCGGTAAATAGAGTCGATGATTGATGTTGAAAAAACAAAACAAAGGCTGAAATCCCATCTTACTACACTTACGATCGAGATCGGCGAAAGGAGCGTCCGTTTTCTACCGAACCTTTCCAAGGCAGCAAGCCATATCGAGAATTTTTATCATGAAATAGGATTGTCCGTAGAGAGAGAAACATACAGCTTCAGAGGTCAAGAGGTAGCAAACGTAATATCTTACGCCGGTGAGACAATCAGTTTTACACGGAATTACATTGTGGGAGCTCACTACGATTCAGTGGCAGGTACCGTGGGCGCCGATGACAATGCGAGTGCCGTAGCCGTGCAACTGGAAACTGCCAGGGAATTGTCAAACCTGTTCTCAAAAAAACCATCCAAAACAAGGGTTAAGTTTGTTTCTTTCGCCCTTGAAGAACCTCCAGCCTTCGGAACCCGCCACATGGGAAGTAAAGTTCACGCGAGAGCCTGCAAAAAGGCCAGGGAAAAGCTGGATGGGATGCTTTGCCTGGAAATGGTCGGTTATACATGTTTTGAACCGGGGTGCCAGAAATATCCCTTCCCTTTGATGTTCATGGACTATCCCAAAATTGGAAACTATGTGGGCATCGTGGGAAACTTGCGTTCAAAGCCTCTCACCGAGTCAATTTACGAAGCATTTAGCAAAACCCCAATCTTCCGGTGGTTAAACTGACCGTTCCTCTCGGGGGATACACGTTACCTTCAGTTGGCCTGAGTGATCATTCCTCGTTCTGGCACCAAGGTTATAAGGCCGTGATGATCACAGACACTGCTTTTTACCGCAATCCTCATTACCATAGGCCAAGCGATACGATGGATAAACTCGACTTTAACTTCATGGCAGAACTGGTTAAAAGTCTTGTAATCTTTTTTGATCAGGCTAGTTAAACCTTTACAAATTCTCGGTTACATTCATCGAATCAAGCGAACCAGCGTTAATGGATAACGGTAAACCTCACCGTTGCTTGTCTTTACTCCCGCTATGACTACAAACACCACGTCAATGATGGTTAGGAAGATGAGAAAACTAACCCCTTTAATGGATAGCCCCAGGGCCGCTAGCACTACTCCATAGAGGGTCATGGCAATCTGAAAATTGAGTGATTCCTTCCCGGCGTAATCGACAAACTGTGACTCTTTCCTCTTTAGCAGCCAGACTACAAGTGGCGAAACAAGGTGTCCAAAGGGAATCCAGATGTCGGTACCCGTTGGGACCCACCAGATAATTCCGAGTAGTGCCGAAAAATGGCAAAGAGAAGCCCAGGTTAAATGATTTTCATTTCCGTGTTCTTCCATGAAATCTTTCCTCGATTGTCAATCAAAAGCGCATCGGGTCAGGGGCTAATAGTAACCCCGGAACATGAGCGAGGTAGCCCACGGTTTTAGCCGTGGGAAGATACACCAAGGGATACCCCCGAACCGATTTATCGGTTTCTTACCTCCTCTAATATTCACCATAGAGTCGATCTATCTACCCAGCCTTGGCTTCCCTTTCATGAATCCATTAACATTGCCATTAATTCCGGAACAGTCTTCTTTGGGCTAATCTTGTACCACGCATTTAATATTCTGCCATTTTCATCAATCAGAAACGCAGATCGTATTATCCCCTCAACAGTTTTCCCGTACATCTTTTTTTCGCCCCACGCTCCGAATGCCTCGGCTACCTTGTGATCCTCGTCAGACAGCAAAGGGAAACCGAGTGCGTGCTTTTCGTCAAACTTCTTCTGTCTTTCGGGAGAATCCGGACTGATTCCGATAGGCACCACATTATGTTTCTTCAGGTCACCAAGCGCCGAACTGACACTTTTAGCCTGTGTCGTTCATCCACTGGTCATAGCCTTCGGATAGAAAAAAATGAAAACCTTCTTGCCTTTAAAATCTACCAGTGAAACTTGGTTGCCATTCTGATCAAGTAGAGTAAATTCCGGAGCTTCGTCACGTTGTTGAAGTTTACCCATAAATCCACCTCCCCGTACAAGTCAAAACTATATGCCGATGAACATGTCCAGTCACCTTTGATTTCCAATCATGCCACTGACGCAAGGGCTTTCAACAATTCCATAGTTATCCCGAGACCCTTTTTAACGTCTTTGTCTGCCATTGTCCACGGCATACTTAAAATTCCAACACTTTTTGCCCCGGATAAATCAACTCTGGATGGGACCTCGGACAATTTCACCAGAAAATTAACGGCTTGCGGAGACGTAAGACTTTTCGCGGCTCCTAGAAGCTCAACTATTCCCTCACCAATATGGTCTATATCTTCTGGAGTATAGGTCTCTGCGATCCTGTTCAGAATGTTTAAAAAACTTCCCAGTATGCGAAACACGCCTTTTTGTTCCAATTCGTCCAAAGCTGCAATAAGCTGTGGCACAGTCGACTTCAGTAGAGGTTCAGCAGTGGTTGCAAAATCGATTAAATTTTTCATCTGATCAAGAACAAAAATGAGGTTTCTCACGTTTCTCATTGTCTTTTTTATGAGAAAAATCAGGTCTTCAAACTGGAAATCCGCTTCAATATCGGCCAGCTCTTCTATCAAAGCACGTACCGCTTCATTGACCCTTGGGGTCAAGTCTTCACGCAACTCCTTGAGGGCCTTTGCCGATTCTTCCAGAGGCACAAGCTGGTTCTCAATCCGGCTTAGGCGTTCTAGTATTTCTTTTTCCCTTTCCATTACTCTCCTCCCCCTTAAGCAATCTTTCTTATTTTTCCTGCTATGTTCATCTGCGGCTCAAGAGGCATATCAAGCCCTTTCATCATGAGGTTCCAGTAAACCCACCTGAACATCATCTTGCCCCAGTGGTTACTCAGCGTTTCATCCAGTAGAGTAAAGGGGCCAATCCCCGGGAAAGGAAATTTACCCGGTAGTGGTTCAACCTCGTAATTGAAATCAAGGAGTATCGCCTTCTCAAAACCTGACGCAAGGAAACAGGTAGCATGACCATCGAATTTCGGTAGAGCCTCATGTCGGTCAATTTCTCTCACCATGTTTTCAACCACTGTGTAAGACATGTAGTGTGCCACTGAACCCGCTTTTGAAGTGGGAACGTTTGTGGCATCACCGATTACAAATATCCTGTCAACTTTCTCGGCTTTCAAGGTGTGTTTATCGGTAAGTACATATCCCATGGGGTCTCCCAGGCCGGATTCGATCACAGGGTCGCTTCCGAAATTGGGAGGTATAGCTACCAAAAGGTCATAACCCACTTTATCGCCCTTGTATGATTCGATGGTCTTCTCCTTAGCATTAACACTCGCAAGGTCAAAATTTGTAGTTACTTTTATCTTCTTCTTTTCTGCTATTCTCCCAAGCGCCTTTGCAGCCACCGGTTTCGTGAAGGCACCGTCCAGCGGCGTGACAAGTTCTATTTCAACCCTGTCTCTGACACCATTTACCGTAAAAAACCAGTCCGCCATGAAAACAAACTCCAGAGGCGCTATGGGACACTTGAACGGTAACTCGGCAATGTTTACCACTACCTTGCCTGAATCGAAATACTTGAGCTTTTTCCGGAGAAGCAAAGACCCTTCAAGCGTGTAAAAATCAAATATTTCCTTTCGCCATCCATCAAGCATACCCTCAACCTGATCAGGCTTGATGTCACAACCTGTAGCAATTACGAGCCAATCGTAATGATACTTTCCAAGCCGTGTTTCAACTTGCCTCAAATCAGGATCAATTTTTGTAACTTCGTCAACAATAAATTCGACACCTTTGGGGATAAATTCTTTTTTAGGTTTCAATACGTCATCCTTTGAATAGATACCAAAAGGAATGAACAGGTAACCTGCCTGAAAATGGTGTTTTTCGTCCTTATCAATTATCAAGATCTCCCATTCGGACTCATCGAGTTCCTTTCTCAGGTTAGCAGCCACCATGGTGCCGCCAGCCCCTGATCCTAAAATTATTACCCTTCTCATACTTTCTACCTCCTCCTCAATGAGTTATAATAAATTTCTAGTTTATTAGTAGACTATAATATCATGAAAAACTTAAATGTCGAATTCATTTTTTAAAAAGAGGGGTGTGCGGGACATGAAATACACCGGAATTAATCATCTTGCAATGGTAACCAAGGACATGGATAAAACCGTAAGGTTCTGGCGTGATTTACTGGGGCTTAGGCTTGTTGTAGGAATGGGGAAACCCGGTTATCGTCACTATTTTTTCGAGCTCTCAGAAAGTGACATGATAGCTTTTTTCGAGTGGCCTGAGGCAGAAGGAATAGAAGAAAAAGACCATGGCTACCCCGTCACGGGTCCCATTGTATTTGATCACGTCGCCATGGGAGTAGAAAACGAGGAATCGCTCTGGGAAATAAAAGCGCGACTTGAAGCAGCCGATTTCTGGGTATCCGAAGTAATCGATCACGGTTTTATCTATTCGGTTTATTCTTTTGATCCTAACGGCATTGCTATAGAGTTCAGCTGTTATACGAAAGAGTTGGATGTTAGGAAAGAACCGGTGATGATTGACAGGAATCCATCCCGGGTGACAATGGAAGGTCCAGAGCCTAGGCCGAATAAATGGCCAATGCCTAATAAACCACCTGCCGCGGACGATCGCAACAGGTATCCAGGCGAAGGTAGGGAATTGATTGAAAAAAAACCTCTAAATAAGTTCAAATGACCTAGCGCGCTATCACACTTTAGTGGTACTCGTGAGGCTGCTCTATAAAATTCCTGAATCCGTGATCGTCCACCTGAGCCGCGGATGCAAGGAAGAGCCCGTCGAACTATAGTACGCTATGTCCGGGGGGCAATGACGCCGAAGATGGGGTGCACCTCGACGACCCGCAGGCCGTGAAAAGATTACTTGACAAGGCGACGAATAATCCATCCTTACTATGTGACTAACAATCAGCAATTTAAACATGTTTCACAAATTAGATATAAAGTTTTGCCACGGATTCGGGAAATCAACAATTCTAATCATGGCAAAAGATTTTCGGTGGGCTCTGCCCACCCTACAGGGGATTACTTTTAACGGAAGTTCTGATTAATTCTGATTTCTAGGATTACCAAGCAATTAAACAAGTAGGATGAGCACAAGTGAGAAACCGTCATTCCGGCCGGAGCGAAGCGTAGAGCTGGAATCTATAATTCTCCCGCTGGATGCCGGATCGAGTTCGGCATCACGTGCATGAGGTCATTGGCAAACTAAGTAATCAATCAGAGTTTCCTTAAATTGAGGTTCAACATCCAAAGCTACGAAAACTGTAGGGTGGGCTCCGCCCACCTTTTAGTGTTCAAAATGTCTCATTCAAAGGCTTCGTAAGAGCGCTCTCATCAGCTTCAACATACATTTATGGAACCCCTCATTAATCACCCAAATAACCCGGGACCATTTGCACCTCATGCACATTCCTGATCAACGGTGATGGATTTCGGCTCTTCGATATACTTTATTACTCAGGACGGCACTCAAAATACGCTCTGCTTCTGCCGGAATGACGGATTTTGCATTGTTCCTAATACACTCCTTTGTTGTATAAGGGGGCCAGAACTAGTGGATCAATATCATTCTGTCATACTTTTACAAAATAGCAGTCATGAGATCTAGGAAACCGATGAATCAGTTCTGGATTAGCTATGCTATCTATACCTTCGGTTGAAACCGTGGACTACCTCATTCATCACCCGGATAGCATTGCCCTTTAACCCACGGTTTTAACCGTTGGCAAGGGGTAGAGGATCTTCCCAGAACCGATTCATCGGTTTCTCTTATGCCTTGATTGATTCACCATTACCCGGTATAATACAAAAAAATCCAGTTCAGGCTATATTCCCCCTGTTATTCCCTGTCTGAACAGAAAACCCGAAAATTCAGTAAGTGGCCCCCGCCTAAATTGGTTAAGTCTGTATTGTTAAGATCCTGGTTACAAACAAAAAACGATTCCACTTTTTACCCTTTCACTTCGGGAGGTTTTAGGGATGACCTACTTCATATCTCTGATTAAAGGTATAGGTGTATTTTTCTTGGCTGCTATAGCACTATACTACGGCCTGGCTTTCATAGATAGATGGACAACCGGTTTTAAGAGCCTCTTCACTATAATTGTACTCTTTCCCTTGGCCCTTTACTCCGCCATGTATATGGCGACAAAAATAATCCCGGATAGAATTGGTGACCCGTGGCAAACCATCGTAATGGTGCTAGTGCTGATCTGTTTTTCCGGAATTTATAAAATCAAACACCATAAAAAGGTAATTGACTCCTTTCAATCTGCTGCCAAGGCTTTGGGACTCGAGTATCATGAACAGTTAAAGCTTGCACCAGCCTTGGCAGAGAACCCGGCCCTGCAGCGAGGTTTTATGCCTAAAATAGAACAAGCGCTCTACGGAAAATACCGCGGGGTCGAAGTTATTATTTTCAACTACCAGTATGAACAGCAATCATCCGACTACCCGGATCACTATTTTCGCACGGTGGTGGCTTTTACTGACCAGAAAAAGAAGCTCCCTGAGTTTTATCTAAAACCCCAGGGTCTTCTGAGGAGAATTGTTAAAGGTAGGGGAATCTTTTCCAGGGAAGACCCAAAATTTTCAAAACGATACTCTCTTACGGGCCCCGACGAAAAGGCAATCAAAAAGTTTTTCTCACGCCGAAAAAGAGAGACATTGCTTGGCATGAAGGGCGAGTGGGCGGTGGGATCGGCCCAAGGTTATGTAGTTATTTACGCAGACGAAAAGATGGATGAAGAGGTAGAACCCAGTCCAAAGAAAATGGGGGCATACCTTGAACAAACGTGGTTTCTCTATGATGTGCTATCTTCTGCTGGCGCTGCATTCCTATGACGTTGGGATGATTCTCGAAAATCACCCTCTTTTAGCGGTATTCACTAAATTGCCTTGACTCGTTGTGGAGGGTCTTCTATATTTCGTTATGAATGTTGCGTGTGATTGTGGTCGCGCACTTCGGGGGGATTCAGATCTTATTGACTCAAGCAGTACCGAAAAATTCGAAAAAAACCAGTTAAGGGTTCCAGGCTCGCTTTTACTTAAAACCTTAACCTTCCGAATAGTCTCCGTGGCTTTCCCGGTAGATTGTCATGTATAGGCATTCGGTATAACTAAAAAACCATTCTTGTTTAGGAATGGCTCAAAAAATATTTTAGTATTCCAATGGAGTGCAAGGAAACACTAGAGCAGATTCTTAAGCAGGGTCCCCATCCTCGAGAAGAGATTCTTTGGGCCGATAAACCTCTGCCACGCTTTTTTACCAGTTCCACTACCGTCCACTTCGTTTGCGGCATTTTATGGACAATATGCATTGCTCTTATATTGATACACAGCGCCCGTACCGGAAGCCTATTTACCGGGATATGGCAAGTGGTCCTTATTGCGGCGATATTTGTTCCCTTTTTTGCTTTGGGTTTACTTCTTATCTTTTCTCCCTTGTGGGAATTCCTGAGAACAAGGCATACTATTTACTCCATCACTAGTGAGCGTACCATAGCCGCCAACTGCAAACATAAATCTATCATCTGGTCCCGTTCTTTTGAAGAAATCACCCAGATACGCATGGCAGAGAAAAGGGATGGCCTCGGAGATATCATAATCGTTTGCGGCGTGAGGGTAGTTGGAGGACATGCGGGAGATGAACAGTTTGGGTTCTATAACATTCGAACCCCCCGAGAAGTTGCTCAAATGCTTGAACAACAGGTGAAATTGGCAACTCGAAAAGACCCGAAAGAATTGATTGAACCTCCTGAGATCACCTGGGCTATGATGCCTGCACCGGATTCCCAACAACCGGTCATTAAAGAAACATCTCAGAATAGCTTAACCAGGACACTGGTGATTATATTGGTTCTACTTTTCTTTATGAGTGGTCTACCTTTCATCCTTTTTCGCTTGCCATCTCTCATCCCTCGATTCGCTGATATTGGTATACCCGCTTTTCTTTTTCTCGTGTTTCTTCTCCTATTTCTCCTGCAACTTCGGACAATACTTTTTGCGAGTCAAAGTACCAAATGGCCCACCACAGAAGGAATCGTCTTAGAGAGTTACATTATTGATGAAGGAGACGGCGGCTATGTCCCGAAGGTGAAATACACCTACCAAGTGGGCGGTAAAGAATACTTTAACAACCAGATCACCACGACTCAACGTTCAAATACGCTTAACCGCCAACCTGCCGAAAAAATAGTAGCACGATATCCTGAGGGTGGATCAGTGACAGTTTATTACCATCCGAAAAAGCCAAATTACGCAGTTCTTGAGCCCGGCAGGGGTGCCGGGAATTGGATAGTGGTGGTTATTTTGCTGTCGTGCCTGCTAGCTTCTGGTATCTGGTTAGCGAAAAGCTGGAGTAAAGTAGAGCTATCGCGTCTTCCACGAACACCGAGAACAGTTGGGCAAAGAGTTTATTTTGAGCCTGAACCTTTCCGGAGGTTTTTGCCACTTAATATAAAACTTTTACCACGAGACCTTTAAAATAACGCTTGGGCAAAAGGGGGGCAGTTTTCAAAGGTCTTGCGGTAATTTCAACCATAAAGGGGGGATTCTCATGATAAGTAAGACACTCACCATACTTGTATTTTTTATTGGAGTGGGCATTTGTTTTACACGACTGGCGCCTGTTTCTGCTTCCGAGGGATTGAAGGATGAATCGGCAAGCAAGCGGCAAGTGGAAATTTTTCAACCTTTACGGGCAAAACTCGCATCTCTTACCACGGGAGAGACATTCTTAGGGAAGTTCCTGCTGAGTCAAGTAAACCTTCCGGATCTTGTCGTAAAAAGCTTTGAAACCGAAATAGTTCTTCCTGGTCAGCCGACGACTGAGGGAACTTTTAACAAGAAAACCATCTTTTTCATCTGGACTGTGGAAAACAGGGGTGATACCGCAGCAAATGCATCAAAACTGGTTGTTACATGGGCAGAGAGAATCGGGAACGGAGGCTGGCATAACTTGTCGCCTAAGACCTTCGACATCAAACCGCTTTTTGCAAGACCCGGAACGCCTCTAGGTGCACAAAAGGTATGGTGGTGGATACCGGCACCGGACGAAAACGTGCAACACAAGTATAGTTTCGCTGCATACATAGACCCTGGGAAAAAGATCACCGAGAAAAACGAAAACAATAATGCCCTTTTCTCAAATTACGTTTACCCGGTGCAACCAAAGTTACAAAAGAGACCACAGGGAGTATTTATCGAGAGTGTAAATAAGCCAAGATTAAAGGCCGGGACAAAAGCACCGGTTGTCATGAAAAAACTGTGGCTGAAATCACCGCATGGAATGGAGACCTGGTATATTGGTGAGACTTACCCTATCGAGTGGCAGAGCACAGGCATCGAGGGACGTATACGGATTATTCTTAAGGATCGCCACGGCAAAACGCAGACGCTAAACGGCATGATAGGAACGAACGTTTTAACAGCCCGCTTTTCCTGGAAGATCGGCTCCAATATCAAGCCCGGTTCCATGTATACCATCTACCTTGTCACAACCGATGGCAAGATAAAGAGCACGCCCAGTGGCGGATTTAACATCAAGATGAAGCTGAATCCGTCTCCGGCGAAAAAGGCTTTGGAGAAGAAAACAAAACCAAAACTCAACGCACCGCCCAAGGGTACACACCACAGGTTGCAATAAGCCCGGTATACGGCAGTGCGATGCGTATCGAGCCAAAATTATTTGACATGTTCTCTTCCTTCAATACGGAGGGAACAGGGGAGGAGGAAGCCATGAAAAGGCATCTTAAGGTGATAGTCTTAGGGGTAATTGTCTTGATCGGAATGCTTACGTTAGTTACACCATGCTCGGCTGAAGTTTCCCCGATCGCCTGGCAGATGATCAACCACAAGTTCTACAAGAACAAGCACACATATACGTTTCAGGGAAACTTCATTATCACTAATTCGCCAAACGGAATAAATGCCCAGATTCGAGCCGATGTCAATTGTGAGTATGACATGCTGAACTATAATTTTCATGAAATTGTTTACTTTAGAATAACCCGAACAAAATACGCTGGCAGCGGAACGTGTAACATGCAAGGGTATAGCCAAAACTATTGGCTTTACATAACAGATGGTATCTATTTCGCGGATCCATGGCTCAACTCCTATCCGGGGATGTCATGGCCCGGCGAGATTCGTACTCGTGAGAATCATTATTTACCGGTGTCTGGAGGTTGCTTTGATATAATAGAGAATTATTTGGATTCATTTTTTTTCCCGATGTCGCTTTCCGCTACCGCCGGTCTCCGGGAACAGCTTACAGAGGAAGCGGCTGCCGCACCCTGGCCTCCGTGTGAGCCAGGAGCTCCCGGGATCGTCTCACCCGGGGAAAACCAGCTTTTCGAATCCGGCCACGTGCCGCTGTACTTTGAGTTTGACTGCAGGTACGATGATTACTCCAAGAATTTTTTCATGATCTATTTGCAAAGGCGGGTATCAAAAGCGGGGAAAAATAAAAAGATAAGATCTTTATGGCAGCCGGTGGGCATTTCGGAGCTCTATTTGAACAGGCTGAAGATGAGGCCGTCTGTGCTCCTTTACGAAGTGCGTTCTTTCGGGCAACAGAAGGTCCATCTCAGGTTCGACGGGGAGTACACCGAATTGCGGATGAGAGTGGAATCATGGATCTGGGACAAGGATCAAAACAAGTACATGGTCAGTCCCCAACAGCCAGAATGGCGCCATTTCCGCGTAGGGCATCCCAAGATCGGGAAAATGGACAAAGACCTCTTTTCAAATATGAAAAAGCTAGACCTTCTCATTTCAGAGAAAGTCGATGTCTTTGACGATATCATGTGGGGGGAAGAAACTCACGCCATCCTGTTTCAATTTCGCTGCAGAAACAACGGCGGTTTTATCGACCAACCCGTGAAGGTCGACATCCAATGCAAAAAAAACGGCGAGCCGATTCCACAGAACGAAATTCTGCTCGCCGATACCGGGGTATATGGTTCACCCCCGCAGATGGGCGAAGAAAAACTTGTTCAGTTCTGGGTCAAGAATTCTATAAAGTCGGCCCAGTACGATTTTACCGTCACAGCAGACCCCGCTCACAAAATTCAGGAATCAAACGAAGAAAACAACTCCCGCGAGTTTACCTTCCACACCAGGGGCTACAAGCCCCGCCTCAAGCCAAGAATCGAGGTGACCACGCCGCTGAATCTGGAGTGGCAGGCGGGCAAGGAATACCTGGTGGAATGGAAAGGGACCCTTGTCAGGCCCGGCCGGAAGGTACAGGTTTTGCTGCACCCTGAGTTGGCGGGCAGCGGCCCTGAAACAAATATCAGGCTTTCACCTCCCGGCGGCCTTCCCTTTGATGACGGGCATCACCTTGTCCGGGTGCCCGCCGGCACCCTGCCGGGACGTTACAGAATATACCTCGAAATGGTGGGTGTTCCGGTATGGCAGGCATACAGCGACGGTCTTGTCACGGTTCGCGGAGGACTGAAACCGGGAGCCCTGGGCCACTTGAAACCCAGGATCCGTGTCCACAGGCCCAGCCAGCCCGGTCCCTGGTACCCGGGGGAAAACCACTCGGTGCGCTGGCAGAGCTCAGGCATCAAGGGCAAGGTGAGGATCTTTCTTGGCAGGGGCCAGGGGGAGGCCGTCATGGATGAAGCGTATCGCTATGAATGGTCACCGCCCGGAGGCGTTCCCAACACCGGTTACTGGCGGCATAACCTGCCAAGGAATATAAAGCCGGATGAACAATACAGGATCTGTATACAGTCAGTGGAAAACAGCAAGATTATGGGATGCAGCGAGGCCTTCCCCATCCGGATGCCCCTGCATCCCGGGGCGGTAACGACACGAATGAGAGATCACCTGGATCACCATCCCGCGGGCTCTAACCTCCAGCTTGGGCACAAACCTGCCTTGAAGCCAAGCAAGAAACCGCCGGCAGTGATGCAGAAACTGTGGCTGAAAAGCCCTCGCGGCATGGAGACTTGGTATATCGGCAAGACCTATCCCGTCACCTGGAAGTCCACCGGCGTCACCGGCCGGGTGCGGGTGGTGCTCGTTGACCGCCACGGCAAAACGCAGACGCTAAATGGCATGATCGGAACTAACGTTTCAACAGGCCGCTTTTCCTGGAAGATCGGCTCCAATATCAAGCCCGGTTCCATGTATACCATCTACCTCATCACAACCGATGGCAAGATAAAGAGCACGCCCAGTGGCGGATTTAACATCAAGATGAAGGTGAATCCGTCTCCGGCGAAAAAGACGATGGAGAAGAAAACAAAACCAAAGCTCAACACACCGCCCAAGGGTGCGCACATTAATTAGAAACAGTAAGTTGATAAGTAAAGCCAAGTAAAAAAATAAACAACCTTTTTACCTTCTCGACACCTCGGTCTCAAAACTAGCCACGAGGTGCCGAGAACAACCCGAGGAGAAATTGTCATGAAAAAGAAAACGAAAACAATAAATGCAGTCATTATTGCTGCGTGCGCTCTTTTCCTGGGAACCCTGGTTGCATACGCCGGCCAGCCACGTCCAAGGACACACAAACCTATTAAAGTTAACCGTGCAGATGTAAAGGCGGTTATCACCAAGGTGGATGTAACAAAAACTGAGCCCGACAGCGAAGGCGTGACCTGTTACACCATACGTCCGCACTTTAGAGTGCAAAATATCGGAACAGGGACCGCGAAAAACTTTCGCGTGACATTGAAGGGGGCCGTATTCCCGGACAAAAAGGGATTCACATGGGTCTCATCACCGATCACACTTGCCCCTGGAAACGCTCAAAATTGGGGGCCTGATGAAACAAGGGAGGTTGATTGTTGTATAGACAAATTCAAAAAAGAACACAAAACAGTCATCATAGTAGTTCTTGCCGACAGCGCAAACAACCTGTGGGAATATGATGAGGGCAATAACAGGGACCGCAGACAAATTGATCTGCATTGGAACCATTAAGAGGAGCAGTTCCAGCATATTACAGGGTTTTCTTATTCAGGTAAAATCCCCAATCCGCTGGAGGCAATAACCCACATGATCAAAAAACCGTTTATGCAGTGGAGATTAGGGGTGCTACCAAAGAGGATCCGTTGTCACTCACATTGATTATATCTTGCGTAACGTTCCGTTTCTGACCACCCGCATTGGAAGTGTGCTGATACACGATGAAATGTAGCAGATCTGAACACTAATTGAACCAGTCCACATGGAGGGAAAAGTGTCAAATATTCCGATACAAAAACAACTCATTGCTATTGCTTTTGTTATGGAGTCAATATTCAAGCATGGTCGCCATTGGCTTCTCCAGAAGCAGTGTGACGAAGAAAAATATCCTATCAAAGGGTTCCTTTCAAAAAATAATATTGGTGCCAAGCAATGAATGCAAGGGAGTAATTTCCGATGATTTTGTGGTGGTGAATTTTGCCGTCGTTAAGAAAGATAAATTGTGTTTTCCACTAGGATGGGGATGCGCATTGGGCGGTACCATGCCTGCGTTTAAGCAGGTTAAACCAAAGTGAGATATGAAAAAAGCACAGCCATATAGGCATTCTCTATTGCTGTTTAGGGGAGAATTACAAGGCGAAAACCGACGTCATTTCCGCGCCGGTGGGAATCATGAAGATGATCCCTGCTGGCGCACCTCACGTATCGTGGCCTGCTGTACCAGCTGCCTCCTCTTATAACTATATCCGGAATACCATTTTTCTTCACAAGGGGATCACGAGTCACACGTTTGAATTTACAATATCCCTTGACTAAATAGGTGTCTTCGCACCATTCCCATACATTTCCCAGCATGTCGTAAAGCCCGTACGGATTAGGCTTAAAACTCCCAACGGGCGCTGTAAAAACAAAACCGTCGTCACATTGATGAATCTGCCACGCGGGAAACCTTGATTTTGCAGATATATCGGCCACATTGGCAAATTTGCATGCCAACCCTGGATCAGTCCCCCAAAACCTTGAACTTGTCGTACCTCCTCTGCATGCATACTCCCACTGAGCTTCGGTCGGTAACGAAAAATGTCTCCCCGTTTCTTTGCTCAGCCATTCTGCCATCTTTTTGGCGTCGTTCCAGGATACGTTGACCACGGGATAATCGTCACCCTGAACGAAGCCGGGCCTTCTCCAGCTAAACCCTTTTCTTTTTTCCCACGAACCTGTGTATATCCAGGAGAAACCTTCTCTTTCCGCTTCGGTTTTATAACCCGACTTTTCAACAAAAATACGAAATTCCCTTACGGTGACTTCAAACCTACCAATCCAAAAGCCATCAAGACACACTTCATGTTGGGGACCTTCATCGGTATCTCTCCCTGTTTCCCCAGGCGGAGATCCCATTGTAAAACAACCTGCTGGAACCTTGACAAATTCCATTCCAGTTTTCGGTTCAATCCACCTTTGGTAATCGTCGTTTACAGGTCCTTCTGCAAAGACACACACACCCACCACTTGGAGACATACGAACAAGGCAAGAAGAATGATGAAACATTTGGAGATACCTTCAAAGCCATTTCTTATGGCTTTTTTTCTCATCGTCCCCTCAAAAAATAAGGGCTCTTTCCGCCGAAAGAGCCCCTAGTTTTAATCACTTAGCAAATGTACTACAGTGCTTCAACCTCTTCTTTCACAGAAATCGCAACCTTATACAACACGGTTAAAATGAAGAATCCAGTCGCCCACACCCCCAGTGTTATCAGTAACTCGGGAACCGTTGGCATGTACTCTGTTACCTGTTCAAACGGATTTGGGATAAAACCGGTAACCACAAGAGCAATTCCCTTTTCCAGCCACATTGAAAAGAAGGTAGCAACACATGCGATAATGAGGGTTCTTTCGTTCTTGCGTGTCTTCGGATTGACTAACAAGAAAGCAGCCAGGATACTAAGAGCCGCAAACAGCCACATGAAAGGTACCAGCTTGGCATGGCCATCAAGACCAACGAACAAGTACTCAAGACCATGCATATGCCCGGGTACTTGACTGTAAAATGCGGTAAACACTTCCAGCAACACAAAAAAAATACTTATCAACAAGGCATACGTTACTATCTTTGAAAGCTTATCTATGGCAGTTTCGCCAGGATCAAATTTCGTGTACTTCTTAACCAAGAAGCAGAGTATTATCAGCAGAGCAGGACCGGAACAGAAGGCAGATGCAAGAAAGCGAGCGGCCATGATCGCTGTTAACCAGTAATGTCTGCCTGGTAAACCGGCGTACAGGAACGCTGTTACTGTGTGAATACTGACAGCCCATGGTATCGATACATAGATTAGCGGCTTTACCCACTTGGGAGGCGGTACATCTTTTTTCTCCGCATGTAGCACTGTCCATCCAATCACAATATTCAAAAAGAGGTATCCGTTCAAGACAATCATGTCCCAAAAAAGGATAGAATGAGGAGTCGGATGTAACACAACATTAAACAGACGCATGGGACGACCAAGGTCGATAACAATGAAAAGCAGGCACATCATGACAGAAGCCACGGCGAGAAACTCGCCAAGGATCGTAATCCGCCTGAATTCCTTTACGTTGTGCAGGTAGTACGGTAAAACCACCATAACTGCTGATGCTGCAACACCAACGAGAAAGGTAAACTGGCCAATGTAAAATCCCCAAGATACGTCCCTGCTCATTCCCGTTATTTTAAGACCTTCTCTTAGCTGCAACAAGAAACAAGCAGCACCGACAGTAATGATGGCCAAAAGAAAGATCAACCATCTCCAGTATTTCTTACTCCCCTTAAATGCAAGATCAAGCATCTCCACACCTCATATAATGTAATAGATATTGGGATGGGTTCCTAGATCATTTTTCCTTCTGATCGTGTAATTACTCTTTAGTAATTTGCTTACCTCGGAATTAGGGTCTCCAAGGTCGCCAAACACCAGTGCTTTAGCCTTACATGCTTCAACACAGGCAGGTTTTAAACCAACGGCAAGCCTTTCAGCACAGAAATTACATTTCTCAACAACACCCTTCGTTCTCGTTGGAAAGGCCATGTTTTCCTTTTTTATATAAGGTCTCGGATCTCCCCAATTGAAACTTCTACTACCATAAGGGCATGCTGCCATGCAGTAACGGCATCCGATGCAACGATGAAAGTCCATCATTACAATGCCGTCTTTCCTTTGGAAAGTAGCTTGAGTAGGACAAACCCTGACACAAGGAGGTTTTGAACAGTGGTTGCATAGTACTATAAAAGGTTTATCTTTAAGAACTTCTGCCGTGTATTCATATTCAAGATTGGGGAATGCATTCTCATATGGTTCAGTCCATATCCACTTTATCTCCCTTTTGGGGTTATCGATCTGCGGTACATTGTGTATACTATGACATGCCACGAAGCAATCTTTACATACCCCTTTTTCTTGCTTTTCCCAGCATTTCTTCATGTCAACGACCATAGCCCATCTTTTCCCTTTCAGGGCCTTGTCGCTGAGTTTATACACGGGCTGCTTTTTCCCGGCGAGAACCTTGAATGCGGGAAGGGCTGTCAGCCCCAAAGCAGATATTCCTCCGATCTTCAAGAAGTCTCTTCTGCTCTTTTCCATCACTTATTCTCCTTTGGTGCGAGATGACAATCCCAGCAGTAAGGTTTTACATCAAGGTACTTATGGCATTGATCACAGAATTCAGCTTTGCTCGCATGACACTTGAGACAGCCGTTCTGTAAGCTCATGGCGTAATCCTTTCCGTCCGGCGCCGCAAAAATCCGGAAATTTTCACGAACGACAAGATTGCGCCATTTGTTCAGCAGCTCCATGTGCGACGTTCTCATAAATGGAGTCGGCTCAACGCAGTTCTTTACCTCCTTCGGCAATTTTGGCTTCGGAGGTACCGCTGCCTTTCCGAAATTCAGCCAGAAAGGAAAACTAAAAATTACGGCGGCAATCAAAATACCAGGTATGATTTTACGACCATCATAAATCTTCATCCTCTATATCCTCCATTCCTGGTAGAGGTTCACCACGCAAATCAGTAGTTCTTTTCTTTTCTCCGTCAAGAATAAGAGCATTTCCAACGAGTTCATGGACACCGGTAACTTCTACATCCGGCACCCAATAGTCCATCAGTGTTGGAAGCGCGGCCCTGTCAATGGCGCAAATGCATGCGAGCATGTTAACACCGTGCTTTTCGTGGACGTGCTTCACAGCGTTAGCTCTTGGAAAGCCTCCCCTCATGCGAAGTTCCAGGTTCTCTCCCGCATTAAGACCGGCACCGGAACCACAGCAGAAGGTTTCTTCCCTAATCGTATTGCTCGGCATTTCGTAGAAATTGTTACATACGTTCTTTATGATGTATCTGGGCTCTTCAAAGAATCCCATCCCCCTGGATGGGTTGCACGAATCATGATAAGTAACAACCAGATTGTCGTTCCTGCTCGGATCAAGTTTGAGCTTATTATGACGAATCAGATCTGCGGTAAATTCACAGATATGTACCATCTTGGTTGACTTGGCATGTTCAAACTTGGTACCGGTTATTGGAGAGACGGGTTCCTCGAGAAAATCCGGAGGACCATTGAAGGTATCCATGTACTGGTGTACAACTCTCCACATGTGACCGCATTCACCACCCAGTATCCATTTTACTCCCAGGCGCTTAGCTTCGGCATACATTTTTGCGTTCAAGCGCTTTGCCATTTCATGGGAAGTAAAGAACCCAAAGTTTCCACCCTCCGAAGCATAAGTACTCCACGTGATATCAAGTCCCATGCTTTCCAGGTAATGAAAAAGCATCAGGTAACCCATAGCAGTGTATGTACCGGGATCTGCAAATACGTCACCGGAAGGAGTAATAAAAAGGATTTCCGCTCCCTTCCTGTTGAAGGTTGGATTAACGCGCACTCCCGTGACATCTTCGATTTCGTCACAGAAGAATTCAATCATCGAAACGTAAGCGTGAGGCTGAATTCCAAGGTGATTCCCAGTTCTGTAGCAGTTGGCAACAGGAGCCTGGATCCAATCAATGTTGCACCCCAGAAGGTTGATAAGCTCCCTACCCATCATAGTTATTTCAGCAGTGTCTATCCCGTAAGGGCAGAAAACCGAACATCTGCGACATTCACTGCACTGAAAGAAATAATACCACCACTCCTTAAAAACATCCATGGTGAGGTCCCTAGCGCCGGCCACCTTCTTGAACAACTTACCCCCCAAGGTAAAGTTCTTCCGGTAAACCGATCTCAGCAGTTCAGCCCTTAAAACGGGCATGTTCTTCGGGTCCCCTGAACCAATAAAATAGTGGCACTTGTCAGCGCATGCCCCGCATCGAACACATATGTCCATGAACAACTTGAATGACCGGAACCTTCCGAGGCGATCCTTCATGCCGTCTAGAACAATCTCCTTCCAGTCGTCGGGAAGCTTCCAGTCTTCATCCTTTGGAGACCATTCCCTAGGGTTGGGCATTCCGACAGCCTCAAGGTTTTGAGGCTTCGCGCCGTAACACCACATCCCGTCCTTGAACACCGTAGGGGTTTCCATCCATGGTGTCTCTGGTGGAGTATGATCAATTTTTGCTAATTCTTCTGGTTTTGGAACGTCTGCCATTTTTACTCCTTCTCAACTGGTAACCCAACTTCTTTCATTTTTTCTCTGAATTCTTCCTCGTATTCCTCGTACGTGTGCACTTTTACCGGGTAATCCCAAGGATTAACGTGTCGCTTATAACGACTGTTATTCGCCAGGTTACGGGTTGGACTTAAAAAGACTCCCGCCATGTGAGTTAGCTTACTGAAGGGAAAATATGCAAATAGCACACTCAACATAAATAAATGGACGTAAAACAGTGCCCCTATTCCTTCCGGAACCGTTGGTTTGAGAGTAACGAGACTCATAGCAAGTTCTTTCACCTTCACAATGTCAACCCTGAAGAAATACCTCATGCCAATCCCAGATAGCACAAGGCCGAAAAGCAAAAACAGAGGAAAATAGTCTGAAGGAAGGGAGATATATCTTAACTGTGGGACGACAACTCTTCTTAAAAAGAGGTACGTAAGTGCTGCTACTATCACCGCATCGGTAACGAACAACTGCGGGAGACCCAACTCGAAAAACCCATCGACATTTTGCAACATGTCAACAAAACCGGGAACTGGTTGAGCAAAGAACCTCATGTGCCTGAGAAGTATAATAAAGAATGACCAGTGAAATGCAAGGGCCCCCAGCCACAGCCACTTTGCCGAACCGTAAGAAAGCTTCGGACCATCCCTTAGTTCCATTTTCAGGTTTCTGAAAAGGGACCTAAAGCAGAGTACTTCCAAAGCCATTCTTACAGCCACCTGGCCGTTTGTAAATGGATTATCGAACTTGTTGTGTTTCACCCAGTCGAAGGACTTCTCCTGCCCGCATGTTGTTGTTATCCTGAAGGGAACAGGCGACCTGGCCCAATTTATAACCTTACACAAGATACCCCCAAAGAAAATAATGAAGGCTGCATAAGGTACAACTACGGCAAAAAAGTAGCTTAATCCCAGCTTAACCCCAATCACCGGAATTAATATGAGAACCAAAACAGCAACAAGCGGATAAAGGATCGATTTTTGGGCGCTCATGTATCGTCACCTCGCTCTTTCTAAATTTTATTTTCTTTAACCTGTTTTTCCTCTCCGGGAAAACTAACCAAGTTTGCCCTTTCCAGTGCTCCGAACATTAAATTTCTTAGTTCGTTTACCCTTAATTCAAATATCCTTTCCCTGCACTTCATGTATATGTCAAAGGCATGAAGCGCCATCTCATCCATATCCCTGTCAAATCTTTCAAGATCCTCAGCAAGAATTTCATCAGGTTCACCGGGGAGCTCATTTCTTACAATCTTTTTAAAATCAAGCACAAAACTCAACGCTACAGAAGGGGAAAACTCCTGAACAGCCCTTATTCTCAAGATCTGATCCAGGTAAGGGGCGGCCTTCTCCCTGTCACAACCGTGTTCAACAATCGCTTCAAACAACCCGGAGATACCCTCCTTTAAGTTGTAGCCGAGCGGGTTTGCAAACTGGTTTTTCTGCTTCCTGAAAAAGTCTCTGCTGTCCTCGGGGTAGGTTTCCAAAATCAACTCGAACCACTTTTTAACCAGGCTATCCCTACGCTTAATGAGTATGTCTCGGAGAGTCATCAGGTCTGTCGCCCCTTCTGCTTGTTGACCGAGTTTATCCTCCTATCCCTACCCAAGAAGAACAACTATCATTCGGCCGAAGTGAAATAGTGAGTAGCACCTTCACATATTGTGAATAAACGCACTATAAAAGAACTCTCATCCACTGTCAAGTCTAAATTCACGCAACTTTGTGAATGTTTGCCCTATATACCATGTTTTTACTGTCTGTCAAGAATAAAACAAATGAAAGAAGAAGATAAGTATAACATATTATTAGAATATAACTGGCATACTCCTGCTTCCGAAAACACTGGGAATGACACTTAATCCGTGATCGTTCACCTGGGCTGCAGATTCGGTGCAAGCGGACGACTCGCTGGGTGGAACAAGATTACTTGACAAGGTGAAAAACGACTCTCCCTCGCTGTGTGGCCAATAGTGAGGAGTTTAGACATGAAAAAATATAAAGTTTCGTCATCGATTTACGAAGACAATAAAAACCGACGTAGCATCATCTTATAATTTCACAGGGGTAGTAATCAAAGATTTGCCGCAATCTCTCAGCCAGCTTTCCAAGTAGCATATCAATGGGCTCCGAACCTTGGATATCTTCCAGTTCAGCGGCAACCGAGGTACCAGGTGACAGTTCAGGCCATATAACTTTTTCAGCCAAGGGCATAAAATCTTTCTTAATTCTTTTTGAGGCAGGGGACGGCCAATGATATTCGAGAGCAAGGAAAAAGGCGAACAGTCGCTTGAACACTACCATGTCATATCTGTCCATTTCAATGCCGTACCTGACTTTGCTTAATAGCCTCTGACCCAGCATTCTGAACCTGTGAAAAAGGGGTATTCTCGCGCTTACTCTCAAAGATTCCTCCAAAATAGAAAATTCACCGGCAATTTCGTGGTATTCGGTCATAGAATAATCCTTGAGCACCATTGATTCCGTGAATTCGCTGGCAAATAAACACTTGTTCCAGTCAGAAGCGAGCATAAATTCTGGTTCCTTGCGCCACTGGTAAAGCTTTTCCGGTTTGAGACTAATAAAACTTGCTATTTCCTCTATTGAAACCCTTCCTACGTATGCTTGTAAAAGAACCCCGCCGTATTGTTTCGGCGAAAGTGTCACAATCCTCCCTTTCAACTGCGGGGGACAGCTAATAGTAAGATATTCGAACATCTTCTTCTTAACCCAGCGCTCGTATAAAAAGGTTGGTTCCATCTCGAACTTCCTGAGGAAACTATGATTAATTCCAATTTTTAGAACTACCAATCAATTAAACAAGTAGGACGAGCCCAGTTCAGAAACCGTCACTCCGACCGGAGCGAAGCGTAGATCCGGAATCTGGGGTTCTCTAGCTCGATGTCGGATCAAGCCTGCCTCTGACTAAATCAGGGGTTGGCATGACATGCTAGACTCCATTGGCAAACTAAGTAATTAATCAGAGTTTCCCTAACTTAAACCTGAATCCGTGACAAAACTTTATGGCTAATTTGTATAACATGTCTAAATTGCTCACTATTGGCCACATAGCCAGGATAGATTATTCTCCACCTTATCAAGCAATCTTTTTACGCCCTGCGGGTCGTCAAGGTGCACCGCATCTTCGGCATCGTCGCCCGCCGGACATAGCGTACTATCGTCCACCGGGCTCTTCCTTGCATCTGTGGCCCAGGTGAACGATCACGGATTCAGGCTAAATTGATAAAAAGTTTATTTTCTATCATTTTGTCCAAACCGATGTTTCTCTCTGCCCAGAAGTAACCTGCTGTGCCTATGGAATGGGTTATCAGTTTTTTGACGTCGAACCCAGGATTTCCGGTAAGCAGGCGCCAGAGCGGATTCACATTATAAATGGTTGAGATCCGCCTAACCTTCCACGGGAGCTTTCTCAGGAGCATTGCAGCGAGCAGTTGACAGGCAAATTTGATTTCTCCCACTACCTGGTCAAGTACGTGAATAAGATACGCTCCATTACCGCTCTTTTCGTAGAGCCGCTTAGAAATCATCCACTGAAGGTATCTTGCCCACCCTTCTTTAACCCACCCCGGTCTTTCAACATCATTGAGGTGAAAAAATAGGTGGTGAGCATATTCGTGGGCCAAAAACGACTGAAATTGCGGGTACGGCAACTGGTGAATATAGATCGTGCCATGACCAAGGATGTTCACGTACCCACACTGATGTTCAAGGTTAAGCCTAACTCTACGGGATATCAGGGAGGGCACCGCAAACATAAATATAATTGATCCTTTTACCATCCAAGAAGCAGCGCCAGATTCAAGGAGGGGTGAATTCAGTACCAACATTCCCAATCCTATTGACCAGTAGAGAGCGTGAAGTTTAACCGATTGTCTTGGAAGGCGAGCCAAGTGGTGTTTTAAGATAAGCCTAGGAACTTCAATCCTGTGGTCTTTTAACCCAAGAAAATCTTCTGCTAATTCCTTAACTTCCAGTAAAAGTCTTTCCCCTTCCTCATGAGACTTAACCCGGTGGCCCATTCTTCCGCCAACAGACTTTCTCATATCCTCCTTTTCGAGCAAAACATCTATGAGCACCTGAAGCGCTTGATCATTTAATAGTTTCTTCGGCAATGTTATCATACTATGTAAAAATCCAAGCGAAACGTTATTAGAATACTTCCTTGTGAGCATGTAACACTTTAGCGTGTCTTAATCCTGACGGTCTCGCATTGTCATTGCGAGCGGAGCGAAGCAATCTCACTGATTATGGCGGGTAAGACCGGAGTAAGGATTGATGGATTACGGGCTAAAGCAGAAGCTGATTAATCCCTAATCCTCAATTCCTTACTGATGAGATTGCCGCGTCTCCCACACCCACTTTAAGCCATACATCTTGATATTAACTCGAAAACATTATCATAAAGTGGGTGTGGGATCCTCGCAATGACCGGTTTTAGGACTTTTTACGAAACCATCAATCTTTGTCCTGAGTTTTGGTTGCGGCTTTGCTGCCTTAGGACTTGATGGATACCATTAGCGATCCTGTAACTACTCGAATAGCCAGGTTTTCTCGCACCTCATGCCGCCCCCTGGTTTTTTAGAAATCTATCCACTGCTTTTAAAAATGCGATTTTAACAGTGCTATTTTAACATTATTTTATCAAAAACCTTGCCGCAATAAACCCATCATTTTCTCTTTCGATTAATCCCAAAAACTAGTAAATGAATAGTATACTATTTGAAGACAACTAGAGCTTGTAGTTAATGCGAACTTTCACGAGCCTTTCGGGGCAAGAAGAT
>JALSTM010000182.1 GCA_026983715.1 Desulfobacterales bacterium
CCTCGTCTTCCGCCTTGGTCTTCTTTTTAAACCACTTAATCATTCTAGCCTCCAATTGTACATGTCCCGACACCCTCCGGGTCGTCTACCTGCATCGCATCTTAGGCGTCATTGCCCGCCGGACACAGCGTACTATAGTCCGCCGGGCACTTCCTTGCATCTGCAGCCCAGGTAAACGATCACGGATCCAGGATTATCTCTTATTTTCAAGGTACTCTTCAACCAGTCTTCGACACTTATGAACACCTAATCTCCCTGAGGTCTGTTCAATTGATCTGATCTTTTCAAAAAGTGTTCGGCAATCTTCCATATCCAATTTGGCAATCATTTTCAAGGTATTGATTTCATCCATCGTGTGCGGAAAGTCAAAATCGCCTTCAGGAATAAGTTCTTCTTTCTTGATAAGTTTTACGTAAAGGATACTTCTTGCAGCTAAAAGGGCCTGTTTTTCATGGGGAAATTTACCCTTGAAAACGAAACCGAGCGTAAGCCTGTCACCAGGGGATAAAACGAGCTTACCCCTGATTGACGACCTTACCACATCTCTCATGACATACAGTGGCTTTATAACGCTTCTCCCTCTCATCAATCGCACAAGGTAAACAAAGAGGGCCATGTGGATGTAACCAGCTTCCACGTAAACTCTTACATCATCCGGTAGCGGTTTTATAACTTGTGATAACCTTTCCGCTCTCAACCTGTCTCGGAGAACAATCCGGGCGGCATCGCTCCGGGCAAAGTCTATAACGGAATCGATCACCCGATAGAAGTTCCCTTTGACCGATTCTTTATAGAATCTTATTAGTGCCCCGGTGGCCTTTCTTTCCACTTCGTACACTTCTGCGAGGAGAGGATCGCTTGTCACCTGTTGCACAGTTTCTCCCTCGGCAAATTTCATCTGGATTTTCAGTAGGCTCTCTAGGTACGGCTCGACCTGCAATATCGATTTTCCACGAAAGTACAAACCTTGAAGCAGCTCAATTAGGCGTTTACCGTATTCGTGGTATTCAATATCTGCAGACGCAAGGTATTGCGAAACGGGAATCTCTTTTTTCAAAACTTTTATGAAATCGGGGTTAAAGGGTTCTTCCAGGATGACAAGGTCTGCGTGAAGAATTTCATTCCGGGCAAGCAGAAGGGTCTCCGGTCGGTGTGTCGCAAAGGCTATAGTTATCATGGACATAGTTTTAAGAGTAGTCTAAAAGTATTTCATATCAAATATCCCATCTAAGGAGGTTAAAAACCATGTTAAGCATAAAGTCCATAAAAAAAGATATTATTGCAGTTTGCCGCCTGATGTACGAAAAAGGTTACATAAGTGCAACTGATGGAAACGTAAGCGTGAGGTTCCAGAAACATGAGATGCTGATTACTGCCACCGGCACCCACAAGGGTCTCTTGAAAGAGGAAGATATAATCGTTACTGACCTGGAAGGAAACAGAATTTCAGGGCAGAAGAAACCGTCTTCCGAAATCATGATGCACTTAAAAGTTTACGAAAAATGCAAAGGGATAAGTGCCGTAATCCATGCTCATCCACCGATCTGCACAGCAATATCACTTACTAATAGTTCTATCCCTACAACCTTTACCCCAGAAGTATACATCTCCTTTGGAAGGAAGATACCCGTGGCACGTTATGCAACTCCGTCCACATCGGAAGTACCGGAAGCAATTTCTGAGTTTCTTCCCGATTTCAAGGCTTTACTGCTTGCACGTCACGGCACGCTGACAATGGGGAAAAACCTTTGGGACGCCTTTTATAGGCTGGAAAAGATGGAAAATGCAGCCCACGTGTTTCTCCTGGCAAAGCATCTTGGAGGTGCAGAACCCATTGCAGAGGAAAAGCTGAAATTGCTTGATCAATTATTCCACTAGTTTTCTCTGTTCCTCAATTTCAGCAAGCAGGTGGGTAAGCCTTTTCAATAGATCTGGGATCGCTGAAATGTTGCCAAGTTTACAGGCTACTTCCATTTTATGTGAAATATCAGAAATTTCGGACAATCCGATACTGCTTGCACCGCCTTTAATAAGGTGGCAGTGTTCGGCGGCTTCCAAGAGTGAGCCTTTACCCAGGGAAATGCGGATATTCTCAACAACGGCAGGCGTATTTTCCAGAAATACGTCGAGAACTTCCAGGTACTCACTAACCTCAAATCCAAGATCATTAGCTATTTCTACGATTCCTGTTGCCATGATTCGGTTATTGTCACTCCTTGAAAAACTTCATAGAATTCCCAATGCACTCCGGTATACACAGGCTCAACTTCATGCTGGTCTCTTTCCGAAGATAGCAGTCCCTACTCTAATTATGGTTGCTCCTTCTTCTATTGCTACCTCAAAGTCGCCGCTCATCCCCATGGATAGATCTCGAAAGGTTAAGCTCGGAAATCTTTCCGCCATTTGATCTCTCAGTTCTCGAAGCCTCCTAAAGTAGGGTCTCGCTTGCTCAGGATCTTCAAAATAAGGGGGGAGCGTCATAAGTCCTCTGAATTCGAGGCTTGTATTTTTTGATATAAACTTCAGAAGTTCAGGCAAGTTCTCCGGAGAAATACCAGCTTTACTCTTCTCACCGGACACATTGACTTGAACCAGAACAGGTTGGATTTTTTTTATGCCTTCAGCCCGTTTTTGCAGTTCTGCAGCCAGTTTTATATTGTCCACCGTCTCCACCACGTCAAAAAGTCTAACAACGTACTTTGCCTTGTTTCTTTGAAGATGCCCTATGAAATGCCATTCCACAGGCTCGGTTATCGCTGATATCTTTTCTCTCGCTTCCTGGACGTAGTTTTCACCGAATACTCTTGCGCCAGACCGAATCGCGGCACGTATTCTTTCCAAGTCAACCGTTTTCGTCACAGCTACAAGGGTTACTTCATTCGGAGACCTGCCACATTTCTCGCACGCTTCTAATATGGCTCTCCGGACTTTTTCAATCCTCCGTGAAATTCGCTCCAGAACTTCTTCCCTTACCTCTGTCATAGCATCCTCTATGCTGTCGTTTGCTTAAGTCGGACACTGTACCTCAAAAGGCTTCGCCACATTCAGATCGATCAAGTGATCAATTACCTCTGCAAGGGGCAATCCGACAACATTGGTATAAGACCCCCTGATCTCTTTAACCAGAAAGCTACCAATTCCTTGAATTCCATATGAACCTGCTTTATCCAGCGGCTCTCCAGTGGCTACATAACCGGTTATTTCTCTTTCAGTCAAGATCTTAAATTTGACCTCGGTTTCAACGCATTCAACTATACTTTTGCCTTCCGTTTTCTTCACAAGACAAAAAGCACTTATGACCCTATGCCTTCTGCCGCTCAGTTTCTTTAGCATTCGGACGGCATCACGGACATCTCGCGGCTTTCCGAGGATCTCCGAATTGATTACCACTATGGTATCAGCACTTAGAACCCATTTGTCAGGATACCTTTCGGAAATCTCCATAGCTTTTAACCGGGCACATTCGGAAACGAACTTGCTTGGTTGTTTTTCACTGACGGCGCTCTCTTCGATTTTACTCGGAATCACGGTGAAGCTAATTCCCACGTTTTTTAGCATTTCTATTCGCCTGGGGGAAGCAGAAGCCAAAATTAAATCAGTCATTTTTCATAATCCTGTCAACCTAAATAACCTGACCGTGTTCTCCGTCAACCGCTCGCTTATCTCATCCAGAGGCATATTTCTCAATTCAGAAACCTTTTTTGCCGTAAACACCACGTAAGCCGGTTCATTCCTCTTGCCCCGGTAAGGGACAGGTGTTAAATAGGGTGCGTCTGTTTCCACCATGAGCCGTTCTAGGGGGCACTTCCGCACTACTTCCCTCTGTATCTCCGCATTCTTGTACGTAACCGTACCAGGTACAGAAATATAAAAACCTAGATCAAGGCACTTTTTTGCATAATTCCAGTCCCCCGAAAAACAATGAATGACTCCTCCGACTTCTTGAGCAGATTCATCCTTTAGAATACGAATCACGTCGTCGTGGGCTTCCCTGTCATGAATCACCAGAGGAAGCCTGCATTCCCTTGCCAGAGCAACTTGTTGTCTTAGACATGCTCGCTGTTTGTCTCTCGGAGCCCTGTCCCTGTAATAATCAAGGCCGGTTTCTCCCCAGGCAACTACCCTGGGGTCCATGGCAAGTTCTTTTAACCGAGACATTTCCTCGCCTGGTAGGTCGTGAGCACCATGAGGGTGACAGCCAACGGTTGAATAAATAAACGGGTACTTCCTGGCAATTTCTAGAGCCTTTTCCGAGGAGTCAAGACTTATGCCAACGGTGATCATGGCCACAACCCCCGAGTTCCTCGCTCTTTCTATCACCCCGTGTAGATCTTTTTGAAACTGCGGCATATCCAGGTGAGTATGACTATCAATAAGTCTCACCATCGCTTCCTTTCCTGTGAATATACAAATCTGAGCTCAATCTCCTCTTGCAATAATTGCATATCGTTATTAAATTGTTAAACGGTCAAAGTAAAGGATTTTATTACTAGCGAGGTGTGCTATGCCCATTTATGAATATCGATGTCTCGGGTGCGGTCAAACATCAGAATTTTTGATCACCTCGAGGATTCAAAACAAGGACTTGGCATGTAAACACTGTGGCAGCACAGATCTAGTCAAGATCATGTCTGCGGGTAATTATAAAATGAAACACGGTGGAGGAAACGGTAAAAGCAGTTCTCGGTGCAATAGAGAACAACCATGTTGCGGAGCAAAGACTAGGTGTGAAACACCTCCCTGCAGAAGTTAAACAACCCTAGTCTTTAAGGCGAAGGGCTTTACGACGGTTGTAAATTAGTTCCGGGGGCCGGTGAGATCTCGGTCGCCCCGGCGGTTCACTGTTCTGGCCAGGAGGCAGGCTTTGATGCTACATCCAGGATTTTTAAGCACATCAATCACTGGATTCCCGCTTCCACGTGTATTACACGTCGCTTCGCCTGAAGGTGATTGGTTCAAGAAAACGGAAGAGAAGAAAGATGGATAAAAAATGGGAACATATTTACGGTCCGGTGCCATCCAGGAGGCTTGGTCTGTCTTTGGGGATAGACCTGGTACCGTACAAAACCTGTAATTTTGATTGTATTTATTGCCAGCTTGGAAGAACGAAGGAGAAGACTGTTGAGAGAAAGGGTTATATCAGCGCTGGAACAATCCTGAAAAACCTTTTTCTTGCCCTGGAAACAGTAACCAAACCTGATTTTTTAACTCTTGCCGGTTCCGGTGAACCCACTTTGAACTCAGAAATCGATATTATAATTAGCGAAATAAAAAAGAAAACTGATATACCAGTGGCCGTTTTAACAAACGGAAGCCTTTTGTCGGAGTTTGAAGTACGTAAGGCCTTGTTGAAGGCGGACGTGGTACTACCTTCCTTAGATGCTGGAGATGAAACCACATTCATCAAAATAAATCGTCCCCATGAAAGTATTCACCTGGAGCAAATCATCGGTGGCATGACTGCATTCAGACAGGATTTTGAGGGTGCTATCTGGCTTGAGGTATTCTGTGTAGACGGTATTAATACTTCTGACAAACAGCTTCAAGGTTTAAAAGAAGCGATAGAGAGGATTCGACCCGATAAAATCCAGTTAAACACCGCAGTAAGACCCCCTGCGGAATCTTCGGTCCGGGCGGTAGACGATGAAACGCTGGGGAAAATCTGTGCCTTGTTGGGCAGCAAATGCGAGGTGATTGTTAAAAGGGACTTCCACATCGAGGGAAGAGATAGCATTATTGATCCTGATTCGATTATGGCAATTCTTTCACGACGCCCTTGCACCCTTTCAGACTTGACAGGTGCACTCAACACCAGTCCAAACCATATCTTGAAAACAATATCCGACTTGCTTGAAAAAGGTACCATCAGGTCCTACTTTCAGAACAGGGAATTGTTTTACACGAAGGCTAGCTGACCATTGCAGTGCGAAGGATGGGATCATTTGATAGATCAAGGAGGAAAAAAATGGCAGTAAGCTATCCGAAATTTGGGGAGAAAGTTGTAGCGAAAGTTATCGACATGAAGGGTGATTGCACTATCGGAATGCAGAAAGGTGACGAGTTCGAACTCAGTATCCATAAATGTGGCGAATTCTGCGGATATTTCTATCACAACATTTTTAATTGGATATCCTTACTGCAACTGGGTGGTAAATCTCCTTTTGGAGACGATCCGGACACCATAGTCTGGGAATGCCCAAACGCTCAAAACAGGGTAAAAATTGAATTAAAACGCGTAAAAGAATAGTTGCAGGGCTTATTATGAGACGGATCCATCCTTCGCCTGCTTGTAAGCTCGAGTTCACACAGGAATTAATAGAGGGGAAAAATTGAAAGACCCGATTGAGAAGGGAAAAACCGGTGATCAAAAAATCAAAGCTGTTATTTTTGACTGCGACGGTGTTTTGTTCGATTCAAGAGATGCAAACACACGTTTTTACAATAGCATTCTGGAACACTTTGGCAAGCCACCCTTAAAGGAAAGCCAAGTCGAATACGTTCACATGCATTCCTTGGCCGATTCCATCCGTTACCTGTTTCCCGGGGATAATATCGAGGATATATTAAAGTATTGTCGTAGTCTTGACTTTAAGGATTTCAACAAGTATTTGAGGGTCCAGGAAGGTCTTATTGAATTTTTAAATTATCTTAGGCCACGATACAAAACAGCCATTGCGACGAATCGTACCGTTTCTATGGCTTTGGTGCTAGAAGAGTTTAATCTCCAGAATTATTTCGATCTCGTGGTAACCGCAGCAGACGTAAAAAGACCAAAACCACATCCGGAAACAATCGAAAAGATACTTAACGCCTTTGCAATAAAACCTGAAGAAGCCGTTTTTATCGGCGATTCCGAGGTAGATAAGCAGCTTGCAGAAAATACGGGCGTTATTTTTATTTCTTACAAGAACCCTGATCTCGAGTGCCACTATCTGGTCAATAGTTTTGAAGAAGTTAGGCAAATACTAGAAGAGAACCTAAACAAATAGGCCCCGGGAGCAACTATTCTCTATGAAAAGGAAAACATCGCGGCCGGAAGAACTAGATTGGGCAAGAAAAACTCTTGGTCTGGGACGAAGAGCCACTCTGGAAGAGATTAAATCAGCATATAGGGAAGCGTGCAAGAAATGGCATCCGGACTATAACCCTGACCATGATAAAAGTGATTTAACCAAGCATATGCAAGACATCAACAAAGCATACCAGATTCTGATGGAATACATTGAGAATTACCGTTATCTCCTGGTGCCGGACGTTGAAGAGAACTTCGACCCCGAGTCCTGGTGGTGGGAAAAGTTCGGATCGGCTTTTGCCGGAAGCGTTAAAAGAAAGAAATCGAAGGACTAAAGAGAATGGCCGGACCACATTGGGCCGGTCACAATGAAGAGTGAAAGTCTCTCTGAAAGCCCATTTAGAGCCGGAAACAAAATAGCCTTTCACGCAATAGTTTTGCCGGAGGAACACCTCATGGAGATCCTCCTTATAGCCTGCGTCCACGGGGATCCCCGTGGGAGGAAAAAACTTTTTGAACTTTTAGCCAAAGAAAAACCAACCCACGTATTTATAGAACTCAGCCCGTGGGGACTTTTCTTTAGAAAAAGGTATTCCCGGTTTTTGCTTTCCACGCTCAAAAAAAACCTACACCATGCTTCAGGCATTCTTAAAATTTCATACCAGAACACCCTCAAGCACCCGTCAATCCAGTCGATAATTGTCAAGTTCTTGTTACCGTATGAATATCGAGCCGCCTGCGAATACGCCTCCCTTTACGGGGCAACTGTTTGTCTTCTCGATTCAACCCTTTTCAGCATTGAACACACCTCCAAGTGGTGGGAACTCATTGATACAAAAAATCTCACTTATCTACTCCAGCAGAACCACCCATCACTTTCCCGCCAAGTAACCTTTGAGTACATAATGGCCAGCCAGGCATGTTGCCAATCTCCAAAATTCCGGGGAGACAAGGCAATTCCCTCGCTTCCTGAAAATAAGGCAGATCTGAGGAGAGAAAAGTGGTTGCTTGAGCAATTGAAATTACATGTTGGAATCTACAATCCGAGAAAATGTGCCTACGTGGGTGGGTGGAGGCACTTCGTGCCATCAAGCCCAGTTATCGAAAGCGTGGTTAGGACCAGAAACATCAAAAGTCAAATTGTTATCCTTTCTGATCCTCCCGAGTACATTCCGCCAGTGGTTGGCAGCCATTCAACATGAACAACGGTCATGATTCCATCAACCGAAATCTACTGTGATTCTGATATCATGTAACCTTTCACATGTTAGATTAAAATAACCTTTCAGCAATATCCTGGTAAATGGCTCGTATATTGCTTAACAAGATGATGCTGAGAGGAAAGTGTCTTCTCAGGACAAAAATTTTCTTTCCGAGGTAGAGGGATGAAAAAGATACTTCTTATAGATAACGACCCTGTGATTTTAAAGATAGTGCGACAAATTTTTGAAGGTGAGGACTATAAACTTGTCACCACTGAGGGTGGCCTTGAGGCTTTAGAAAAACTGGAGGAGGAGAAACCAGACCTGGTAATAGTCGACTTGGTGATGAGTAACCTTTCGGGGAAAACGATATGCGAGGTGATTCGAAATAACAAGGAGTTTTCCCAGATACCCATTATAATTCTTTCTGCAGTACTGGCAGAAGAATGTTCATGGGAAATCATCGGTGCCGATGCCTTTGTGGCCAAGGGACCAGTTAATGAAATGAAGACAAACCTTCTCAAAGCAGTGAAAGAATTGCTTTCAAATAATTACCCCAAGGCCGCAACTTCTTCGTGTCGAAGGATCTTTGGAATAGAAGATCAACATCCGAGACAGGTGGTAAAGGAACTCTTGGAAGCAAATGAAAGGCTTCTGAAAGTAATATCCCACATATCGGAAGGATTGATCGAAACGGATAAAGACTTCAGGATTTTGAACCCAAACGATACCTCGGCCAGGATACTTAACATGGACAGGCTTTCCATGGTTGGCAAAAATCTCCTGGAACTGTTGGACGTAGAAAACGACTTAAAGACAATGGAATTAATAAAACTCCTGAAAGAAAATGAAAAACCTTTCGTCGAGTTTCAAAAGTTTCAGGATGAGAGGGTTATAAACGTGATAATTAACCCTGTTTTTAACCAAATTGGACCAATATCGTACATCACGCTTTTGCAGGACGTAACAGACAAGAAAAGACTGCATCAGGAACACTTAGAGAGGGCTCGATTGGCGGTTATGTTTGAAATGGCAGGCACAATTACCCATGAATTTCGTCAACCGTTAACAGTGATTCAGGGTCTCGCAGAACTGGCAGAAAGAAAATTAGGGTTTCTGGAGGGGTCGGTAAACATTAATTCCGTAACAAGGTACCTGAATAAAATCAAGGAAGAATGCAACAGGCTTAACCAGCTTACTATCAGGGTCGCAAACATCACCCAATACCAAACGCGGGACATAAACAAGGGAAGAATCGTGGAATTACCCGTGATAGAAATGACAAACTAATGGATCGATTCCCAAAAAACATTAGCAACGCTCTGTCATGGCGAGGAGTCTGCCTGCGGGCGACAGCGAAGCAATCTCCTTGGAATATTAGAGTCTTGGAGAATGTCTCGCTGCGTTCGCAATGACTCTGCCTTAGCTTTTTGTTTGGCACAACATTTGGGAAGCACCTACTTACAAGGTAATTCTAAAAGGAAGTCTTTCAAAAATTTGACCCAAAGGTGAGAAGTTTGGCTTTTGGGTTTCTTTATGAAAAAAAACTAGCTTGCTATATTTTGAACATCAAGCTCGGAGGTCGTTTCTTTGCACATTCTATCGGCCCCCATTATTTCATGTATCCTTTCCGACAAATGGTTAATGGTAAATGGTTTTGTGATATAGCCCACAAATCCTTCATCCAGGATATCCTGAGCGCTCTTGTTCATTGAAAATCCCGTTGCAAGCAATGCTCTTACGTTAGGATCGATCTTTTTAATCTTTTGAAATGTTTCCCTTCCTCCCATAACAGGCATGTTCATATCGAGGATAACAAGATCTATTTTCTCATGGTTTCTCTTAAAAACCTCGACCCCTTCTTTGCCATCGGCAGCCGCAAGCACGCTGTATCCTAGTTTCTGCAATATCTCGCTCAACATGTTTCTTACAATATCTTCATCGTCCACGACAAGAATCGTTCCCGATCCCCTTGCCGGCTCATCAAACCCCATTTTTTCTTCTTTTTCGACCCTGGTACCCGCTGGCAACAATATGGTAAACACGCTACCCTTTCCGAGCTTGCTTTCCACGTGTATGCTTCCTTTGTGGTTCTTAACAATTCCGTAGACCATGGCCAAACCCAGCCCTGTGCCCTTCCCTACTTCCTTGGTTGTAAAAAACGGCTCAAATATTCTACGCCTGGTTTGCTCATCCATGCCACAACCGGTATCTGAAATTTCAAGCATTATGTATTTCTTCCCCTTCAGATCGTTGCTCTGAAAATACCTATTTATCCTTGAATCCCCGTTAGGTCTGTCAAGGTCTATCAAGCCGGTCTTGATGCGGAGTACACCCCCCTGGGGCATGGCGTCAGATGCATTTACACAAAGATTCATTATCATTTGTTCGAGTTGTCCTGAGTCTCCTATCACACCGGGCATATCTTCATCCAGTTCCAGGACGATTTCAATTCTCTTGTCAAGAGTTCTCCCGAGTAGATTCGCCACGTTTTTTATAGACTTGTTTATATCAAAACACCTTGTTTCAAGTTCATCCTTCCTAGAGAACATCAACAACTGCTTGGTGAGTTCTATCGCCCTCTTACCAGCATTTTCAATAGTCATAAGTATTCGCTGTTGCTTACTCCCCGGCTCCATTTCCATTTTCAGAAGGTCAATATAACCCATTATTCCACCTAGAATGTTATTGAAATCATGGGCAATTCCGCCGGCCAGAGTTCCTATCGCTTCCATTTTTTGAGCATGTTGTAGTTGTGCTTCCAGCTGCCTTCTTTCGGTGATATCCCTGATAATGGCCTGAAGGTAAACTTCATCGCCCAGTTCAATTCGGTTAAGGTTAATTTCGGTATCCAGGACCTCCCCATTGGCTCTAATATGTTGCCAGTAATAAAACTGGGGCTTCCCATTCAAGGCCTCAGAAATCTTCTCACGGATTAAATCATCGGATTTTTTGCCATCAGGCTGAATTTTGGGTGAGAAATCAAGCATCGTCTTGCCGATTATCTTGCCCCTGTCACAACCGAGCATTTCACTTGCCTTAGCATTGCACTCAACAAATACTTCATCCTTTAGTATAAAAATCGCGTCCCCTGCGAATTCAAACAAACTCCTGAACTTCGTTTCACTACGCCTTAGTGCTTCTTCCAGTTCAGCCTTAGAAATGGTATTGGAAATCTGGTCCGATAATATTTCAAGAAAACGAACTTCCAACTTGCCAATAAATCGAGACCTTCTGGATCCGAGAACCAATAATGCCCGCAATTTACCATCTGTCCTGACGGGTAAAAGAGCATCCACGGAAATACCATGTTCGGCAAGGTGCTTATCGAGTTCACTTCCTAGTTTAAAGGGGGGGAGCAAAACGGAGTGCGTCTTATCCAGAGCATTCTTAAGATTGGGATCTAATTCGAGGGTCTCCCAGATACCTGATGATTCGAAGGGGCCTCCAAACTGGTACCTGCACTCTATTTTGCTATTTTCGTCTATCAGTAACAGGGCACCAAAATCAACATCGATCCCCTTCACTGCCGCTCGCAAACATAGTGAGAGAGCCTTGTCCAAGGAATGTATGTTGCTCAAGGAATATGCGAGATTCCTGAATATATTCTGCTGTCTCTCTACTTTCTGCTTGCTGGTGATATCGTGAATACTTCCCCGGACGCCGTTGAAAACCCCGTTTTCCTTCACGATGGGTCTCCACGTGATTGCTACCCAGTGGGTTTGTCCTTCTTTATCTTTTATCTTGCACGGAAGTTCTTGGCCGCTGCCACCGCCCAAGGCATTACCGTAAAAAGATTCCATTAATTTCCTGTCATCTGGGTGAGCAAGATCAATAAAGCTAACCTTTCCTTCGAGAAACTCTTCCTTGGTATACCCGGTTATCCTTTCGCAAGATGGGCTGCAATAGGCAAATGAGCCATCAGGGTTTAACCAGAACTCCCAGTTAAAGGTAAAATCTGCAACGGTCTGAAAGCACTCCCTCGATTCCCTTAACTCCTGGGTTCTCTTCTCCAGCAGATCTTCAATCCTGAGAAGCGCTCTTTCGCGCTGGGTTTTGTAAGCAAGGTCTACCAGGTATTCAGGTTCAAAGGGTTTTTTCACATAAGCGTCAGCACCGAGCCTAAGGATTTTTACCGCCAGCTTGGTGGAAGGCTCTACAGTTATGAGGATTACTGATGCATGGGAAGGAGGTTCCTTGAACTTGGAAATCAACTTGTCACCAGTGACGTCTGGCAACTGGTAATCCAGTATCACAATGTCAGGCCTGACTTTTCGGAAAAGAGATTCACCTTCGTTACCGGTAGCCGCTTCATAAACTTCAAAACCCGCTTTCTCAAAAGTCCTTTTTATGACGTGACGCTGTGAATTACTATCTTCAATCACAAGCACTCGCTTTTTGATTGAGTGGACCTTGCCCTGCAAGAGACTTTCAACTGTATTTTTCAGATCCTCGGTCTTAAAGGGGATAGGTAGAAAGGCATTGGCGCCAATGTCTCTTGTTATCCCTTCAGCGTCAACCCCGGAAAAGGTTGCCGATACCACCAAGAGAGGGGTTTTATTGTACTTTTTGAATTCCTCTGATCGAAGTAGTCTACAAAACCTCCACCCATCGATAACGGGCATATGTAGATCGGTAATTATCAGGTCGAAGGGTGGAGAAGCTTTCTCAATTTCATCGAGAGCCTTCTCTGTCTGCGAACAAGATATTACGTCCCAGCCCTCTTTTTCGAGGAAATTGGCTATCAACGAGAGCTGAAATACGTCATCGTTTACCAGTAAGATCCGGGCTTTTTTCATTGCTACCCTGTTTGTTACTAGAACATCGTCAGCCTATGGTTGAGGCTAAAAAGAAGTCAGGCAAACCGCTGTAAGTATTATAGCCATCATACCGGGGAAAAATGCAACAAAAAGTCACCTATTTCGACAACATTTTGAGGTATAGAGCCTATAAGATAAGGGAAAATTGAAAGTAGTTGACAAGTAGCCTGCAGTTAACTACTTTTAGATCGTTTTTATAAACTTGCAATAATTGGCACATAAAATAAACTTAGGGATTGGCTTGATCCCAGGCCTAATAGAGCAGCTTCTGGAATAAAAAAATGAGCGAGTATAAGCTAAGACCTGTTATTACCTATAACCGCATCCAATCCAAGATCAGAGAAATTGCCAAAACGATATCAGCCCAATACAAAGACAAAAACCTTGTCATGGTGGGAATCCTCAAGGGGGCTTTTATCTTTCTTGCAGACCTGGTAAGGGAACTTTCAATTCCCGTGGAAATTGATTTCATCAGGCTTGCCAGTTACGGAACAAAGGCTGAAAGCAGCGGTTCGGTACAACTTACCAAGGATATCGAATTACCCCTCGAAGGGAAGGACGTTGTAATAGTTGAGGATATCGTGGATACGGGATATACCCTTGAATTCCTGGTTGATCATTTGAAGAAAAAAAACCCCCGTTCAGTCAAAGTTTGTGCCCTAGTCGACAAGAGTGAAAGGCGAACGTGCCCGGTAAAGATTGATTTTACAGGCTTTAAAATTCCCCGTGGATTCCTCGTGGGTTACGGTCTCGATTTTAGTGAAAAATTCAGGTATCTTAAAGACGTGTACGAGATAATCTTTGAAAAGGAGAGTAATAAAAAATAGCTCTTTTCACCGGAGCAGGGAAAGAGAGGGATTAGAGAGTGGTAGTCACTTGTGAAAGGTGCCATACAAGATTCCGCGTGGATGATAAATTAGTACCGGAGAAAGGTGTGAAGGCAAAATGCTCCAAGTGTGGCTATATTTTTATGATTTATCCCGAGCGCCCTGAGGAGGACGATGACGGACCAGCCCTGAGCGTACTTGACGAGGATACGGATATTGATACTCAAAGCGTCCCGGCGACAGGAAGAAGAAAGCAGGAAGTTAGGAAAAGTGAACCGTCGCTTATATCCAGGAAACTCTTTTTCGGGGCGTTTTTAGGATTGGTAATACTGTGCCTCTTCCTCCTGTTTGCATACATTAGAACATACAAAACATCACACGTGCAAAAAGAAGCAGATCCCGGAAACAAGCGAATAACGGTATCCTCTGAAACAAAGGAATACTTCATAGATAACATTCATCTGGGGCAACTCTTCGTAGTACAAGGTATGGTACGAAATGAATATCCGCAAGCAAGGAGTTTTATTTTCTTAAAAGCAACCCTTTACACAAAGCTGAATAAACCGTACCAAACCATAACTCTCTACTGCGGTAACCCTCTGACAAAAGAACAACTTCGGACAATGACTTTGGAAGAGTTATTAAAAGTAGTCAAGAATAAGTACGGGAAAAGTAGGTCAAACGTAAACATATTACCCCGCGCAGAAGTACCATTTACGGTTTTTTTCTATAATTTACCAGAACTTAGCAAGTTGACCAACTACAAGATAGAAGTGATAAGTTCTGAGCCTTACAAACCTTCAAGCTAGGAGAAGATAAGGTAGCAGGCCGCCTGTCCGATGCTTCAAAAACGTCACATCACCGCACTTCTTTTCCTTCTGGCAATAGTTTTTATTGGAACGTGGGGATACGTACTCCTAGAAGGCGCAAATGTTCTTGATGCTTTTTACATGACTATCATTACGCTGACCACTGTGGGTTTCAAAGAAGTCTTCCCTTTGGACCAGGGAGGACGTATATTCACGATATTCATCATTTTTTTCGGAATGGGCACCGTTTTATACCTTGCAGGTAGCCTAACCCAGATGATTATTGAGGGAGAATTGAGGAAGATTCTCGGGAGGAGGAAATTGGAAAACAAGATAAAATCACTGAGGAATCACATTATAGTCTGCGGTTACGGTAGGATCGGGGAAGTGGTCTGCCAGGAAATCAGGGCACAAGGAGACATTGACATTGTTATCATAGAAAAAGACCCCCAAACTTTAACGAGGCTTGAAGAGGCCAATTTCCTTTACATTCCCGGAGATGCCACTGAAGACGATTGTCTTATTAGAGCCGGAATAGAGCGAGCCAGAGGCCTTATCTCTGTTCTGAACTCGGATGCAAATAATGTCTATATTACTCTAACAGCGCGCAACTTGAACCCAGACATACTGATTGTGGCGCGTTCCAGTTCACCCATTTCTGAGAGGAAACTATTGCAGGCAGGAGCCAACAAGGTAATCAGTCCGCATTACCTGGGTGGCAAACGAATGGCTCAGATTCTTCTTCGTCCCACTGTTGCAGAATTTATTGATTTTGCCCTTCATGACCCGAACATAGAACTTAACCTCGGTGAAATTCCCGTAAAACAAAAATCGGTGCTTGACGGAGTCACATTGATGGAATCCGGTATTCGGCAGCAACTGGACCTTATCATCGTAGCAATAAAGAAAGAAAGCGGAGAAATGTTGTTTAACCCCGGGTCGGATACGGTAATTGAGGCCGGGGATACCCTGATAGCATTGGGCAGGAAACCAAACCTAAAGGAACTAGAAAAACTCGGAGAACCCGTTGCTCAGGAGGGATAAACGGATATCCTGAATCCATGACGAGACTTTATGGCTAATTTGTCTAAGGTGAACGACCACGGATTCAGGAATATCCCCTTGTGCTAGTGTATTTAGTCCTAAAAAACATTTGCAATATTCTGTCATTGCGAGGAGTCCGCCAAGGGGAGACAAAGAAATAATCTACTTGGGATATCAAGTTCATGGAGATCGCTTCGCTGCGTTCACAATGACTTGGCATCAGCTTTTTGTTAGATACAACAATTAGGAAGCACCTACTAGACACGAGGTGGATTAATCCGTATGATGCCTTCCGTGGTGATTACAGTGTATTGATCAAAACATTTTTTATATATATGCTTATAAAATACCAAGTCACAGCAAAAGAGAAATTACCATGGGTCGAATTTATAACAACATCCTTGAATGCATTGGTAAAACACCTCTGGTCAAAATAAACACCCTTAATGAAAATCACGGTGTAACTGTTCTGGCCAAGCTGGAATACATGAACCCAGGGGGATCGGTGAAAGATCGTCCGGCTTTGAAGATGATTGAAGAGGCTGAACGGCGGGGTGAATTGACCAGGGAAAAGATAATTATTGAAGCAACCAGCGGCAATACTGGCATAGGTCTTGCCATGGTGGCAGCTGTAAAAGGTTACAAGCTGATTCTCGCGATGCCTGAAACAGCAAGCCTTGAAAGGCGAAAGATCCTTAAGGCACTTGGAGCAGAAATCTTGCTCACTCCCGGAGAACTCGGAACCGACGGCGCTATTGAAAAAGTATACGAACTGGTTCGTGCGCACCCCAATCGCTATTTCATGCCTGATCAGTTCAACAATACAGACAACATGTTGGCCCATTACGAAACCACAGGGAGAGAAATATACGAAGATACCGATGGCCAGGTTAACGTTGTTGTTACGACCCTCGGAACAACTGGCACATCTATGGGAGTTGCCAGGATACTCAAAGAACTGAACCCTGAGATCAAGGTAATTGGAGTAGAACCTTACATGGGGCACAAAATCCAGGGTTTGAAAAACATGAAGGAGTCATACAGGCCAGGGCTCTTCGACCGGTCTATCCTGGATGAAATTATATTCATTGACGATGATGATGCTTTTGAGATGTCCAGGCAACTGGCAAGGAAAGAAGGTATTTTTGTCGGGATGAGTTCCGGGGCGGCAATGTACGTGGCACTTCAAGTTGCCAAAAAGATGGACACAGGGATTGTCGTGGCACTACTCCCTGACGGCGGAGAACGTTACCTGAGCACCAACCTTTTTGCCACCACCCTTGAACCCGACTTTTCTTTTTACAATTTCCTTGCAAAGAAAAAAGAAAGATTCAAGACAATTGATGAAGGCAAGGTAAGTATATTAACCACAGGACCTACCCTGGATAATCTCATGCACCTCGGGCATTGCCGCAGGTTTGTTTTTGCCGACACGCTGAGAAGATACCTCGAGTACAAGGGCTTTAAGGTTCGTCAGGTGGTGAACCTAATTGACTTCGACGAGAGGACCATTCAGGGGGCGTCGCGAGAAAACATAGACCTTGTCGAATTTACATCTTTTTACCTCGACGCGTTTTTCGATGACTTGGAAGCCTTGAAGGTGCTGCCGGCAGACCAGTACGCTCGGGCCAGCGAACATAAGGATGATATCATACGAGTGGTGGATAAACTCTTTGAGAAGGGTCTCGTGTATGAAAAACTGAGATCGGTATACTTTGATATTTCGAAGTGCAAAACTTACGGGGAGCTGTCTCACGTAGACCCAAAGAACATAAGACCAGGGAAAATAGTCGAGTTCGATAGTTACGAGAAGCTTAACCCTCGAGATTTTGCACTTCTCAAGCGAGCCTCCTTGGACGCTCTTAAACGTGGTTTCTACGTCAAAACCAACTGGGGAAGTGTCATACCCACGTGGCATGCGTCCGCAGCGGCTATTGCTTTGAGCCTGATGGGAACAACTACCGATATCTACGCAAGTAGCACAGATTTTTTGTTCCCTCACCTGGAAAACGTGCTTGCAATTGGCCAAGGGCTTACAGGCAAACTAATTGCAAACCACTGGATGTTGTGTGAAGTAATATTGCAGTCCGGCCGCCGAATGTCTCACGTCTCAAACAATGCCGTAATATTCAAACACCTGGTTGAAAAAGGGTACAAGGGAGAAGAAATCAGGTTCTGGCTCCTTGCAAGTCATTATCGAAATCCAATTCACTTTTCCTTTGAAAGCCTCGATAAAACAAGAAAGGCCCTAAAACGTGTCCAAGAATTTCTCAACAGGCTACACTTTTCCTCCACCGTTGAACAGGAAGACCCAAAGATTAAGGAAATAATATACCAATTCGAGCAGCGTTTCTTCGACGCCCTCGCAGATGATCTTAACATCGCAAAGGCTTTCGGGGCTCTTTTTCAATTCATAAGACAAATAAACCCGTACCTTGACAAAAATCGATTACACCAAGATCAGAAGCACAAAATTCTTAACATATTCAGGGATATAAACTCCATCGTCCAGGTTTTTCACCTAGATTTCAAGCCATTAACGGAAGAAGAAAAAAAACTGCTCTCAAAAAGAGAGAAAGCCAGAAGAGACAAGAACTGGGCCGAAGCAGACCGATTAAGGGAGGAACTACTAAGACGAGGGATAAAAGTTGTGGACACTCCTCAGGGCACACGGTGGGAAAGGACAAATTAGAAACTAACCTGTAAACTACTATCTAGATCCATCCTTTCTATGTAGGTAAATAGCCTTCTGCAGGACGGCCTTCTTGGAACGAAGAGAGATTACCATATTATATATTGACTTTGGCGCGGACTTTTTGTTATATGTTTAAAGCATGGGGCTGTAGCTCAGTTTGGGAGAGCGCCTGAATGGCATTCAGGAGGTCGGCGGTTCGATCCCGCTCAGCTCCACCAATAATTGTAAACTCAACCCAACCTGCGTGGTTGGGTTTTTTATTGATTGAAGAAACAACATGAACGAGTCAACAAGGAAAAAATCCAGGAACATAGCTCGGGGGCTTCCCGTGGTTGCCATTGTTGGTAGACCCAACGTGGGAAAATCTACCCTGTTTAATAGGATCGTGCGCCAGCGAAAAGCTCTGGTCGACGATCAACCCGGTATAACAAGGGATAGGATCTATGCTCAAGCTTCCTGGGATGAGTATCCTTTTTTGGTGGTGGATACTGGCGGACTTCAGGAAAAGGGACGGAATCAGATTGACGAAGAGGTCTCAAGGCAAGCAATCCAGGCAATAGAAGAAGCCGACCTGATTATTTTTGTTGGCGATGCCAAAACGGGCTCTACGGCTGAAGATCAGCTTATCTCCCAAATTCTCAGGAAAGGAAACAAGCCACTCCTCTACGTGGTCAACAAAATTGATGGCCCCGAACAAGAACAATTGCTATACGATTTTTATCAACTCGGGGTATCCGAGATTCTCCCGGTGTCTGCTGCCCATGGTCACGGATTTAAAAAATTGATGAATAGAATCGTTGATGAACTCATGATCCTTTTCGGGGAATCCCCAATTGAAGAAGAAACCGGTGAGATTATTCGGCTGGCTATTGTGGGAAGACCCAACGCTGGAAAATCATCCCTGATAAACAGGCTTGTAGGCGATGACAGGTGCCTGGTAAGCGAAGAACCTGGAACTACCAGGGATTCCGTAGACACCGAAATTGAGTTCAGAGGTAAGAAGTACCAGTTGATCGACACCGCCGGAATAAGACGAAAAGGCAAGACAAGGAAAAAAATAGAAAAGATAAGTGTTATCAAAGCTATTCAAAGTATAGAAAAATGCCATATTGCGATACTCATTATCGACGGTGAATTGGGTATTACAGATCAGGATTGCAGAATTGCAGGTTATATTTTCGAAAGAGGCAAGGCTTGCATCATCGCTATAAATAAAATAGATCTCGTCAAAAAAGATCCCTCCAGGCGAAAAAGATTACTTGAAGAAACTAGATATGCCCTAAAATTCATGCCCTACGCACCAACAATACCCATTTCTGCACTTACAGGAGAAAAAGTTCTCAAGATTTTTCCACTCGTTGATAAGATTTTCGAACAGTATCTGACACGAATCCCCACGAGCAAGCTTAACCAGTTTTTCGAGGAAATTACGTTTAAGCACGAACCACCAATGTTTCGCAACAGGCGAGTAAAATTCTACTATGCCACCCAGGTTTCAACAGCCCCTCCAACAATAGTTGCATTCTGCAACTTTCCGGATGGAATTCATTTTTCTTATAAAAGGTACCTGGTGAACGAAATCCGGAAAAAGTTTTCTTTTGACATGATACCGGTAAGGCTAATTTTTAGAGCCAGAACCTCGAAGTACCACACATAAACCGATTTCACCCAACCAATCCCGACTTACCATCCCGACAAGGCCATTCTATTTCAAAATAAATTTAGGCAGGATGTTGACATCGAAATTCTGGATACTTAGATTGTTTATGAACCTAGCCTAAGGAATATACGGAATGAGGGGCTAGAATATAAAAAGTTTGAAAGGAGGGATACAAATGTTAGATATAATTCCTTGGAGAAGAAAGCGTGAAGTAACAAGATATAGAGATGAAATAGATGAAATGTTCGAAAGATTTTTTAAGAGTTTCGGAAGTACTCTTCCTGATATATTTAGGGGTGAGGGAGAGATATGGCCATCTGTAGACGTACTGGAAGATAAGAAAAACATAATAGTTAAAGCAGAGATTCCTGGAATGGATGCATCTGATTTTGATATTAGCATCAGCGATAACATATTAACCATCAAGGGTGAGAAGAAACAGGAAAAAGAAGAAAAAGATAAGAACTTCTATCTTATGGAGCGTCAATACGGTACATTTACCAGAACTATTACTCTTCCAGTAGAAGTAGACGAAGGTAAAGTCGATGCTTCCTACAAGAATGGAATCTTAAAAATAGTTATACCAAAACGTAAAGAAAGTAAGGAAAGCAAAATCAAAGTAAAAGTTAAGGAATAAGTAAATAAAAAGGAGGTAGATATTATGGCACTTATAAGATGGACTCCAGGATTTATGGGTTGGGAAAGGGATCCCTTTGCTGAACTTGAAAGAATGAGAAGGGAAATGGATCGTTTGATGGGAGCTTTTTTCCCAACGAGAGGTATCGGAAGAGCAGCCGGAGTATTTCCAGCGGTAAATATTTCTGAGGATACAAACAACATTTATGTAAGAGCAGAGCTCCCCGGAATTAAAGCAGACGATATTGAGATATCTATTGAGGATAACAGCTTAATCATTAAAGGTGAGAGGAAGATACCGGAAGAAGGAGAGAATGTAACTTACCATCGTCGAGAGCGAGAAGGTGGTATCTTCAGGAGAATTATAAGTTTACCGGCAAAAATAGATGTTGATAAGGTAACGGCTACAAGCAAAAATGGTGTTCTTGAAATCGTATTGCCGAAGGCAGCCGAGTCTAAACCGAAACAGATTGAGGTAAAGACAGCTTAAAAAAGAATTAAATCCAGGAGGTGTTATACATGGCAGAAAAAGAAATGCAGGTAAAAGAAAAAGCCCAGATTGCTCCTGAAAGTGAGCAGCTTAAAGAAGGCCCGATATTTTTGCCCAACGTGGATATATTTGAAACTCCGGAGGCAATAACGGTCATTGCTGACTTACCAGGGGTTTCACCGGATAAACTAAATATTGATCTGCGGGACAATGAACTCACCATTGAAGCAGAAGTAGATTACAACATAGGAGAAGACGAGAAATTCTTGCTCAAGGAATACGAAATAGGGAAATATTACAGGAAATTCGCACTATCCAACGTGATTGATCAATCTAAGATTTCTGCTACAATGACAGATGGAGTCCTTAGACTAGTGCTCCCGAAAGTGGAAGCAGCAAAACCTCGCAAGATAGAAGTAAAGGCCGCATAGTAAGCAAACGGGGGGACTCCCCCCGTTTGAAATTGCTTGACATTCCGGAGGGATTCTGGGATGGCGAAAGACTATTATCTCATCTTGGGTGTCAGTCGAAACGCTGACCAGGAAGAGATAAAAAGTGCCTATCGTCGTGCCGTAAAGGATCACCATCCGGACGTATCCAAGTCTCCGGACAAGGAAAAGTTTATAGAAATACAGGAAGCATACGATGTACTGAAAGACCCGGAGAAAAAAAAAGCTTACGACGAGTCCCTTAAAAGGGCGGAACGCAAAATCGGCCCAATCTTTAGAGGCTTTTCCCACCATTTCAGACCTTCGAGGCGTGATCCCTTTTTTTCTTTCTTTGACGAACTTTTCGAAGATATTACCTCAGCTTTCTCGCATTCTTTTCATCCATCCGGAAGAAACTTGTATTCGGCAGAAATTATCCTATCCCCCAAGGAAGCGGAAAGAGGCGGCTATCTCCCTCTTTCGGTGCCTATACATCAAATCTGTTACCACTGCCAGGGAAGGGGAAGGTTAGCAATCTTTAGGTGTCCCGAGTGCTACGGGAAAGGATATCTGGTGTCCAACGTTGACGTCAAAATACGCATACCCCCGAAAATAAGGCACGGAACCATACTGGAAGTTGACCTTCACCAACTCGGAATTAACGCCATCGTTGAACTGCGAGTAATTATTTCCTAGGAGGACCATTCCCGAAAAACACCTGCCAATATGTAAATATCTTTGCGACGTGAAGCAGATTAACGAAGAACATAAGCCGCTTTTCAAGTAACACCAACGTGTTAAAGGACGAATCCCGCAAGGTAAAATATATTGAAATTACAGGCCAATTACATGTAACATAGAATTAAGGAAACTCTTATGAAATTGGATTTCTAAAACTAGTTCCTGAATCCGTGATTCTTCATCTGGACCGCACTGGATGCCGGATCTAGTCTGTCCCTGGGTACATCAGGGGCATGGCATGACGTACGAGAGACCTTGGTTAGCTGAAAAATTAATCAGGGGTCCCTTAAGTCCACTTGTGAGGTAATGCGATGACACCAGAAAAAGAACTTCCTGTGATAGACCTAGATAAAAAGTTAAAAGAGCTAACATCCATGAGGCCTACCTTCTTCTACAAGTTATTCATGATTGTTAGCCTCGCGATTATTCTTTTCGCGACTTTTCTTGTCACGAAAGAATACAATACTAAGAAATGGCCTTCTGTCACAGGGAAGATACTGATGTCCAGGCTTGTGAGATCTGGCAGCAAATTGAAACCCAAGATCGTCTACCAGTATTCGGTGGGTGATAGAACGTTCAAGGGGGAAAATATATATGCGGGAACACTTATACTCTCGTTATCAAGCCCCGCCAGTACACTTATAAAACAATACCCGGAAGGGAAAAAGGTCACCGTTTATTACAATCCTAAAAATCCTCAAGAAGCTGTCCTTAAAAGAGGTATAAACATTGATGCCATGGTTCTATTAGGCGTGGGATTATTTATGTTTTTTATTGCTCTTTTTATTTATCGAAGCCAACAGGTGACCGAAATAAAACTCGACGGCTACACCGGGCGAGGTTTCAAACCCGAAGAACTCGGCCTGGCAGATCCCGCCAGAAGCTATCCCAGCAAAACGGAGGTTACGAGAGCGAAGGTAAAGAAATTCAAGTTCGCTATCAACATCATTGGTATACTTATCATGGTTTTATCTGGCTGGTTCATCTTTAGACCGCTACTTTTTAACACGAAAAAAGTAGAACGGTATCCAAAGACTGCCATAAACAAGCATCACGAAAATGCCCATTCCACCCGCCAGGCTGCCACAAGCAAGGGAAGAAACACAAAGAACCAATGGAAGCGGGCAAAACAGCTCTTCTCCGAGGGGGGTACTTACTTAAGAAATAAGGAATACGCCAAAGCCGAGGAAAAATACCGTCAATCGTTAAGCATTTTAGACAAGATCGGCGGGACTTCTTTGCCTGCTTACCCCACAGTTTTAAACCTCATTGGGTACTCTCTCCATGCGCAAGGAAAACTGGGTGAAGCAGAAAAGTTCTACAAAGAATCAATATCGATCCTAGAGAAAAACGGGAAACCAAACGAAATTGCTGCCGCTAGGGCGTGTGAGGGACTCGCAAGGATCTATATGAAAGAAGGAAAATACAACCTTGTCGAACCGTTGTATAAAAGAGCCATTAAGATCTGGGACAAAGTAAGAGGTCCGAACAACGGAAACACTCTTTCTGTCAAGTCCAGGTACGCTTATTTGCTTGATAAACTTGGCAGGCATGATGAAGCCCAGAAAATGCGTGAAGAGGTGATTGAAGCTCGCCGAAAGTGGCGCCAGAAAAGCAATCCCAAGCCTTGAAGTTGATATACCCGGAATAAACTCAGACTTTCCGTAGCGAATATGCTCCAACTGTGAATTTTTCTTGCAAAAGCTCCATCTTAAAGATATGTAGTCTCGATACTCGAGAAAGGGAACGGTTTTGTACCGGCGTATCGGGAATTCGCTCCGAACGATAACGTTTGAGACTAGTGGGTCGATTCCTAAAAAACATCTGCAACATCCTGCATTGGTAGGGGGCCGCTAAGAGCATGCAACAAGAAATCTCAACCGAATATCAAAATCATGGAGATTTCTTCGCTGCGCTCACGATGACTCCGTCTTAGCTTTTTGGTTGACACAATATCATGGAAGTGTCCTACTACGTTTCGACAAAAGTTTGCATTGGAGAAAGATAGAGGATTGTTATGATCACTTTGCTTGATTATGGAGCTGGCAATGTCCGAAGCGTTATAAACGCGATTGAGGGCCTTGGAGAAAGGGTTTTGGAGGTAAAGTCGCCCGAAGATATTCTTAGCGCGGAAAAGCTCGTGTTTCCTGGGGTAGGTAATTTTGGGGAAGTAATGAGAGTACTTAACGAAAGGAATTTTCTGGGCCCTCTCCTGGAATACCTCAATTCAGATCGTCCATTTCTCGGGATTTGTCTTGGACTCCAGGTACTGTTTGACGGAAGCGAGGAAGCCCCCGATATTAAGGGACTTGGTTTCATAGAAGGTTCCGTTCGTCGGTTCCGGGTTGATCTTTCTATTCCCCACATCGGCTGGAACGGTTTCAAGCCAAGACAACCTTCTCGCATATTCAAGAATATTAATGGAACCGAAAAGGTTTACTTTGTTCACTCGTACCATGTCGTTCCCAAGGATCCCTCAGTTGTCCTGACAACCACTGATTACGGTTACGAGTTCGTGAGTGCCATCCAGAAAGGGAACATAATTGCAACCCAGTTTCACCCGGAAAAAAGCGGTAAAACGGGATTGAGACTCCTGGAAAATTTTCTCAAGGGTGAAACAGAAACCACTTTGCCCCCAAAATGTCTCGACCACACCAAGCTGGCCAAGAGAATCATCGCATGCCTGGACGTTAGGTCAGATGACGAGGGGAACCTGGTGGTTACAAAGGGTGACCAGTATGACGTGCGAGAAAAAGGACGGGTCCGAAACCTAGGGAAACCGGTAAGCCTAGCCCAACGTTATTACGAGGAAGGGGCAGATGAGATCACCTTTCTTAATATCACGGGTTTTAGAGACTTTCCCCTGGAAGACATGCCAATGCTTGAAGTACTTCGCCTGACGTCGGAAAATGTCTTCGTGCCTCTTACCATCGGCGGTGGAATCAGGAACTATACCGATAGGCACGGACGGTATTATAGTGCTCTTGAAGTTGCCTCGGAATACTTTCGATCAGGTGCGGACAAGATTTCCATCGGGAGTGATGCCGTTTACATTGTTGAAAATTACTTAAAGACAGGATCGCCATCCGGTAAGAGCGCAATAGAGGAAATTGCAAGGGTTTACGGAAGCCAGGCCGTAGTTATTTCGATAGATCCGAGACGGATTTATGTGAAAAGCCCTAATGAAGTTCCGTACCAGGTCATTGAAACTTCCATTCCGGGTCCCGAGGGAGAAAAATTCTGTTGGTATCAATGCACCGTAAAAGGAGGAAGGGAAGGACGGCCCATAGATGCAATAACTCTTGCGCGGGCATGCGAAAAGCTTGGTGCTGGTGAAATTCTCCTCAACTGCATAGATCGCGATGGTACCAATCTCGGTTTTGATATAGAGTTGATAGATGCTGTTAAAAAGGCTGTCAACATTCCTGTAATCGCTTCCAGCGGAGCTGGAAAACCCGAACATTTTTTAGAAGTATTTACCAAAACGGACGTCGAATCGGCTCTTGCTGCAGGCATATTTCACAGGAGAGAAGTCCCTATTAAAGACGTAAAAAAATGCTGCAGAGAGGGCGGAATAGAAGTGAGAGATTAACACACATCCTAATGGTCCTTTTCTCTAGTGACTTTCCTGCTAACGAATCCCTACCCAAACACTAACCTTTTCTACACCCTTTAAGTCCGTCAAATTCAGCCTTTTGGTATAGGTGAAATACTCGCTATGGCGGATTACATGCCAAAAGTGCATATGCTAGTAAGTAGGTACCTCACAGGGCCGCAGTCATGTCTACCTGATTCAAGGGTAACTTACCCGGGTGAGGTAGTTCAATCACAATAACAGTTCGATATTTCTTCAGAGATTCCCTGGTTTCTTATTTGCGGGTGAGTCTTGTGGTTTGGATCTGTTCAACGATCATTTCCGCAACCAAAGCTTTTGTGCAAATTTTTAAAAAGGAAGGAGGTGAACAAGAGAAGACAATTAAACTAACAAACACGTTAAGGAGGGTTAAAAATGGGAGAAAACGGAAAGGTAGAAAAACATGGTTGGAAAGAGATGTATAAAAAAGAAGACTGGTGGGCAATATGGTTGTCGCTGCTAATAATCGGTGCCGCCATTGTGTTATATTACAGCGGCAGTACCCTCAAACCATTAGCTGTAACTCCTGCCCGCTGGTCTAATTTTGGTCAACTCATGCAACATTTCAGCACACATATCCACTGGTACGTTTTCCAGTTTATTTTCTGGCTGGCAGTTTTTTCTATTTCAGTGAAGATAATGGGATTTAAGCTATCTGAATTTATTCCTTCCTTTATTTTCCTGTACTTAGTATCGATCGTTATATTTTCCATAGGTGCCTGGAAACACGCCCACCATTACAATCTAGAACCCCCATTAGTAGCCTTGGTAATCGGACTCATCATTGCAAACTTTCTTCCTCTTCCTAGGTGGATGGATACGGGGTTTCGAGTTGAGTACTACATAAAAACAGGAATAGTTTTACTCGGGGCAACCCTTCCCTTCACTCTGATAATATACGCAGGGCCTATTGCTATGGTCCAGGCAACGATCATTGCCGTAGCCACGTGTTTAACAGTTTACTTTGCGGCCACCAAGATCTTCAAGCTCGATCCGAGACTAGCGGCGTGTCTTGGTGCAGGGGCATCGGTTTGCGGTGTATCAGGAACAATTGCAGTGGCCGGCGCGGTTCGAGCCAAGAAAGAACATCCGGTGATTGCTATTACTCTGGTTATTTGCTGGGCAATTGTGATGATCTTTTTCCTGCCCTTCGTATCCAAGCTTTTGAAACTCCACGCGGGGATCGCCGGAGCATGGATTGGAACATCCGAATTTGCAGATGCAGCAGGTTTTGCAGCAGCACAGGCATACGGGCTGATGGCCGGCATGGAAGAAATAGCGGTCCGAGCATTTACACTGATGAAAGTTATCGGAAGGGATATCTGGATAGGCGTATGGGCATTCGCTTTTGCCATTATTTCAGTAACAAAATGGGAAAAAGCCGATAATCTCGGGCAGAAACCGACTGCAATGGAAATTTGGTGGCGTTTCCCGAAGTTCGTAATAGGCTTTTTCTTTGCATCGTTAATAATAACCCTTGTTGTCCACGCCATCCCCATGGCGCAATACCTCAAGGAGGTTAAACCTACTCTTGTAGCCCCGATAAAGGCAATGCGTACATGGTGTTTTATTTTTTGCTTCTTGAGCATCGGGCTTACAACTAGGTTCAGAGAGCTAGCGGCGGCAGGAGGTCCTGCTCTTAAAGCATTCTCAATGGGAGTAGTTGTAAACGTAATCCTAGGATTTATATTCTCTGTGATGGTATTCGGTCATTACTGGTCCACGGCCCTCTCGGTAGTTAAATAGTCGAAAGTAGCGGAATTCGTAGTAGGTAGCTACGGATTCCGCTCACAGACTGATCAGCACATAGCGAATCACCTTGGACCAGCCACAAAAACCGGTTCAAGGTTTCAATAAAGACCCATGTAGAGCCAAAGATAAAATAGACTTTCATATAGAGTTGAACATTTACACTTAAGGAACCTTATTAAATACTCAAATAGCCAAGAGCCTTTCATACGTCATGCCGGACTCGATCCGGCATCCAATTAGGTATGTAAATTCAGGCTGTAGCTTCGCTCCGGCCGGAATGACTGATTTTGAATTGTGCTCGTTCTATTTCTTTATTTGATTGGGAGCTTTTAAAAGTCTAATTTAGCAGAGTTTCGTTAATGCATTAACTTTCGACTCACTGGATGTCTATCAGGTTAAGGAGAGAGAAATGAAAAGATTTTCCTTTACTAATTCTTGCCTTGGATGTAGTTATTTTAGGAATGATTCTCACTTCTTGGAGGACGAATACGCGGGTTTGAAAACTCTGAGTTCGGGGTGGGGATGTGTGAGAGGGGATGCCGGAATCTGTGTTTTACACAATGTCTATCTGTTTCCAAGGGGTAAATGTAAAGATTTCAGGCAAGAAAACGTTTCGGTTTCCGTGGATACTTTGGGTTAGTCGTCACAGGCATTGGTGGTCACGAGACAGAAAATATAACCTACATTTAATAAAATTTGTTATACTTTTGTCTTTAAGAATGAAAAGACTAAATCACTAAGGCAGCGAAGCCGCAACCAAAAGTCAGGATAAAGATTAATGGTTTCGTAAAAAATCCTAAAAACCGGTCATTGCGAGGATCCCACACCCACTTTATGATAGTGTTTTCGAGTTAATGTCAAGATGTATGGTTTAAAGTGGGTGTGGGAGACGCGGCAATCTCATCAGTAAGGGATTGAGGATTAGGGATGAATTAGCTTCTGCTTTAGCCCGTAATCCATCAATCCCTACTCCATCCTTACCCGCCATAATCAGTGAGATTGCTTCGCTTCGCTTGCAATGACAAAACAGGAGATTTTTTGCGAGACTGCCATTAAAACACGCTAAAGTGTTACATGTTCATAAGGAAGTAATGACGAAAATGAACAGGCGTAGCCTTGCCAAATTGTCCAATAGGTTATCTCTTCAGAAGAAGTTTTTTCTAGCTACAGCCACAATTTTGATGATCTTTACTCTGCTTGTCTCGGTTTTCGTGTACGTGAGTTTAAAGCACTTTTTGCTAGAGTATTCCTATGAGAAAACTAGACTTTTAATGGCAGAGGCAGAAGCAGCCCGCAAGTATGTTAAGGACATCCTCAGACCCAAGATGTACGCAATTTTACCCAAGGATTCCTTTGTAGTAGAAGCGATGTCGACGTCCTACGTTACCAGAAAAGTAATGGGAAAAGTTGCCTACATTTCGAAAGACATGATGTACAAGAGAGCAGCAATGGACCCTCATAACCCCTCGAACAAGGCCGATGAATTCGAGAGGAAGATGATTCTTGAGTACAATAAGACCCACAGTAGAAGAGAGTGGCAGGGTATAATTCAGCGTAATGGCCGTAATTGGTTTGTTACAATTGAGCCTATATATACTGAGAAAACATGCCTAAGATGCCACGGATCACCATCAAACGCACCACTGGAACTGACCCAACGTTACGGGACATCGTCAGGGTTTCACAGGAAGGAAGGGGAAGTGGCCGGGCTAGATGTTGTGGCCATTCCAGTAGATAATGCCCTGTCCCAGATTCACAGGGTCGCTTTAGTTATAATTGGCACAGGAATACTGACAGTAATTACACTCTTCGTATTCGTAGGTCTGTTTTTTGAGAAGCTTGTCCATAGGCCGCTTAAGTCTCTTAATAGCTTCTGTGAAAGCGTCGAAAAGGGCACGTGGAAAACAGATGAACCAATGCGGATGTGCGCGGATGATGAGATTGGTAGGGTAGCGGTTTCCTTCGAAAGGCTCGTAAGGCATCTACAAGACACTCAGAGAAAGCTCCAGAAATACTCGGAGAATCTGGAGACCCTTGTGGATTTGAGGACAAAGGAACTTAACCAGAACAGGAAGTTTCTCGAAACATTAGTGGCCACATCTCCCATCGGTTTTCTCGTCATCAATGGCCAGGGCGAAGTTATTTTCTGGAATGATGCGGCTCAACAGATAACCGGCATACCTGCCCGCAAAGTTCTCAGACACTACATTGACAACCTTGACTTCCTTCACCCTTTGATCATAGACGTTCCGAAGAACATAAACAAGACAGAGTCGCATTCGAGCAAGGAATCGACATTTGTGCAGCCCGGGGGATCGACCATTCATCTCCTGGTTAACCAGGCTACCATATCAGGTGAAAACCCCGACGCGTTCATGACAATAATAAACTTTACCGATATATCTGAGATCAAAAGGCTTCACGAAGAACTAGACAGATACGCATCAGAACTTGAAATCATAATCGATGAAAAGGTAGCGCTCTTGAGAGAATCCGAGCTTCGATACAGGGAGCTCTTTCAACATGCCAATGATGCTATACTTTTCCTTAGTGACAGGGATTTCAAAATTATCGACGTGAACCCTCGTTGGCTGAAACTTTCAGGGTACAAAAAGGAGGAGATTATCGGTGAGCCTCTCTACGACTTCCTTGAAGCCAAAGATAATCAGTGTGCGCTCAAGTGCCTCGAAAGAAGCTACAAAAAACCATGTACCCTAAAACTTAAGTCAAAGAAAAACAATCGCATCTATATTGAGCTGATTTCGAGTAGCTTCGCCATGAATAACAAGAGCTACATTATGAGTATTGTCAGGGACATTACTGCACGTAAACAGTTAGAAGAAGCGATATTGCATACCAATATCGAGCTGAAAAAGAGAAATAAGGCGCTCCAGGACATGACCATCAAGCTCTCAAAGGTAGAAGAAAAAACGCGAAGAAAATTTTCTACCATCCTTCATGACCAAATCGGACAAGACCTTGCAGCAATAAAAATCAATATTGGAATGCTGAAAAAACAAATGGAAAAAGAGAACATTAAGTTGTTTAAGGAACTTGCAAGGATGCAGGAGCTTTTGGACAAGGTTATCGCAACCACAAGAGATCTGACCCTGGAAATGTACCCGACAATACTTGATAATCTGGGTTTGGTGGCGGCATTGAGGTGGTACGCAGACTATTTCTCGGAAAAATTTGCCATGCAAGTGAGCGTACGAGAAAGGGGTACAATCAACAGACTTCCCTTAGATGTCGAAAACCTGCTTTTCAGGCTGGTCCAAGAAGCTCTAGTTAATTGCGCAAAACACTCCGGAGCCAAGGAAGCTATCCTTTCGGTTTGGGGAACGGACGCGAAAATTACTATTACAGTGGCTGATGATGGCAAAGGATTTGACCTCAAGAAATTGAACAGTACCTCCCTCCACTCAGGGGTAGGATTACACATAATACGGGAAAGAATGAACTATCTAGGAGGATCAATTGAAATTCTTAGTAACCCGGGAGCAGGGACAATAGTTATTTTTCAGCTTCCACTCCAGTGCTTAACTGACAAAAAAGCTGCTTCCGGCATCGATGATCTACCTAACTATTACGGTTAAGAACAGCTAACACAGAATTTTTTACCACCAAGGTAAATCAGGGTTATTTCAATGAAAGCAAAGATCTTACTCGCAGACGATCATAACCTCGTAAGGGAAGGATTCAAGGCAATAATATCACAGAACAAAGATTATATCATTGTGGGCGAGGCAAAGGATGGTAAGGAGGCCATTGATAAGTCGATACAGCTCGAACCTGATATCGTTATCATGGACATACTAATGCCTCACATCAACGGAATAGTTGCCACCGAAGAAATCAAGAAGAATCTCGAAAATACCAATATTATCATACTTTCGATGTATAAGGAAAAACAATACGTGCTAAATGCTTTTATTGCAGGAGCCAAGGGTTACCTGCTTAAAGATGCAGCAGTTGATGAACTCCTCGAAAGTATAGATAGAGTCTTGCATGGAGAAATTTATATCAGTCCTCCTGTTGCCAAGTACGTAATCGAGGATTATTGTAACCTCCTCAATAGAAAAAAAAGCGTAGATCCTTTCAAGAAACTAACATCCAGGGAAAAACAGTTACTCCAGATGATTGCCGAAGGGAAAAGGACAAAGGAGATAGCTGATATCCTATGTATAAGCCCCAAAACTGTGAAGACCCACAGAAGCGCTCTTATGAAAAAACTCGACTTGCACGACGTAGCAAGCCTGACCAGGTATGCTCTCCAAAAGGGTCTAGTCACGTAATTCAACTATCATTCTGATCACTTGCTGAATAAGTATTTCTTATGGTTTTCCCTGATGACGAGGAGTAACCAGGAGTTACCTGACAGTCTAGCGTACACCCTATCAAGATGTTCTTATTAGATAGGCTTATTGGAGAAAAAAGGATATAATGATATCCTAATAACAACATCTATTAATACATCCCCCAACATACCTTGAAGGAGAAAATGGATATGCAGCGTAAAACAATAGCTGGGAATAGCAATGATATCGAGATTTCCCCACCCAGCGAATACACACCCATTTTAGGCCCCTTAGATGTTTACTTAAAGCATAAGAATCTTGCCGGGCGGAGGAAATCTTACATTGAGGAGCTTTACCTGTACAGGAAATCTTACATTCGGGAATTGAAGGAAGCCCTGGAAGACGTGCTGACAGAACTTGAAAAGGAAGAGTCACCCTCCCATCTCATGGCACTCCTCAACACCAAGTATGCCCTGGAAAGGAATATTCTTGCAGAAGAGCGGAACCTGCTTTCAGAAGAAAGATCGCTTCTTGCAGAAAGGCGCACTTCGGAAGCTGTCGGAAGAACAGAATTGGCTGAAAACCGAAACGGTCTTGCAAGAATCAGAACACTCTTGTCGAAAAACAGGGGATTTCTGGCAGAAAAAAGGACCATTATGGCGCAGCAACGCACCTTTCTGGCCAAGGCTAGAACAGAACTTGCTTTTATCAGGACCGGTGTCGCTTTTATAGCATTAGCCACAGGGCTCATGCGTTATTTCGGCATGGGCTGGTGGACAATCACCGACGCCATAATCTTTATCTTGGGAATAGCAATGGTTAGCACCGGCATTTATTACTACCTGCCCACTAGAAGACAGGAAGGCCGACTTATTGACCTGATCAGGCAGAAAGAAGAAGACCTGATGGGCAAAAAACCCAGAATAATGGTGCTCGACGATGATCCAAACGTGTGCAAGACGCTAAAACTATATCTCAAAAAAGAAGGTTACGAGGTCGAAGCATTCATCGATCCCCTTGCTGCCAAGGAACGGTTAGAAACCACCGAATTCGATGTCGTTATCACGGACCTCATGATGGAAGGAATGGATGGTTTTGAAGTACTAAAGCTGATAAAAAGACTATCTCCAAACACACAAGTAATTATGATAACCTATATAGGAACTTCTCAACACATTCTTAAAGCCATGCGAGAGGATCTGTTCGACTACCTCGTAAAACCGGTCAATATTGAAGAGCTTAAAGACAGCGTAAAACGGGCTATTGAAAAGAAAAGACAAAAGTTAGAGAGGGCAGCTTAAGATGCTAAAGTTCTTAAAAATGTTAAAAAAAGAAAGGCGGAAAGGCTCTGATGAAGAGGAGCATTTTCGAGAAAAATACGAAGCCTTTATGACAATTCTTGCAGAAAATGAACATGCGCTGGAATTGATGACAGAATTAGAAAAAAAATATTACAGCAGCGAACTAACCAGTATCCCATATTTGAAAAACGTTATAAAGAACCTGTCCAAGAGTATTAGGTATGTTGTGGACAGCCTGGTTCAGCTATCAGGAGGAAAGTACAAAGAAGTTGTCGATGTATTCGAAGAAATAGAAGATGAGATTCGTGAGATAATTACTGGAAAAAAAGAGCCTTTATATACTCCCGTCATCATTCCCATGGACCAGCTCACAAAAGAATTCATTGACAAAGCAGGTACCAAGATGGCTAACCTTGGAGAACTTCGCAATAAGGTAGGGCTGCGAGTTCCGGATGGTTTTGCCGTAACAGCCTGTGCGTATCAACAATTCATCGACTACAATTCGATAATCCCGAAGGCCGCAAAGATTCTTGAGAAACTCAACATAGACGACAACCAGGAACTCATCAAGGCTGAAAAAGAATTAAAGAAGCTCGTCCTGGAGGCAGAAGTCCCACCCGAAATTTATTATCTTATAGAAAAACACTCAAAAGAATTGGAAAAACGTGCAGGTAAGCAGCTTTTCTGGGCAGTTAGGAGCAGTGCCCTTGGTGAAGATTTAGAAAATTCCTTTGCAGGCCAGTTCTCCACCGTTTTAAACGTACCCACTGACGAACTTGCTACCAAATACAAAGAAGTGATCTCAAGCAAATACAATGCTCGAGCAATCGTGTACAGGAAAATTAAGAATATCAGGGATGATGATATAAGTATGAGCGTGGGAATAGTAGAAATGATCCACCCACTTTGTTCAGGGGTTTTATATACCACTGATCCGGTGAAACCCGAAAAACAAGAGATTATTATCAATGCCGTATGGGGGTTGGGACAGCTACTTGTAGAAGGAGTGGTTTCGGCAGACATTTTCGTAATTGATCGATCTAATGGCTTTTCCATCAGGAAAGAAGAAATAGCGGAAAAACAGGTTTGCCTGGTGGAATGTAGAAGTGGGGGAACAGATTATGAAGTGGTTCCAGATGACAGATGCTCGAAACCTTGCCTTGATGAACGACAACTAGAAGAGCTTGCAGAAGTCGCCGTAAAGGTTGAAAAACACTTTTCGTGCCCCCAAGATATTGAATGGGTCTACGACAAGAATGGCGAACTCTACCTTTTGCAGGCCAGGCCGCTACACGTAATTAAGGCTAGTTCAGAAGAAGAAGCAACGCACGTTTTGGACGCTCCCATAATATCGAAAAAGGGTGAGCCCGTCAGCGCTGGAGTCGCAGTCGGTAAGGTTTTTAAGCTAGATGACATCCATGATCTCATTAATCTACCTCGGGGTGCAGTACTCGTTACTCGCAGTTCTACCCCCAGGCTTGTAAAAGCTGTTGGAAAAGCTTCCGCAATACTGGCAGAGAGAGGTAATACGACGGATCATATGGCATCTGTCGTTAGAGAATTCAAAATTCCGTGCATGGTAAAAGTTCCCGAAATTTTTTCCAAGCTTCAAAATGGACAGGAGATAACAGTCGACGCTACGCTAGGTATTATTTACGAAGGATGTTTTCCTGAATTGATTAAAGAAGAAACGGAACTCAAGGAAACCTGGATCGACGTAAAAAATACCGAGTCCTACCAGGTGCTTCAAAGGCTTTCAAAATTAATAATACCCCTTCATCTCACAGATCCTAGGGACCATAATTTCAGGCCTGAATGCTGCAAAACCTGGCACGACATTCTCAGATTTTGCCATGAAACTGCATTGAATGAAATGTTTTCGCTTACAGAGAAAGAAGAGATCAAGAAGATTAAGCAGGTATACAAGATAAAAACTAAGCTGCCCTTCCAACTTTACGTACTGGATCTCTATGGTAATACCGTGCAAGTAAAAGAGCAAAAGACAATCGACCCGGAAACCGTCAATTCCCTCCCCTTTCAAGCCCTATGGAAAGGGATGTCTGCACCTTATGTCCCGTGGTCGGGTCCCCCGGTGGCGATGAGCATGAAAGATCTGCTTGGGGCAATGTCGCGAACGACATCTCTGGAAAGTGCACCAAAAGATACGAGGAGTCTGGCAGTAGTTACTAAGGACTACCTCAACCTGAGCTTGAGTATGGGATTTCATTACGTTATACTTGATGCCTATCTTTCAAGTCACCCGTTTAACAATTATATCTCTTTCTCCTTCAAAGGGGGAGCTGCAGAACTACGAAAGCGAGAACTGAGAGTAACACTTGTTGGAAGGATTCTCCAGCGCCTGGGGTTTGAAGTAAAGAAAACAAGAGACTTCCTAAAAGCAAGAATAAAGGCTGACACAGCAGAAACTCTGGCAAAAAAACTAAACACCATCGGCAGAATGCTGGGGGTAACACGGCTCTTAGACATTGCCATGTCTTCGGAAGAAACTGTTGAACAGTACCTGGAACGTTTCTTTAACCAGGATTACTCATTAGAAGCTGGAAACGATAAGACTGTCTCCCAGTCAAGCGGCTAAGCGGATTACCGAACTTCTGACTAATGACTCAAATACCTAAAAACCACTAGCACGTCATGTCTGGATCGATCCGGCAGTTTAAAATAGACGTAGATTCCGGCTCTTCGCTTTGGCCGGAATAACGGATCTTGGATTGTTCTCGTGCTAGTTTTTTAAATTGATTGCTAGTTAAATCCGAATTTATCAGAGTGTCCTTATCTCTAAAGTTTAATCTGTACTCCTATTTCAATAACCTGATCGGGGGGAATGCGGAAAAATCGGGTAGCATCCCTTGCATTTCTGGAGAGGAAAGCAAAGAGTTCTTTTCGCCATGTTTTCATTCCCCTGTCCCCTTTTATCAGTAAAGTTTCGCGCCCCAAGAAAAATGTTATTTCTGAAAGGTTTATATCAAGCTCTTCACTCTTTAGATGGCGCAAACCCCTTAGGACATTGGGATGCTCACTGAATCCATACCTGAGAATTACCCTGTAAAAACCTTCCCCTATCTCTTCGACTATTGATCTGTGCTTTCGCCTGACAAACGGTACTTCTTCTATCCGAACATGAAGAAGAATTATCCTCTCATGAACAATTTTATTATGGTGAAAATTTCGAATAAGCGGAACAGGTGTACCTACAGGGTTACCAGTAAGAAAAATTGCTGTGCCGGGAACCCTGTAAGGTCTTTTTTCTTTGACTTGCTGCAAAAATTCTTTCAGGGGAACCACTTTCTCATCTATCCGTTTCTTTACCAGTTCCCGACCCTTTTTCCATGTCGTCATGAGGGTAAAAACGGTTAGGGCTACAAGAATTGGTACCCAGCCCCCTGAGGCAATCTTTGTAATATTGGAAGTGAAAAATCCCGTGTCAATGATCAGTAAAAATATTGTGAGCGGCAAAATTTGCCACAGTTTCCAGTTCCACAGGATGTGAGCCACTTCGAAGACCAGAAGAGTGGTAATAACCATGGTCGCTGACACTGCAATACCGTATGCGGCGGCAAGATTGCCAGAATGGCGAAAACCAATAACCAGGCAAACAGTACCAATCAAAAGAATCCAATTGATACTAGGGACATAAACTTGCCCTATCTCTTCCCGTGAAGTATGCAATACGGTAAGGCGCGGGCTAAAGCCAAGCTGCATGGCTTGCCGTGTTAAGGAAAAAGAACCTGATATCACAGCCTGTGAAGCGATCACTGTAGCCATGGTAGCCAGTAGCACGAGGGGGTAAAGGGCCCACGAAGGAGCCAGTTTATAAAATAAGTTGTCCACAGCTTCCGGATGATCGAGAAGGAGTGCTCCCTGCCCAAAGTAATTCAAAAGGAGCGCAGGAAAGACCACAGAAAACCATCCTAACTGTATCGGCTTTCTCCCGAAGTGTCCCATGTCCGCATAAAGGGCTTCCCCGCCGGTTACTACCAGAAATACCGTCCCAAGCACTACAAACCCACGCCAGCCGCCTTTTGTAAATATATGGATGGCAAATCTCGGATCAAACGCCATGAAAATCTTCGGGTCCTTGATTATTTCTTTAATCCCAAGGACGGCAAGAACAGAAAACCAGACGAGCATTACCGGTCCAAAAATAGACCCTATTCCTGCAGTTCCGCGTTTCTGGAACATAAAAAGCGCTATAAGGATCGCAAGTGCTATCGGAATTACGTAAGGCTCAAAAAGCTTGGTTGCAACGTTAAGACCTTCAACGGCGCTAAGGACCGATATTGCTGGCGTTATCATGCCATCACCGTAAAGAAGGGCTGCCCCAAAAATCCCAAGGACAGTCATTAACAGTAACTTTGTTCCTCGTTTTTTCACACAGCTCGTGCCCAGCGTCATCAGGGCAAGAATACCACCCTCACCACGGTTGTCTGCACGCATAACAAAGACCAGGTATTTAAAGGATATAACAATAACCAGGGACCAAAAAACAAGAGAAAGGACTCCTAAAATGTTGGCAGGAGTTACTGGGAGTGCATCCCTACCTCGAAAACACTCTCTTACAGCGTACAAGGGGCTTGTCCCGATATCCCCGTAAACGATACCCAGTGCAGCAAGGGTTAATTTAAGTACGTATGAAGAGTCTCTTCCGTTAGAGCCTTCTACACCATGATGTGCGCCTTCATTGTCTGTTTGTACCATAGGGTTACCTGCTACCTCAGCACCAGTACGGAAGTGCTACAAGTTTTAATAAACCTGCCTATCGTGCTTTTTGAAAAGAATCGATCGAGGAGGGATTTTTTACCCATCCACAGAGCCAGAAGACCTTCTTTAACTTCGCTTTTTAGAAACGGCTCAAAATCACTTATTTCGTAGTACTTGAGAGACACTTTAATGTTTTTACTCTCAAGGTAGTCGTGTACCTTTTCAAGCCACGGATATACGTCCGCCTTAATTCCCATTCCTTTTGTTAATCCTATCAGGTCAACCTCAGCCCTGTGAATTGTAACCATCTGGTTTATCATCTCCAGAGATTCCTGGGTAATGTTTGTCTCGTCAAGGCACGCGTAAATCTTATTTATGGGGTGGGCTTCCTTGACTAGAAATACGGAACATTCCGCCTCGTTCACTATTTTCTCTGGTACGTACGGCACGTCTTCCCAGAGACACTGAGGGCCCTTGGTGCAACCCAGTATGATTAAATCGCTATCCGTTTCCCTTGATTCTGCGAGAATTTCCTTTACCACGTTACCAAATCGTACCTTCACTTTAAGATCCTTAAAACTGCCCCTGCATACCTTTATCTGTTCCCATACGGTCGATCTGGAAGTCAACCACTCATACTTGCAGTTGCTTGCCTCATAGGGCGATTCACCCTTTTCCCAGTGACCCAAGAATATCTCCCTGTACCTGTCAAGTGCATTTAGCATCGGATCATCCAACTTCAAAGAGCTGAACACACCACCTTGCACATCCCGGGATGGGCTACTTTTGGCAACCCCAACTATCGTGACACCTGCAAGGGTGTTTTCCGCAAGATTAACAAGCTCTTGAAGTGCGTACTCGCTGTATGGCATTGTGTCTGCAGCGAACAAGATCCTCATATTTCCCTCCCGAGTTCCTGGAACACTATGTTCTGCTCTCCATGTAATGCCATTTTTTGGCAGAAAAGCAGCGATCCGTCAAGCCCAGCATAAAAGAATAGGTGATGGAAGGTGCTGCACAAACTCAACCAGTGGCGCCTTGTCGATCTTGCCTCTATTAACGCCAATCGCTACTAGCCCGTAATCACGCAATCTTCCTACTTGGTGGGTGTTTTTTATCCTGTGTATATCTCCCACTTCGAAACCGCATTCCTTTAGGACTTCTTCAGCCTCCTTCTCATCCACGGATTTAACCAGGAATTCCGGTATCATTGCATCCATAGTCCATTTACCACCCTTAAACAGGTTATTAAACATTGATAACATAGCCTTGGTAGTTGGCCGTTCCCTTATGACCAGCAAAACCTTATCAAGCGGTGTTAAATTCTGCACAAGGAGTATCGGGCAGGGAGCAGTCATGTACAGGGAACTCTGTAACTTTTTAGCAAGACCCTTGGACGAAAGAGGCCGCCGAATGCCTTCAACAAAAAGATCGTACCCTCCCTTTTCGAGATGTTCCTGAATCTCTTTCTTGGGATCTCCCGCAAGAACGATGGGCTGGATAGAAACAGGACAGTACTGCTTTTCCGCCGTCAAAAGCTGTTCAATTTCCTTTTTACTCTCCTCCAGTTGAATCTTCTCCCAGGTTCTCCTTGCCCACCCTGCATGAACCATGTGTGAATGCCCCTCAGGTTGGTGAGCATGAATGGCCTGAATTTCCATGTCAAACATTCCCGCTAGATTACACGTGTATCTTAAGGCAATACTAGATGAGAGATCTGGATCAACATAAACCAACGCTTTAATCATTGACACGCTCCTTTATCATTTTTAATTTTCTTTTTTTACGTCCGCCTCGTCCAATTATTCCCCCTATATTCTATACCCCTCTCTTTGACTCCTACCCTTTACCTTTCCCTGAAGCCTCACCGGCTTTTTTCTTCCTTTCCGCTTTTTTCACTACTTCTCGAATTTCGCTTATTTTAAAAGGTTTCGCCACGAAATCAAAAACGCCTTTCTGGAAAGATTCCTTGGCAGTTTCCATGGTTGCAAATCCTGTAATTACAATTACTTCAGTCTCAGGAGACCTTTCCTTCACAGCCGTAAGAAACTGCATTCCATCTACGCCCTCCATTTTGAGGTCGGTAATGACGATATCAAAATCTTGTTCCTGAACTCTTTCCATGGCCTCGGAACTGTTAGTGAAGGCTTCCACCTCGTATCCAAGCTTCTCAAATGCGGGTTTTAGCCTTTTACAGACGATAGGTTCATCGTCCAGAATTAAAATACGAGTCTTGCTCTCTTCACTCATAAAATTTCCTCCTTGATAAAGCACCTATCTCAAAAGTCCGCCAATACGTTGTTTGAATTCTTCCTCGAAATGATTCACGTGATCATCATGTTTCATGAGCACGTCAAGCTGGCGGGTATATGCTACAAGGCCTCCCAGTAAAACGACCCTTCTTTCCATTTCATCCCTTGGCAATTTCTTTATCCGCCCAATGACCAGGTCACCCTTGATCTCGACCCTGAAATCATACTGTTCCAGGATGTTCGCTATAAACCTAGCCCTTCGGGATCTTCTGGTAATCTCTGTCACCCCTCCAAGGAAGCGGAAATACGCGTAGTTATCGTTTACGCTATCACTTATATAAACGTCGATTATGTTAAAATGATAGCCCAACCTAAGGCTCATGTTCATGTATTCCTTGCTCAGCACCACGAGATTTTTCCCGACCTGTTCCGGGCTAGCCATGGAAGACGAAAACGTTCTTGTAAGACTAGACATAAAACTTCCGAGATCAACCGAGACAGGCTCATTAGCCCACAACCCTGCATGGCAAAGACCTTTTACGAAGGCTATCATTGGTATGGAAGTAATCATGTCCATGGTAACGACGTTTTTATTTTCAAGTTCTTTTATTCCTCCCCCAATGTCAAGCACCGAAACACCAAGAGGTATATCAAGTTCAAGACGCTTAAGCCCTGATCTGAGCCACTTACTGGATCTTTCGCCGATTTGAATGAGCTCATCCACGGCCTTTTCATGTACGAAGCGAACAATATCGTGGTACGTCTGGCAGCCATCTGGCCTGAATCTTTCATCATGAGGATCAACTATGTTCAACGGAACCACCTTTCTCAATATCCTTCTCAAGAGGCGGTACTCGTATGATTCCTCAAAAACATCTTCTTGAATCAATTCGTAGAGGCACAACTCCTTGAATTTCCCCGCATATACGACATTTTGAGTTGCGTCAACCGTGATTTCATCGCCAGTCTTTAACATCTGGGTGGCAACACCGGTGTTAACTATGGTAGGAACCCTGAATTCCCTGGCAACCGTTGCCATGTGCCCGGTGGGAGATCCTATGTCGGTTAAAATAGCAAGTGCTTGCTTTATCGCCTTGGTCAATCTCGGAGAAGTGTGCCTAGCAACAACGATAGAACCAATAGGGACTTTGCCCACGTCATCGTCAGTCTCTATCACGAATACCGTTCCGCATGCCACGCCTCTTTGAACAACGTCTCCCTTCCCTTCGAAAAGTACCTTCTGACCCTGGGTAATGTCGGGAAGCAGACAGAATTCTCCCATGTATGGTAACTGGACTTTCAGGGGCCTAGTTTGAAGGATTATCAATTCATGGTTTTCGCCTATTGCCCACTCGATGTCCTGGGGCCTTTTATAATAACGTTCAAGAACCATTGCCACGTGAGCCAGACGTTCAATATCTTCTGACGTCAGACAGGGTTTATGCTGGCGGTCTTCCGGGACATCCACTTCTCGTGTTCCGCCACCTTCTTCCGCCACAAGCATTTTCGCTTTGTGTACAATATTTAAGTGCTTTACCGTGTAGGGAGCATCCCTGCTTACGTGATACCTGTCCGCAGAAGCCTCACCGGAAACCACCGGAGCCCCTAGACCCCACGTAGCTGATATCACCATCAAATCTTTTTCTGGTGAAATAGGATCCATCGTGTAAAGGACACCACTTGAGCGAGGATTCACCATAAGCTGGCACCCTACGGCCATGGAAATCTCGTGCTCAAGGAATCCCTTTTGCTGGCGGTACTCCCAGGCTGTGGGAGAGTAAGTACTGGCTATTACTTTCTTGTAATAATCCAACACCTCTTCATCCGGAACATTCAAAAAACTTTCATACTGGCCCGCAAAACTGTGTTCCGTATCTTCCTCTATGGCACTGCTTCTAACCGCAAAATAGATCCTTTCCTCACCGAGCTTGGACTTTAACTTTGTTACAGCACGTCTTATTTCCTTTGCCACACCGGTGGGAACCTCACTTTGGAGTATCTTGTCAGTAACCTCCTTAGAAATAGTTTCCAAGGAAGTGGCGCCGTGCCTGATATCGTTCTCAATATCTTTCAGGATCTTATCAATCCCGCTTTCACCTAAGAACTCGTGGAAAGCCCTGGTGGTTATTACAAACCCATCAGGAGTAAGAAGTTCAAGCACGCTATTAATCTCACCAAGATTGGCGTTTTTATTGCCCACGGATTCGATATCATCCATGGTAACTTCCTCGTAGAAAACAACCAGACGTTCATCTCCGTAGGCAGGTCTTCCTTCCAGTTCTGCCTGGATCTGCGACTGGATGCGCTCGTATGCATGGTAGAGGTCAACATATTTCTGAGATGTGAGCATGTTAAGGTCATAGATTATCTTATAGACCAGGTCGTTGAGCCTGTTACTTACATCAATTATGTACTGGCGATCAAATACGTAATCACCTCCGAGCTTGTCCCCCATGTCTGCCATGATCTCAAGTATTTCGTTGTTTCTTTTTAGTATGCTTTGAAACCTGGCAAACAGGACCGCAAAAGAAGTTGGATCCGTCCTGGTCCGCCAAAAGGCAAGCTTATGTTTTATGCGCTCAAAACTTCCCATTAAAACCCCTTGCGGCTAGTGAGCTCCCTTGCCAGCACCAAATATCAGTCCCATAAGGAGCCCACCAAGAATGGCAACAATTGTGGCCAAAACACCGTAGAGCAAAGCATGCTTGAAGGCCATCTTGTATAAGAAAGCCGGCAGTCCTACCAGTTTTGCCTCTATTGGTATTACCTTACTACCTGTAATGTTTCCGTCCGCAAGCGCGTAAACTTCCACGGCATAATTACCCGGAGTCAGCGATGACGGAACCTTCACGTGAGCTTCAAATGGCTCGATATCTCCACCTTTCTGAGTAACCTTAACACCTTCGGAATTCTCAACGTAAAGGCCTTCGAGTTTCTTCATTTTTACAAGTTCCTTGACGAGGAAAGTTTTATCTTTGGGCTCAGGTTCGATATCTATCTGACTTTCAAGAGCCTCCAAGCTTAACCTCCACGCATCGTTACTGCTCCCACTGGCCTCCCTGGACCCAGAAGCGAGTTGTTTGTTTGAATAAATAAGACAAACGTTTGGAATACCTTTAAAAACAAAGGTATCCAGGTTCATCCAAAGCAACCCGAGTACTTTTCCCTTTTTCTTCAAGTGAAGATCTTTTTTTATACCCATGAACCTAACGACTACGTCGCTGCCTGCAGGAACACTCCCCATTACCTTGATGTCTGCACCCCTATAGAAGGTACCAAGCAATAAACTGGCGGGTTCAACCTTTACCTGGATCTTTTGAGTACAGTTTCCAAAACCCGGAAGCAAGAACAATAGACTGATAGTAACTATCACATTAAATATTATAACTTTTTTCCATCTCATTTTCTTAATGCCCTCCAGTATAAGCCAAGAAAACCTTAGGTGGCAGTAAAAGCCCCAGCAACATTTTCACCATTACCAAAAGCACCAGGATAGCCAAAAATATCTTGATCTGTTCTCCCTTTAGCTTTTTGCTTATCTTTGCTCCGAACTGAGCCCCCACGGTTGAACCTAAAAGCAGTAACAACGCGAGAACAAAATCAACGGTGTGGTTAGTGTATGCCTGCATTATGGTAACGTCAATGCAGGTAAAAAGTATTTGGAAGAGGCTTGTCCCCACCACAACGTGCATGGGCATCCTCAACAGATACACCATGACCGGGACCATGATAAATCCGCCTCCCACTCCCATAATGGCAGCCAGGATACCCACGAATACCCCGAGCACCAGGGGCATAAGTATGGACAACCGTACTCCTGACCGCGTAAAATCAGTTTGGAAAGGCAGTTTTTTGACCAATTGTGCATATCTCGATTCCTTTGTCGGAATTGGGACTTCGGCAACCTCGATTTCTTTTTTACTTTTCTTTAATGATTGTAAACTTTCCAGGAGCATATAGCTTCCAATAAAACCCAGCATAAGTACATAAGTAATTTTTATCAAAAAGTCGGCATTGCCAAGCTGCCTCAGTACCTTGATAATTTGAACTCCGACTGTACCTCCAATCACCCCACCTATTAACAGGAGAATCCCCATTTTGAAATCTACATTCCCTAGTCTGAAATGAGCGATGGTACCAGACGTAGATGCTCCAACTATCTGATTAGAATCCGAAGCGGCAGCAACTGTAGGAGGTATCCCTATCATGATCAGGAGTGGAGTCATAAGGAAGCCTCCTCCAACTCCAAAAATTCCTGACAAAAGCCCAACTAGAAGTCCTAGACTCAATACCAGTAAAATGTTAACACTGCTTCCTGCAATCGGTAGATATAAATACCACGGTAGATGCATAATCCCATCCTTCCCACGATGAAGTTTAAGTTCTCTTTTGCACAATCTCTATTCTACATTGAACACGATGTCTGATATTCTGGTGTGCTTTTAAACATTTTACACTCTCCTTGTAACCCTCATCCGCCTGTTCAACAATCAGGTGAGTTATCCCATGCTCTTCGACAAAACTTATCACCTCCTCTTCATAGGACCCTCTACAAACATAAAACTCTACGAAAATACCCTTTGATTCAGCATCTTCAAGCATTAACTCCAATCTTTCCCTTACCGATTCTTCCTCGTCACTTGCTACATTTTCTACCCATTGTTCCGGGTAAATAAGGAGCACAGACACGTGTGCACTCAGGCGTTCGGCAAGGTTGAACGCTCTATCCAGGGCTTCCCACGCCCCGCGCTGTGCTTCAACGCAAACAAGTATTCTTTCCATGTGCAAAATACCCCGACCTTTGCCAAAGCAAGCATAGTGCCAGAAATTACATTATTGAAATGCCAGCACAATTTCACCAAACAGAATCACTGAAGAGCTAGATTTGTTTCATTATGAAATAAATTGAGATATTGCAAACAAATGCTATTTCAAAGTGAAACCCGCTAAAATGTTTTTTTCAGCGACCTTCCGGATACGAGGGATGATTCAAGCCCGTACTTTTTTAATTTTCGCCATAAAGTTGTTCTAGGCACTTTTAGTATTTGAGTTGCCATGGCTTTGTTGTGTCCAGTTTTCTCTAGAACTTTCATTATGTAGCGTTTCTCCACTTCTTCCAGAGGCAACAGTCCTTCCCCTTCAAAGGTATCGAATTCGAGCTCCCTAAGATCCGCCGGGAGGTCGTCCACTGTCAACATATCCTTTTCAGTCAGCGCCACGGCCCTTTCAATGATATTTTCCAGCTCCCTCACGTTCCCCGGAAAACTGTAATTCAGAAGGATATCCTTTGCCAGTTTGTCTATTCCTCTAACTTTTTTGCCAAAAAGGGTACTGTATTTATCGATAAAGTGGGAAATCAGGAGAGAAATATCCCCATTGCGCTCGGTTAAGGGGGGAAGTTTTATGGTCACAACGTTTAGGCGAAAGTAAAGGTCTTCCCTGAAGTTACCGAGGGAAACCTCGTGTTTAAGGTCCTTGTTGCTGGCAGCAATAATTCTGATATCCAGATTAACGGGCTCTATGCCACCCACCCGCAGGATCCTTTTTTCCTGAATAACGTGCAGAAGTTTTACCTGCATTGAAAGGGACATCTCGGTGACTTCGTCTAAAAAAACCGTCCCCCCCGATGCCGCTTCCATCAATCCAATCTTCGTTGCATGGGCACCTGTAAAAGCACCCTTTTCATAACCAAAAAGCTCACTGGTAATCAATTCTTCCGTAAATCCTCCACAGTTAAATGCAACGAAGGGTCGATTTTTCCGAGGGCTCAACTCATGGATAGCCCTGGCCACAAGTTCTTTCCCGGTCCCGCTCTGCCCAAGAAGCAGTACATTGCAGTCCACCGCAGCAACCTTGTAAATAAGTTTAAAAACTTCCTGCATGGCGGGACTTTTTCCAACTATTTGCTTTATTACATCCTTGCCCTTGAGCATTTCCCTAAGTTTACGATTTTCCTTTCGGAGTTCAATCTTCTCGTGCGCTCTATTTACCAGGGATGCCAGTTCGCGGATCTTGAATGGTTTTGTTACGTAGTGAAATGCCCCAAGCTTAATAGCCTTGATTGCGGTTTCAATAGAACCGTAGCCAGTAACAAGGATCACTTCCGTATCAGGATTCAACCGTTTTACCCTCGTTAAGACTTCAAGTCCGTCAACATCAGGTAGCCTGAGGTCCACCAGGACGATGTCGAACGATGTTTGCCTTATTCGCTGAAGAAATGCAGAAGCCGAACCGAAGGTTTCAACATCGAAATCATCTTTAGAAAATACATGGGCAAGACGACGACAAATTGTTACTTCGTCGTCTACAACAGCCAATCTACCCTTCATTTTTTATCAACTTCCCCCTTTTCTGCACCGCTTTTTGGAAGATAAACAGAAAAAGTTGTTCCTACGCCAACCTCGCTTTCAACTTCTATGTAACCGCCGTGTTTTTTAACCAGTCCATAGGTTACCGCAAGCCCAAGGCCAGTTCCACGTCCTACTCCTTTCGTGGTATAAAAAGGCTCAAAAATATGTTCAAGGTCCTCTGGCTTAATCCCATGACCCGTGTCTGATACGTCAATTCGCACAAACTTATCGGAATAATCGTAGGCCTCTATGGAGATCTTGCCACCATCAGGCATGGCCTGTATGGCGTTAAGGAGAAGGTTCAAGAAAACCTGCTGCAAATTTCTCAGGTGCCCCCTTATTACAGGAAGATCATCAGGGATTTCCACCTTAAGTTCAATCCCAGTTAACATTACCTGGTTTTTGACAAGTTTAACTGTTTTGTTTATTACATCCGAAACGGAAAGTTCCTCAAACGAAGGCTTGTCTTTCCTGGAAAAGTCAAGAAGATTTCTGACTATCTCACCCGCCCTGTCTGCTTGGTTCAGTATATCAAGTATCAACTCCTTTTCCTCGGGGTCGAGCTTGTCCCCAGACTCATCTAGCAGAGTCTCGGCGGAAAGGTATATATTATTGAGGGGGTTATTTAATTCGTGGGCAATCCCGGCGGAAAAGGTCCCAATAGCGGCAATCTTCCTTGACTGTACTAATGCTTCCTGCTGGGTTTCTAGTTCCTCGGCCATCCTGTTAAAGGCATGTATCAATTCACAAATTTCATCTTTCGTGTGACATTCGTAAGGGATCGGGCTGAAGTCCCCCCGGGCAACCCTCTTTGTTGTTTCTTTAATGAGGGAAAGAGGTTCTAGTAACCTTGACAATAACTGGAGGATCAGGAGTTGCAACGCCAGCACAATAGCAAAAAACAGAAAAGGAATAACCGTGGTCCTGTTTATCGCTTGGTGGATATGCTTTCTTTTTGTTTCTAAAAGGTTGATCGCAAAGTCCACCAGTGCTTTACCGGAACCCCTAACTTTTTCCAAGCCCGCGGCATCCCTGGAACTGCTAACTTTAAAAGAAGACATGAGAAGTCTGTACTCTTTAAGACTCTTTAGGAATTTATCACACTTTCCTTCCCCAACAATCCTTCTAATGTCTTCCTGGTATTGATCTACAAATTTTTCAACCTTGGAAAGATATTCCAGGTTTTTATCCAAGTCCTCCATGTCATGGTACAAAAGAAAATTCTTTTCGAAACGCCTCACTTCCAGGATGTCATTTAGAAGATCTTCGAAATGCTCTCCAAGAGCCATTTTATACTTTATGGATCTTACGCTACCCCAGTAAAGAAGTGCCACTATGCAGGTAAAAAAAAGACTTATTACGAAAATTCCGATGGTTTTGCTTCGGATGGTCTTAAACATAGTTTATCACTTCTGTCAGGTTCTGTGTATCATTTTGGAATTGTGAAAGGTTTCTCCTTCACAGATTTCATTAAACTCACCGGTTGGAGGCAGAGTTTTAAACAATAAATCACAAACCAGATCTAAATATATTTCTATATTCTTCCGGAAGCAACACAAAACTGCCCCAACCTTCCAAAGAATTCACAAAATTCCTTCCCGCCTTTCCCTTTTGAACCTCTCGGATAGCCATCCCAGCTTAACCTTGGCGCCGACTTTTTCTGCAAGATCCTTGGCTTCGTCAAAAAGTGGAACGTAGGGCTTGATGTCCAGAAGAGGGGTACCATCGTACATGTCTACCCTTTTGATATGCAACCTTGGACCATCAATTCTTACAAGTTCTACCACGGAGCATCCGATGGGATTAGGGCGCCGTGGACTTCTAGTAGCAAATACCCCTCTTAATTGGCTGCTTCCTCTCGGATAACATAACAGTTCGTAATCGGAAGACAGGTGGAAATGGAAGAGCAGGATAATGTGGGAAAATCCTTCCAGGTCTTGAAGACCTTTTACAAATTGTGGGTAGATATCCACATAGCCAGAGCTTTCCGGATCATATATCCCTTGGGGAGGCGGAGCCTTTTCTCCCTTCCTGAAAGGGCTGTGGATAATTCCTATCGGTTTGTAAAGAATCGAAAATACTTTTTCCATTGAAATTACCTGCAATTATGTTTTA